>CAJOER010000180.1:1440-3243 GCA_905233805.1 uncultured Eubacterium sp. | reverse complement strand
ATTCTTACCAAAAAATCTTGAGCATTTGCAGCAAGTCCAATTTCACGCTGTACATCAAAATTATTTCTCAATGAACTATCAGCATAAATAAGTTGAGAAACATATTTTCCGCCGTTCATACTGTTTGAGCCGTTGGTAATCACGCCGCCCTTATAGCCGTCATAGCCCTTACTGTCGGGGCGTGAATCCATCACCGTAAAGGTAGCGCCGCTGTCCACCAGAAAGACGGAGCCGCCGTCAACCTTATGCTCAAAGTCTCTGTCGCCGTCAACGTAGTAACCGTTCAGGTCAAAAATGACGTTCTTTTTGTCCCTGACGTTCAGTCTGCCCTTGTGCGTCCAGTTGGAGCCGAGCCTGAAGACCACGGTGTTATCCGCCGTGGCAGCGTCCGTTGCCGCCGTCCACGCGTCGTCTGGGTCAAGATATTTATCGCTTTGCGTCAGCTCGTTATTTTCATCATAAACACTGACCTCGGTGTAACCGACCGTTGCCACCGCTTCCGTGTTTGCTTCGTTAAACGCAACGGTGCCATCCTCGGTATTGGCAAAGAAGAACGTGGAGGGGTCGTCCGTATTGAACTCGCTGTAGCCGGTGGTGAATTCGCGCTGTCTGTCGTCAAACGTCACGCCGATGGAGGATCCTTCCGTTAATTCTTTGGCGGCGATTTTTGTATTGTTTCTGAGATAGACGTCCGAGCCTTCGTTATCTTTTACCGTTACCTTGCCGCGGACGGTGATATCGTTATAATTGGCGTAAATGCCGCTGCCGCTGCCGTAAGCAACGTTAGACGTAATCACCGTTTCGCTCGTGCCGCCGCCCATTTCTATGCCGCCGAGGCTTTCGATACCGCCGCCGTCATACGCCGCGGTGTTCGATTTTACCGTCACGGAAAGCAGCGAGCAGTACGTTGCACCCCTTTGCACAGCGATACCGCCGCCGCTGCCGTTCGACGTGTTTCCGCTGACGGTCACGTCAACAAGGTCGGTCTTGCTACCCGAGGCCGCGAAAATGCCGCCGCAACGTTGCAGTGGTTCATACGGAACTCGCCGTAATTGAGTACACCGCCGCCGTTGCTATTCGACCAGCCGCCGTAAATGCCGCAATCCTTATTTTTGCCTGTATTAACAATCTCCAGTTTGCCCTGGTTGCCGACTTTAATGACGTAGCCGTCGCCCTTGGCGGAATCCATCGTTCTGTAAATAGAAAAGCCTTTCAGATCAATAAGCGACGTCTGCTTCTTGGCGGTGCCGATTTCAAGCGGCGCTTCCAGCAGAATATCCGTTTCAAGGAAAATAGAACCGCCCTCTTCAATCGCCTCGCGAAGCTCTCTTTCATTCCTGACATCGTTTGTGACAGGCGCAGCAAACGCCGTGCAGCATACAGCCATACTGCAAAGCAGCACAGCCATTGCCGTCAGCCAGGAGAGAAACTTGCTCAATATACGATGCTTCATTCTTTCGCCCTCATTTCCATAATTTTTCATTGTGTGCTCATCATAACACCACAGCAGTAACAAAACGGTTACATAACGCCGCTATATTATAACATAATAATAAATATAGTTATTCGTAAGTATTATAAAAGGTTATGTATAACAAATGTATAACACATACGGCGGTTTTCCTGAAAAAATTTATTTTTTGCAAAAAAAACACCTTCGGTACACTGAATACCGAAGGCATTTACATCTATTTACTTTCTTAGAGATTGATCGATAAAGGCTTCCGTCATATTTGCCCAGTAATAATTCGACATATACTCGCCTCTGTACGAGTTAACCGCCTGCACGTCGCCTTGCAAAAG
>CAJOER010000180.1:0-1347 GCA_905233805.1 uncultured Eubacterium sp. | reverse complement strand
TTTTAGGTAAAGCTTTTTTGCATTTTGCGGTCATACAAAGCGTCCTCATATAACGCCGCAAAAGCGGTGGCTCTTTTCACGCCTGCCCCCTGTTTGTCAATAAGAAACGCGAGCAGTTCCTTGGATTTTGACCTTGCAAAACGCAATGGCTTTCCGTCTATCATAAACTCAAATTCCCCGAAGGTCTTTGCAAAGATGTGAGGGTACTGTATGTTTACCTTTGACGAAAGTGAGTGTTCAATTTCCGAAACAAGCTTTTCCTTTTCAATCGGTTTCATAATATAACCGTTTGCATGAATCCTGAACGCTTCAAGCGCATAATTTGAATATCCCGTCAAAAAAACAACGGATATATTAGGGTGCAATTCCTTAATTTTTACGGCAAGTGTAATACCGTTAATTTTAGGCATTTCAATATCAAGCAGTGCGAGGTCTGCGCTGTTATTCTCCAGATATTCGAGCGCTTCAAGCGAGCTTGAAAAGCCCACAACCTCGCTGATTTGAGGCATTTCCTCGCACATATGAACAACAAGCCTTAAGACAAGTTTTTCATCGTCAACACAAATTATTTTCATTCTGTATTCCTCGGTATTGTAATGGTTATAACCGTTCCTTTTCCTGATTGACTGTCAATGGTAAGCGTACCGTCGCACAGCGCCTTTATTCTTTCGCTTACGTTTTTGATACCGATATGGTCTTTATCTGAGTCTAACGGCATATTGGGGTCAAAGCCAATGCCGTTATCGCTGATAACTATGATGTAATCGCTTTCAGTCCTTGAGGTTGAAACTTCTACTAACCCCTGCTCAACCTCACGAACGCCGTGGCGAATTGCGTTTTCAACAAGCGGCTGAATTGTCAGCGCAGGAATCATAAAGTCATACGCGTCTATACTGTACTCAACGCTGATTTCAGGGAAACGCAGCATTTCAATATCGGCATATAGTTTTGTGTATTCCAATTCCTTGCTGAGCGGAATAAGGTTATCCTGCTCAAGAGAATCAAGATTATTTCTGAGATATGCTCCGATCTTACCCGTTACCTCGGACGCCATTTGTGGGTCAACGAGACAAAGCGACTGAATTGTCGTCAATGTATTATACAAAAAATGCGGCTGAATCTGGCTTATCATAATCTTTATTCTCTGTTCAGCCTTAAGGTCTCTTTCGTGCTCCTTAACAAACTCCAGGTGGAGCCAGATATAATAAAACAGGCTGCAACAGACAATGAAAATTGTTAAATAACTAACAGGATAATCATGATAAAGCGGTGATATATCAAGTATAGATGCTACAACGATAAGGATAATGTTCACTATCGGTATCCAAATCCACGCCTTTTTCTTAC
>CAJOER010000179.1:1403-2731 GCA_905233805.1 uncultured Eubacterium sp. | reverse complement strand
GGTGACGAAGCTTAACGTTTCCACCTATGACGCGCAGAGTGTTTCCTCGCCTGCCCTCGGAACAAAGGATAAGGTGTTCTTCCTTGATAACAATTACTGTCCGGGAGAGTGGAGCTACACTTCGCCGTGGCAGGGAGAAAAAGATATCAAGACGGGAATATTCAGTATTAAAACAAATCCCGTCGGAGCGGACGTATATATTGACGGAATAAGATACGAAAAGTATACGACGCCGTGTGATATTCCTCTCACTAACGGCTGGCACCACGTTTATCTTTCTGCCGTCGGATATGAACCGTTTGAGTTTTATACCGTTATCAACGGCGAAAAATCAGGAATGGAAATCGGTCTTTACCGCGCAATTCCCGATACGGATAAGGTTATAACGGTAAACAGCGCCGAGCCTGTAAGCGATGCGGAGGTCAATTACGGCGACAGCGTTATTACCTTCCGCGAGGCGGTTGCAAAAGCAAATGCCGACCCTCAGCACTCTTATACTATCGTATTTGACGAGAGCGTTGAAAGCGTTGCCTCGGGCTCGTATAACAATATCAATATCAAGGCGTCAAACCTTGTTATTGACGGAATTCACGGCAGAAAAAATCCTGTAAAATTTGTGTATTCGGACAATGTAAATAAGCATCCCATTATTCTTTATCCGACTAAAAACGTATATTTTTACGGTGTTGAATTCCGCGACCAGGCGTTTTCAATAAGACCTGAAGACGCTGAACCCGCAACCGAAAGCTATGAAAATATCAGAGTGATTAACTGCGCTCTTGTCAATAATGAAATCTTCGCTTTCGGCGGAGCGTGCAAGTTTGCGGGCACAAGCGCGAGCGTAAATTACAAGGATTTGTATTTCTGCGGAAACTATCTTGAAAACTCAACCTGTTTCTTCGCGTATTCGGGCGACTGTGATAACTCCGTTGCCGACGGTATTTACTGTTGCCACAATACTCTTGATAAAAGAAGTAAAATAAATATCAACTGCGCGGATTGCAACACGTGGTATATCTACGGCAGAGAGAATGAATGGGGCGGACTTACGTCCCCCGAAACCTCCGACGGCAACACCGTAAGGAACGTTCTCGTTTCCGGCAATAAGGGCGGAAGGCTGCTTATGAGCTGCGGTATCGGCGGTAACAGTAATAACGTTATTGAAAACGTAATCGTAAGGAATAATGACTTTTCCGATTACTGTGAATACACCTGCGCGCAGAATAACAACGTGAGAAACAGCGGCGTTACAATGCACACGAGCGGTAACGTAATGCGCGGCTTTGAAATCGCGTATAATAACGAAAGTTACGACGGCAGGGAGGCGT
>CAJOER010000179.1:0-1375 GCA_905233805.1 uncultured Eubacterium sp. | reverse complement strand
CAATAACTCTATGCAGAGTTTCCTCATCCACGATAACGTGGTTAAAAAGGTAGTCAATACGGCTCCCTCATATACCATAGACAGCGGTATCAGCTTTAAAAATCTTGATGAAAATACCGCTTCAAGCGAGGCTCCGTTTAAAATCGGGCTTGATAATGAAACGCCCGACGGCGTAAGCTATGCTTCAAAAACAAATAATACCTTTACGGGATTAACGCTCTTTGCAAACAGCAGCAAGGCGCAGTATAAGAAAACGCAGTTTATGACTAAGGACAGTAAGAGCTCCTTTACTTTCAGCTGTATTTACGATAAAGCAGTAAAAGAAAAGTACTATACTGTTATGGCTGTCAAGGGTACTCCCGATAATTACAAGATTAACAGCGATTCTCTTCTGTATATCAATCAGTATTACGCCGAAACAAGCGGGGATATTACTCTTTCCGCTACAATACCGTATAAGCCATATAAGGGCGCATACGTTATTATAGTTACAAGTAACGACGGCAAGATTAAAAAGCCCCTTATACTGGATTCACATGACCACATCCACGACTACAAGCTGATTAAAACCGTTAAAGCAACCTGCAAAAAAGAGGGAAGAAAAATATATAAATGTTCAACCTGCGGCGACAAGACGGAAAAAGTCCTTAAAAAAGTTGCGCATAAGAAGGTTACGGACAAGGCGGTTAAGCCCACCTTTGAAAAAGAGGGTAAAACCAAAGGCTCGCACTGTTCGGTTTGTAAAAAGGTTTTTGTAAAGCAGAAAACAATAGCTAAACTCAAACCTGCCAAAACGAGCTTCAAAAAGCTGACGGCAGGAAAGAAAAAGATTACCCTTAAATGGAAAAAACAGACTAAAAACACAACCGGATATATTATCCAGTACAGCACAAATAAAAAGTTCAAAAAAGCAAAATCAGTTACGGTTAAAAAGAATAAGACCGTTAAAAAAGTAATTAAAAAACTTAAATCAAAGAAGAAGTATTATTTCAGAATCCGCACCTATAAAAAGGTCGGCAAGAAGAAATACTATTCGGCATGGTCAAAGAAAAAAAGCATTACTATTAAATAAAGGAGCACATTTATGTACATTAACGAAAACGGAAAAATCTGGCTTGCAACGGGAAAAGAAAGGGTGTATCTTGAACCCTCAATGTGTAACCGCCACGGACTAATCGCCGGCGCAACCGGTACGGGTAAAACCGTAACGCTTAAGGTTATCGCCGAGTCATTTTCGGATTTGGGAGTTCCCGTATTTATGGCTGATATTAAAGGCGACCTTTCGGGAATGTGTAAGGAAGGCGTTGAGAATAAACATATCCTGCACTCGATTGAAACCATGGGTATTGAAAACTTTACCTACGGTTCTTATCCC
>CAJOER010000178.1 GCA_905233805.1 uncultured Eubacterium sp. | reverse complement strand
CTGGGATATGATTGAAAAGGGATACGACGAGGATAAAATGGCGTTCAACCTTTGTAAAATGTATTCCATCCCGCGCGAAAAGGCGCTGGGTGACATAAGAAAGCTCGTTGCCTCAATGCAGGAAGCGGGAATATTTGAAGAATAACCTTATAAAATATCAGCCCTCTGCACATAATAGTGCAGAGGGCTTTTCTGTACATAAAAATTAAGGGAATGATTATGTGCAGTACTTCAACAAGGTCGAAATTTGCGGAATTAATACGGGCGAATTAAAGGTACTCAGCGAAAACGAAAAAACCGAGCTGCTCAAAAAGGCGCAAGGCGGCGACGAAAAAGCGCGGGACGCCCTTGTTCTCGGCAATCTCAGGCTTGTTCTTTCGGTAGTTCAGCGTTTTTCAAACCGCAGCGAAAATATGGACGATTTGTTTCAGGTAGGAGTAATCGGACTTATAAAAGCAATAGATAATTTCAACCTTGATTTAAACGTAAAGTTTTCAACCTATGCCGTGCCGATGTGCATAGGGGAAATAAGACGGTACCTCAGGGACGATAATCCCGTCAGGGTTTCGCGTTCAATGAGGGATACCGCATATAAAGCCATGCAGGTCAAGGAGCGCCTTACAAACGAACTCGGCAGGGAACCGTCGGTCGAACAGATTGCAAAGGAACTGAATATGAAAAAAAGCGACGTCGTTATCGCTCTTGAAGCGATAGTCGACCCCGTATCCCTTTATGATACGGTATACAGTGACGGGGGCGATACAATTTATATTATGGACCAGCTCGGCGACAATTCCTCCGACAGCGACTGGGTTGACGAAATTATGTTCAAAGACGAACTTAAAAACCTGAGCGAAAGGGAAAACAGAATTTTATATATGCGCTTTATGCAGGGAAAAACGCAGATGGAAACCGCGCGCGAAATAGGAATATCTCAGGCACAGATAAGCCGCCTTGAGAAAAATGTGATAGACCGCATAAAAAACAAGTAACTACCCACTTGTAAATATAGGTATAATATGCTATAATATTTTTCTAATATTTTAAGGAATGTAGTGTGAATATGAAAAAAACTCTATGCCTATTTCTTTGCTTGATTATGGCATTCGGGGCGCTTCCGATAAGTGCGCAGGCCGCTGATAAAAGCCAAAAAAGAAAAAGAGCACGTCTAAAAAGAAAAAAGTTAAAAAAGTATCAACTAAGGTTACGGGAATAAAACATTCTTTCAATTGTAAGAAATCTCAGAAAGTTGCTTTTACCGTTAAGGTTTCTCCCGCTAAGCCGTCGAGGAAAATCCTTCTCCAGAGATACAGCAGCGAGAAAGAAGAATATGTAACCAAAAAGACTTATAAGACAAAGGAAGCTAAAACCGCTAAGGTTACAATTTCAATTCCCAAGAAATACAGGAACCGTACTTACGGAAAGTGGAGAATTGTCGTTGAGCCTTCGGAGAAAGCAAAGGGCTTCAGATCCAAGCCGATAAAAGTATATACTACCAATATCGAAACTCTTAAGCTCAGTTCAAAAACCTCCTGTATTTACTGCCTTGACACGGGGAAGGTAATATACGATAAAAAAATGAATAAGCGCCAGAAGCCTGCAAGCTGTACGAAGATAATGACGCTTATTACGTTAATTGAGTCGGGTAAATTCAACGGAACTTCTCCCGTTACATATAAGTCAAGAAACGTTGCCGCTCAGAGGCTTAACGCATACTCCGGCGACAGATACAGAAACCGCGACCTTGCTTACGCTATGATACTCGGTTCCGCTAATGACGCGGCGGTAATGATTGCAACCGGCGTCTCAGGTTCCGAAAGGAATTACGCAAGGCGGATGAACAGAATCGTAAGGAAGATAGGAATTAAGCACACACATTTCACTAATACTTACGGTTCTCCGAACAAAAGGCATTATACCACCGCTTACGACCTTTCAAGAATTACCGCTTACGGTTACAGATATGACAGGTTCTGCCAGGTAGTGGGAAAAGAGCAGTACGGCTTCCGCTCGGTTAAATATCATAAAAGATACGGATGCTATACTGCCGACCATATGGTGCGCAGGCATATGAAAGGCCATATCGGCGGAAAGACCGGATATTCCGAGGTTCTCGGCGCTTCATACTCGGGACTTTATAAGTATAAAGGCAGAGTTTACGCTGTAACCCAGATGAACGCCAGAACAAAGCCTCTGCGCTGGAAGGACGTCAGCAAGCTTTATAAATACGTAAGAAAATACGGTAAATCAAAATATTAAAAAAAGAGCGTTACGGTCATCCGTAACGCTTTTATATTTCATACAGTCTTTTTGCATTTTCAGCCGTGATATCAAGAACCTCCTGTGCACTCATATCAAGAACTTCGCCTATCCTTTCGGCAATATAGGGAATATACGACGAGTCGTTTCTCCGTCCTCTGTAAGGCTCGGGGCAGAGGTAGGGGCAGTCCGTTTCAAGCACGAGCTTTTCAATCGGTATTTTCCTGACAACCGCCGTTTAAACCGATATACATACCGAGTTTTATTACGTCCCTCGCCATTTCAACCGAGCCGGAAAAGCAGTGCAAAACGCCCTTCGGCTCAGTGTCTTTAATGATTTGCAGAGTGTCGCCGTGCGCCTCGCGGTCATGAATTATTACGGGCATATCAAGCTTTTTCGCAAGCTCAATCTGGGAAATGAAAAACTCTTTTTGTTTTTCTTTCGTTGAACTCATCCAGTGATAGTCAAGTCCGATTTCGCCGATTGCAACACATTTTTCATTTTTTGCAAGCGCTTCAATTTCCTCTAAATCCGAAAGCTCAAATCCCTCTAAGTTTTCGGGGTGAAATCCCGCCGCAAAATATACAAATCCGTATTCATCGGACAGCTTTTTGTTTGCCTTGCTCGTTTCAATATCAACCCCGCAGCTCACAACGCCGATAACTCCCTTATCTTCAAGAGAGGAGATAAGGGAGTTTCTGTCTTTATCAAACTGTTCGTCGTCGTAATGAGTGTGCGTGTCAAATATATTCTTATACATATCAGCAGATTTTTGCGCCTACGGGAAGGTCAACAAAGGTTACCGCAACCTCGCCGTCCTTTTCGCCCGAAAGGAGCATACCCTGCGAGATTTCGCCGCAGAGCTTAACGGGTTTGAGGTTAGTTACAATTATAGCTTTTTTGCCGATTAAATCCTCGGGCTTGTACCATTTTGCGATACCCGAAACTATCTGCCTCGGCTTGCCCGAACCGTCGTCAAGCTGCATTTTAAGAAGCTTGTTTGATTTTTCAATCTTTTCACATTCAAGGATTTTCGCTACGCGCAGGTCGCTCTTGAAGAAGTCGTCGATTGAAATCTCGATAGTTTCCTCTTCCTTGCTTTCTTCCTCTTCTTTTGCCTCTGCCTCGTATTTTGCGGCGATATCGGCAAGCATTTTTTCGGCATCAATTCTCTGGAAAAGTGCCTCGGCTTTGCCGACCTTTGTGCCTGCTTCAAGCGCTCCGAAAGCTGAAAGCGAGTCGTAATCCTTAATGCCGCAATTCATCTGCGCAAAGATTTTTTCGCTCGTTGAGGGCATAAAGGGGGAGAGAAGAACCGAAATAAATCTGATTGACTCAAGAAGGTTGTAAAGAACCGTGCCGAGCCTTTCTTTCTTGCTCTCATCCTTTGCAAGCGCCCAGGGCATAGTTTCGTCAATGTATTTATTTGAACGCTTTGCAAGGTTAAGTACCGCCTCGATTGAGTCAGCTACCCTGTA
>CAJOER010000177.1 GCA_905233805.1 uncultured Eubacterium sp. | reverse complement strand
CAGCCCGAGAGTCGCGCCGAAAACGGCAACCTTTTTGCAGCCTTTAAGATTCTGCGCAAGGCGCCTGCTCTTAAAAGTCATATCGCCGAGAGTCAAAGCGTCCTCGCTTACCGTACAGTCGAATATTCTGTAAAGCGTTTTAATTTCCGCGGTTTTTTCAACCGTCTCAGCCGCCTCGTCAACAAGCGCGAGTATGCGCTCGTCCTCGGTTTTGCTGTTGGTTCTTAAATATCTTAAAATCTCTTTTTTATCCATTACTTAATAATTTCGCTCAGCCCGCTCATAATCTTTTCTGCCACGTCGGGCTTGTTCATGGTATAAATATGTATGTTGTTAATTCCGTTTGCCATAAGGTCGATAATCTGCTCGGTAGCGTAGATAATTCCCGCCTGTTTCATTGAGGCGTCGTCATCGCCGAAACGCTCCATTATCCTGTAAAACTTCTTCGGCACTGAGCAGTTTGAAAGCTCGATTGAACGCATAATCTGCTTTGCGTTGGTTATCGGCATAATTCCCGCGATAATCGGGATTTCTATGCCCTTTACCCTGCAAATTTCAACGAAATTCAAAAACTTTTCATTGTCAAAAAAGAGCTGGGACGTAAGAAAATCCATACCGCAGTCAACCTTCTGTTTAAGGTATTCTATATCCTCAACCCTGTTCTTGCTTTCGGGGTGAATTTCGGGATAACACGCGCCGCCGATACAAAAATCGCCGATGCTCTTAATCTCGTTTACAAGCTGATATGCGTGCTCAAAATACTGCTCGTCGGGGAAGACGAAGCCCTCGGGGATATCTCCCCGAAGCGCGAGAATATTATCAATATTAACCGCCTTGATTCTGATTTTGACATTTCCGATAGCTTTGAAAACTATGAGAATATCAAGGCGGTACTTTTGTATTTCCTCGACAGGTTAGGCTACGACAAAGCCGATGCGAATAAGCTCATAAAAGACGGCTTTGACTCCGCCATCTCACGTACTACCGCCTTAGTATTTTCAAGGTTTTCCCACTTTTTCGGCGGGAACACCTCGAAAGAAACGGTAACCCTGTTATCCTTTAAAATACTGCTGATTTTCATACTATCACCGCAATCTTAATTTGATATTTTAATATTACGCCAAAACGTATAATATGTCAATAAAAAGCCGAGGCAATGCCTCGGCTGTATTTATTCTTTGTTTTCTTCTTTCGCTTCCTCTTCGACCTTTGCCTTCGCCTTTGCTTCCTCCTCTTCCTCAAGAACTCTGTAAGCTACCTTGCCTACAAGCGTTTTGGGAAGCTCGGTTCTGAATTCAATCTCTCTTGGCATAGCGTACTTTGAAATATTCTTTCTGCAGTGCTCGAGGATTTCCTCCTTGATTTCCTCCGTCGGCTCAACGCCGGGACGAAGCACTACGAACGCCTTAACCTTGTGCATCTTATACGCGTCGGGAATACCGATAGCGCAGGATAGGAGCACGTCGGGGTGAGCATCGATAGTATTTTCAACCTGTGAGGGATATACGTTAAAGCCCGATACAACGATAAGGCGCTTCATTCTCTGCTTATAGTAGATAAAGCCGTCCTCGTCCATTGTTCCGAGGTCGCCCGTATGGAGCCAGCGGTTTCCGTCGCTGTGGAATCTTAAAGTAGCCGCGGTTTCCTCCGCGTTTTCAAGATAACCCTTCATAACCGACGGACCTAAAATACAGATTTCGCCCTCTTCGCCGTAGGGAAGCTCGGTGTCCGTCTTCGGGTCAACTATCTGGTAGTAAATATCGGGGAACGGAATACCTATGCTGCCCTCCCTGAAAAAGTCGTGGGGAGTAAGGCAGGACGCGGTTACACACTCGGTAGTGCCGTAGCCCTCTCTTATCTGAACCTTAGAGTTGTGCTCGTTAAGGAAGGTGTCAACCTTCTTTTTAAGTTCAACCGAAAGCGAGTCGCCGCCGCAGAATACTCCGCGCAGGAAGGATAAATCAA
This sequence comes from uncultured Eubacterium sp., assembly GCA_905233805.1. GTDB lineage: Bacteria > Bacillota > Clostridia > Oscillospirales > Acutalibacteraceae > Eubacterium_R. Next base: position 537 of record CAJOER010000177.1, on the reverse strand, counting down.
CGCCGTCAAAGCCGTCGGAACGAAGCAGCGCCTCAAAAAGAGTCGGAACGCCGACTATTACGTTGGGTTTGTATTTCTTAACGTCCCTCGCGTAGGTTTTAATAGTGAACTGCGGGATTAAGATACAGGTTGCGCCCTGTGAAAGCGCTGTATGTATACCGACACCGAGGCCGAAGCCGTGGAAAAGGGGCATAACCGAGAACATCTTTAAATTCTTCATGGTAAAGCCCGCGCCCGCAGCAACCTCGTAGCCGAGAGCATTCATATTAAGATTCGTAAGCTCAATTCCCTTTGACGTTCCCGTTGTACCGCCGGAGAAAAGAATTACCGCGGTATCGTCCTTTCCGGGGAAGGTGTCGGGAAGTTCCTTTACTTTCCTTCCGCCTGCAATAAAATCGCTCCAGCTCATTACCTTCTCGTTGTCCTTGGGAAGCGGAGCCGGCTTGTTCTTTACCGTAAGGGGATAAAGCATATTGAGCGGGAACGGGAGTTCGTCCTTAATTCTCGCAACGATTACCTTAACGGGGTAATCAACCT
>CAJOER010000176.1 GCA_905233805.1 uncultured Eubacterium sp. | reverse complement strand
CGCAACCATCGTGGCGCAGGTGATCTGCTGACCTTGCAGACGCGTGCAAGCTTTGATGAAGTCGTTGTCCTTGCAAGCCAGCCAACCGATTCGGTAACCGGTCATTGCAAACGCCTTACTTACGCCGTTTACAACGATCAGTCTGTCCAGTAGTTCCTTCTGGCTTGCCCACGATGCGCACTTGCACGCATAGCAAATCCTATTGTATATCTCGTCGGCTGTATAAGCGACAAACTTGACGGTCATATTGCAAGAAAATACAATCTTATTACCGATTTCGGTAAACTGTTCGACCCGCTTGCCGATAAAGCGTTTATGCTCGCCGCTTTCCTGATTCTTATTAATCTCGGCTGGCATACAGAGCTTGTAATTATGCTTATGATGCTCAGGGAATTCCTTGTAGCAGGCGTTCGTATGGCGGCTTCCGTTGAGGGAGAAACTATCCCCGCAAACATATTCGGAAAGCTTAAAACCCTTCTTCAGATGATTGCAGCAGGCATTGCATTTTTCATTCTTGCATGTCTTGAAAAGAACGGCGAAGTTACGATAATTGCTAAGGGCTTTAACCCGCCGCAGTTCCTTGAAATTTACTGTACAGTTGCCTTCTGGATTACCGGAATTATTACTTTTATCAGCGGTTTGAAATACTTAAAAGACGGCTGGCATTTAATAAAAACAAAATAATAGTTGCATTTTTTTGATAAATGTATATAATGAATATAAAGATAAATAAAGGCTTTGAACAGGAAAAGTAAACGGTGAACTGTTATTAAAGAGAGCGGACGGTGCTGTAAAGTCCGTATAACACAACCGCTGAAATGCGCCTGTGAGCTTTTTGCAGGAAATGGCAAAACGGTCAGCCCCGTTATCAGCTAAACCATTTGGTTAAGTATAAATCAGAGTGGAACCGCAGTTTTATAATTGCCTCTGTCGAGAAATCGGCGGAGGCGTTTTTTTTGAGGTGATTATTATCAGTTGGTTAAGTGATTATAAAGAAAGTATAAATGCGTTTATGGAGCATGACCCCGCTGCAAGAAGCGCGCTTGAAATTGTGCTGCTTTACCCGGGATTCAAGGCTCTCAGAGCGCATAAAAGAGCGCAGTGGTTTTTAAAGCATAATATGCCCTTTACGGCAAGACTTATAAGCCAGAGATGCGCGCATAAAACAGGGATAGAAATTCACCCCGGTGCAACTATCGGAAAGCGCGTTTGCATCGACCACGGCTCAGGAATCGTAATAGGCGAAACTACCGAAATCGGCGACGATTGTATGATTTACCAGGGCGTAACTCTCGGAGGTACGGGTAAGGATACCGGTAAAAGACATCCGACTATTGAACACGGAGTTATGATAGGCGCGGGTGCTAAGGTTCTCGGACCTATTACGGTAGGGCACAACGCCAAAGTAGCCGCAGGTGCTGTCGTTATTAAGGATGTAGAGCCAAACGCAACCGTTATCGGTGTACCCGGAAGCATTGTTAGAATCGACGGCGACAGAGTTGACGACCTAAACCGTCAGAACCGGAAAAGACAGGGTATCAGACCTGCAAGCACGACGCAGACTGCCCGATGACCGGCTTTACAGACCTGGAACCGGATGCCTGGTATCACAATGGTGTCCATTGGGCACTGGATAACGGAGTCATGAACGGTGTCGGAAACGGTAAATTTGAACCGGGTACGTCTACCAGCCGCGCTATGATTGTTACGATGATTTGGCGCATGGAAGGCCAGCCGGAGTATCACGGGATGTTGGAATTTACAGACGTAGATGACAAAATCATTAAGAGAGCAAATGAAGAGGGGATATCCTCATCCGAAGTTGCAGAGAAGTATATCAAGGAGTTCTGGACTGACGCTCACGGTCTTAATTTTAAGGATGCAAGCGTTCATCCCAAGGCAACCGAAAATATTGACGAGATTATTGATATAATCAAAACTCTTGTTGATAAGGGCTATGCGTATGCTGTTGACGGCGACGTTTATTACCGTGCGCTGAAGGCGCGAGAATAGCAGTAGGTGAGAAGAAGGAAAATCCTCTTGATTTTGCACTATGGAAAGCCGCAAAGGAAGGCGAGCCGTTCTGGGAATCCCCGTGGGGAAAAGGCCGTCCCGGCTGGCATATTGAGTGTTCTGCAATGAACCGCAAGTATCTCGGCAAGACTATTGATATTCACTGCGGCGGTCAGGATTTAATCTTCCCGCACCATGAAAACGAAATAGCGCAGTCAGAAGCAGCAAATGGCGCTTCGTTTTCAAAATACTGGATGCATAACGGCTATATTAACGTTGATAACGTCAAGATGTCTAAATCGCTCGGCAACTTCAAAACCGTTCGTGAAATCTCCGACGTTTACGGTTACGAGGTTATAAGATACTTTCTTATTTCCTCCCACTACCGTTCGCCGATTAATTATAATCTTGAGATAATCGAGCAGTGTAAGTCTGCGCTTGAAAGATTATATACCTGCCGTGAATCTCTTGATTTCGCAATTAAAAATGCGGCTGACGTTGAGGATGATAAGGAAATTCTTGATTTAATTAATTCAAGACGCGAGCAGTTCATTACCGCTATGGACGACGACCTGAACACTGCCGACGGTCTTGCGGCGATATTTGACCTTGTTAAGGATATAAACACTAAGATTCTTGATAAAGAGGTTTCAAAGGGCGTCTGTGAAGCCGCTGCAGCTCTTTTTGACGAGCTTTGCGGAGTTCTGGGAATTCTCTATAACCGCAAGTCAAATGACCTTGACAGCGAAATTGAAGCGCTTATTGAACAAAGACAGGAAGCCCGCGCAAATAAAGACTGGGCAACCGCAGACAAAATCCGTGACGACCTTAAAGCAAGAGGTATTATTTTAAAGGATACACCGCAGGGCGTTACATGGAGCAAAGAATAATAGACAATAATTATAAAGGGAGAACATAATCGGTGTTCTCCCTTGAATTTTATAAGTTTTTATGTGATAATATAAGTGATTGGAGTTGATATAAATGATAGACAGAAAAAAGTTTAAGGATATAGAAATATCCCGCCTCGGTCTCGGCAATATGAGACTTCCCGTTAAAACTCCGAACTTGTTGATTTGGCGTATGAAAACGGCGTTAACTATTACGATACGGCTTACATGTATCACGCTGGCAAAAGTGAAAAATTCATAGGCAAGGCGCTTAAAAAGTACCCGAGAGACAGCTATTACCTTGCAGATAAACTGCCTATATTTATGTGCCCGAAGGAAAGTGATATGGAAAAAATATTCAATAAACAGCTTTCGCGCTGTGACGTTGATTATTTTGACTTTTATCTTTTACATTCGCTTGACGGCAAAAACTGGGCAAAGTGCAAGAAATTCGGCGCAGTTGAATTTGTGGAGCAAAAAAGAAAAGAAGGTAAGGTTAAGTATTTCGGCTTTTCATTCCACGGTACGGTTGACGATTTAAAAGAAATTGTTGCGGCTCACGACTGGGATTTTGCGCAGATTCAGCTCAATTATCTCGACTGGAAGAATCAGAGAGCAGACGAGCAGTATCATATACTTACCGATGCGGGAATCCCCGTAATCGTAATGGAGCCGGTAAGGGGCGGAAAGCTCGCTAACCCTCAGAATAATGTAAAAGAACTCTTTGATAATTATTCAAAAGAGAGAAGTTATGCCTCCTGGGCGCTCCGTTTTGTTGCAAGCCACGAGAACGTGCTTACAATTCTCAGCGGAATGAATGCGCCCGAGCAGATGCTTGATAATATCAACACGCTTACCGACTTTGAGCCAATGAGCGACGTAGAATTTAAAATCTGCGCTAACGCTGCTGCACTTATGAACAAAAATGACGTTATTCCGTGTACGGGCTGCGATTATTGCGCCGACTGTCGCGATGAGAGAGTTGAAAAATTCTTGCAAGAAATTTTGCCGGACGAAGAAACGAGAGCCGCGCTATTGCGTTATTTGGGCTATTGCTTGACTGGCGAAATTTCGGAGGAAAAGGCTTTATT
>CAJOER010000175.1 GCA_905233805.1 uncultured Eubacterium sp. | reverse complement strand
GTCGCCGAGGTCACGCGCGAAATCGCAAAGCGTATCGTAAACCCCGTCCCGCGATAAATCCTTTTTAACAGATTTAATGCAGGCACAGCAGGCTGAAATATACGGCGTTGAAAACGAGGTTCCCGAGGAAGTACTGAAACCGCTTGTTCCGTTCACCGGGAAGGTTGAAGTTATTCTTCTTCCGGGAGCGCAGAAATCAATACAGCTGCCGTAATTCGAGGCACTGTCAATAGTATATTCGGCGTTAAGAAAAGATACGGTAATCGCCCAGGGAGTAGCCGACGGGAAACGCTCGGTAACTTCGGCGCCGCTGTTTCCCGCACTTGAGCAGACGCAGATTCCCCTGCTACGCGCGGTTGCAACTGCGTTGGCAATTCCCAGCTCACAACCGTTAGTGGCAATAGAAACGTTTATAACGTCGGCGCCGTCGTCAACAGCATAGTTAATTCCGTTCAGGATTGACGATGCCGGTGCATAATCCGAACCGAAAGGTACTGCCTTATACGGCAGGATTTTTACGTTATCGGGCGTATTATCGGCAATAATGCCCGCAACCATTGTCGCGTGGCCGTAGTACTTGCCTTCGAGTTCAGTATCGTAGTACGCATCTTCGCAGCCGTCGCCCGAAACGTCAATACCGTGGGAGTAGAATCTGTCGGCAATCGCGGTATGGTCATACATAACGCCTGTATCGACTGTCGCAACGATAACGTCGTCGGTATTCATGGCGATTTTATTTATGTAATCTGCCGTGCCGAGGTATTCGCTTGCATCGGGAGAAAAAGTTCCCTTGCTCAGCGACGGCTCAAAGCCGTTTTCACTGTCGGTAAATGAATAGGACTCGCCGTCGGTGACAATCTCGGCTACCGAATCGCCCTCAACAGTATAACCTTCGGAGCGGATAGTATCCATAGCCTCTTTTGCGTCGCTTCTCGTTTTATACTGCAAAATGCCCGTTTTATGCTTTTTGTCCCAGGCGCGGGCGCAGCTTCCGTACAGTTTTCCGTTATAACCGTAAACTACAAGACGGTTAAGCGCGAGGGGGTCGTCTTTATCCTTTTTTGAAAGGTCGCCGTTATATTCGCGGTAGATTGAGGAAATGTCGCTGATATACTTTTCCCGGGAAATATCGGTTACGGCGTCCCTATAGTTAAAACTCATAACGCAGGGCAGAGACATACAAAAAACAATAACAAGAGCCAATATGGTCTTGCCGTATCTGTTCATATATCTCACCTGCCTTCTTTACAGAATTTCTCATTATAATTATAACACACTTATATCAATTAGACAATAAATATTTATTTTATTAAATAATTTACAAGCGGTGTTAGTTGTGGTATAATAAATAAGATAATGTATTTTGGGAGATACGATATGATTGAAAGAGTAAACAGTGATAATCTGCAGGAATATGAAGATTTTATAAAGCGCCACCCGAAGGGACTTTTTCAGCACTCGTCAAAATGGGCGAAGGTAAAGTCCGCGTGGAAGTGGGAGGCGGTAATGCTTAAAGACGACGGCGGCGAAATCAAGGGCGCGGCTGCCGTGCTTATCCGTTCAATCCCCGTAATCAAAAATTCGCTTATGTACTGCTGCCGCGGCTTCGTGGCGGACGAGGACGATTTTGACACCTTTGACAAGCTCTTTGACGCCCTGCTTGATATAATCGACCCCGAGATTGTAATAGAAAATCAGGCGTATAAAAAGCATCTGACGGACAAGGGCTTTATTGAGCTCACCCCCGGCTGTATGGATTTTGAAAACGTTCAGCCGCGCTTCGTTTATTGCTTTGATTATAACGGCATGAGCGAGGACGAGCTTATGCTCACCTTTAAATCCGACTACCGTAACCGTATAAGAAAAGCCCCGAAAAAGGGCGTTGAGGTTAAGGTATGCGGCAAGGAAGCGCTTGACGACTTTGTAGCAATTATGGCCGAAACGGGCGAGCGCGACGGCTTTTCAACAAGACCTAAATGGTATTTTGAAAAAATCCTCGACTGTATGACCGACGACGCAAGGCTTTATATGGCTTACTATGAGGGCAAGGCAATTGCCGGAACCCTCGCAATAAAATGGGGCGAAAACGTAATGAAATATCAGTACGGCGCCTCCTCAAACGCGCACAGAAACGTATATCCGAACTACGCTCTTCAATGGGCTATGATGCAGTGGGGTATGGAGTGCGGCTGCAAGGTTTACGACTTCGGCGGAATCAGCGGCGACTGTCAGAACCCTGACAATCCGCATTACGGACTCTGGCGCTTCAAGCACGGCTTCGGCGGATATATGAAGGAATTCATAGGCGAGTTTGACTACGTAATCAACAAGCCTGTTTATAAGATGTATAATATCGGCACAGAGGTACTTAAAAAGATAAGATGAGCAGATACGTAATTGATAAAGCAAAGCTCGGCGAAAATATTGAGCTTGTAAAAGAAAAAGCGGGCGTTGACGTTATAGGCGTTGTCAAGGGCAACGGCTACGGCTTCGGCATAAAGGAATTTACCCTCGCGCTCAAAGAGCACGGGATTAAGACCTTTGCCGTAACCGAGGTTACGGATATTCCCGTATTAAAGGAAATCCTCGATAACGAGGATATTCTCGTTATGCGCTCAACCTGCCTTGAAAACGAGGCAAAGCTTATAGCCGAAAACGGCGCGACGGCGACAATCGGCTCGCTTGAGGCGGCTGAGGTGCTTAACGCCGTTTCAAAAAATCTCGGCGTTAAAACAAAATGCCACCTTAAAATTGATACAGGTATGGGACGTTACGGCTTTATGCCCTCGCAGGTTGAGGACGCGGTTAAATGCTACTCCTTCCCCTGTCTTGAATTTACGGGCGCTTACACGCATTTTTCCTCGGCGTTCAGGAACGTTGAACTGACCAAAACGCAGCTCATTATGTTTAAAGACACTATGGAGCAGATAAAAAACTCCGTCGGAAATATAGGAGTAATCCACGCGGCAAACTCCCCCGCTCTTCTCAACGTTGAGGACGTCTGCCTTGATAC
>CAJOER010000174.1 GCA_905233805.1 uncultured Eubacterium sp. | reverse complement strand
GCTCGGCAATTACATCACGACGATCGGCGTCGCCGTGACGGCGATCGGCCCTTCGGCTTTCCAGTCGAACACCAACGTTACGGACGTGATCATCCCGGAAGGGATTGTCTCCCTGGGTGATTCCGTTTTCAAGCGCTGCTCTGGCTCTGTCATACTTGCTGTATACGGCACACTCGCCCCTCTGAACATAATTGCCCGACATAACGCAGATAACGCAGTCCCCGTCTTTTTTCACCGAGTCAATAAGATATTTATGACCTTTGTGAAAAGGATTGAATTCACATATAATACCGATATTCATATAAAATCCCTTATATATATAATAGTATTTATAATTAAATATAATAAAATTACTTGACAAACTATTTTTATTTATTATATTATATAATCTGTAAAAATATATTTCAAGTATTTTACAGCCAAAATATTCTGTAAATACATCGGAGGAAACATTTTGAAGATTTTAGTTATTAACTGCGGTTCTTCTTCGCTTAAATATCAGCTTATGGATATGACTGACGAGTCTGTACTCTGCAGCGGTGTTATTGAAAGAATCGGTTTAAAGATTAATGAGGGCGACAATTCCTTACTCATACTGACGCTTTCAACGAGGTTAAGTATCTCATTACCGAAAGCGAGCATAAGGTAATCGACTCCTTTGATGAGATTGACGCTATCGGCCACAGAATAGTACAGGGTGGTCCCGATTATAAACAGAGCGTTCTCGTAGACGAAAAGGTTGCTAAGGATATTGAGGACTTATCTCCTCTCGCTCCGCTTCATAACCCCGCTCATATTCAGGGATATAAGGCGTGCCTCAGCGTAGTAGGTCCCGACGTTCCTCAGGTATTCGTATTCGATACCGCGTTCCATGCAACCATGCCTCCCAAGGCGTATATGTTTGCTGTACCTTATAAGTACTATACTGATTATAAAGTCCGCCGTTACGGTGCTCACGGTACTTCTCATAAGTTCGTATCGCTCAGAGTAGCGGATAAAATGGGCAAGGACCCCAAGGACTTAAAGGTTATTACCTGCCACCTCGGCAACGGCTCATCCGTTACTGCCGTTGAAGGCGGAAAGGTTATAGATACTTCAATGGGTCTTACGCCTCTTGATGGCTTTATGATGGGAACCCGCTCCGGCGGAATCGACCCTTCGGTTGTAACCTTCATTATGGATAAGGAAAATCTCAGCCCGAAGGAAATGGATACAATTCTTAATAAGAAGTCCGGCGTTATGGCTATTTCCGGTATCTCATCCGACGACAGAGATATCTGCGCCGCTCAGGATAAGGGCGACGAAAGAGCCGAACTTGCCCACCAGATGCAGGCGTACCAGATTGCCAAGTTTATCGGCGCGTACACTGCCGCCATGAACGGCGTTGACGCTATCGTATTTACCGGCGGTATCGGTGAAAACGGCGCATGGCTTCGCTCAAAGATTTGTTCATATCTCGGCTACCTCGGAGTTAAGATTGACGAGGAGCTTAACGAAAAGACGCGTAAAGGCGCCGAGGCTGAACTAACAAATGAAAACGATAAGGTAAGAGTATTTATTCTTGCAACAAACGAAGAGCTTATGATTGCAAGAGATACAAAGGAAATCGTTGAATCACTTAAGCGTTAAATTGAAAAATTTACATAATAAAATCTAAAAAAGGGGGAGTAAAAATGCCTGAAATCAAGTATGAAATCACCGAAAAACTCGGAGTTATTTCAGAAACAGCAAGAGGCTGGACGAGAGAGGTTAATATGATTTCTTGGAACGGTCGCGAGCCTAAGGTTGACATCAGAGACTGGTCACCTGAGCACGACAAGATGAGCAAGGGATTAACCTTTACTAAGGAAGAGCTTGAAGAACTTGCTAAGATAGTTTCAAAACTCTGATAATGTGAGAAAACGCTGCGATATTTTTTATCGCAGCGTTTGTCACGCTCTTATAACGATAATTAACTCTCTTATGAGGTAGATATATATGGAATGGACATCACTAAACGATTTAAGAGAAAAGTATCTCAGCTTTTTTGAAAGCAAGGGTCATTTAAGACTTCCGAGTTTTTCTCTTGTACCTAATAACGACAAGAGCCTCCTGCTTATCAACTCGGGTATGGCTCCTATGAAAAAGTATTTCACGGGCGAGGTTACTCCTCCGAGAAAGAGGGTAACTACCTGCCAGAAATGTATCCGCACCCCCGATATTGAGGAGGTCGGCAAGACTGACAGACACGGTACGTTTTTCGAAATGCTCGGTAATTTCTCCTTTGGCGATTATTTCAAGAAGGAAGCGACTGCCTGGGCGTGGGAATTCTGTACCGAAGTTCTTGATATGCCCAAGGATAAGCTTTACGTTACCATTTATGAAAACGACGA
>CAJOER010000173.1 GCA_905233805.1 uncultured Eubacterium sp. | reverse complement strand
AAGCGCTTTGATAATATCAGGCTCCTTGACGATACGACTGTTTATGCCGAGGCGGGTGCTCAGCTCATTAAGGTGTGCTCCTTTGCGCTTGAAAACTCTCTGACGGGGCTTGAATTTGCCTACGGTATCCCCGGCTCGTGCGGAGGAGCGGCGTTTATGAACGCAGGCGCCTACGGCGGCGAAATGAAGGACGTACTTTACCGCTGCGACCATATTGACAAAAACGGCGACAAGGGCTTTATTGAGGGCGAAGATATGCGCCTTTCATACCGTCACAGCGCCTATTACGATAACGGTTGTATAGTTACGGGGCTTTATCTTAAACTTAAAAAAGGCGATAAAGAAGAGATTAAAGCGAAGATGACCGAACTTATGGGAAGAAGGAAGGATAAACAGCCTCTTGAATTCCCGTCGGCAGGCTCCACCTTTAAACGTCCCGAGGGCTACTGCGGGCTTAAGGGCAAAACAATCGGCGGCGCTCAGATAAGCGAAAAGCACGCCGGTTTCGTAATCAATACGGGCGGCGCAACCTGTAAGGATGTGCTTGACCTTTGTAAAAAAGTAAGCGACACCGTTTACGATAAAAAGGGCGTAAAACTTGAAATGGAAATAAGAGTAACGAAATAACAAACTGCGGAGAATATTTATGAAAGAAATAGTACTGTTAACGGGCGTTTCGGGCGCGGGAAAATCTACGGCCATGGGCTTTATGGAAGATATAGGTTACTACTGTATTGATAATATGCCCGCCGAACTTATAGACGACTTTATCCGCCTTATTGAAAAAAGCGACGCATACAGCAAAATAGCCATAGTTGCCGACGTGCGTTCAAAGGGCGTATTTGAAGCGTTCCGCGATTCGGTCAGTTCGTTAAAGCAGGGCGATTATTCGGTTAAGATTATCTATCTTGACATTAAAAATCACGTTGCGCTCAAACGGTATAAACTCACGCGCCGTAAGCACCCGTTTTCGGACAAGTTCTCAGGTGCGATTGAAGACGCGTTGAAATATGAAAAAGAGGTTTTAATGCCTATTCTTCAGGCGTCGGATTACGTTATTGATACCTCGGATTTAACCGCTCCGGAACTGAGAAAAAGATTAACTCAGATTCTTCTCGGCGACGATAAAGAGGTTATGAATATCCACGTTATGAGTTTCGGCTTCAAGCACGGAATTCCGACCGACGCGGATTTTGTCCTTGACGTGAGATGCCTTCCAAACCCCTACTGGCTTGAAGAACTCCGTTCCAAGACGGGGCTTGATAAAGAGGTTGTTGATTACGTCTTTTCTTTCAGCGAGTCAAACGAACTTCTGACAAGAGTAGAAAGCCTTTTGGACTATCTTATACCGCTTTATATCCGCGAGGGTAAAAGCCAGCTCGTTATAGCTATGGGCTGTACGGGCGGAAACCACAGAAGCGTTGCATATGCCGAAGCGCTGAAAACCTATTTTTCACAGAGCTGGGACAATGTAACGGTAAATCACAGAGATATTGAGAGAAGATAAATGTCATTTTCATCGGATGTAAAAAATGAGCTTGTAAAAAACGAAACTGAAAAGAGCTGCTGCAAAAAAAGTATGCTTTACGGGATGGCTTTGTTTTCAAAGTCATTCTCTTTTGACGGTATTGCTTTCCAGACCGAAAATGAGGGCGCGGCTTATATTTTCAGACAGATGCTCGTGGAACAGCTTGCAATCAACTGCAAAATCAAAGTTTCTCCTTCCGGAAGAAGCTTTTCCGTTGCTGTTGGAAATTCCGATATATGCAAAAAAATACTCAGTTATTTCGGCCACACGAAAAACGACACAAGCCTTAAAATCAATTTTTCAAATTTTGACTGTCCCGAATGTTATAATGCATTTCTTGCGGGCGTTTTCCTCGCGTGCGGAACTATCTCTTCACCCGAAAAGGATTACCACCTTGAATATATAGTTTCATATCTCAATCTTTCAAAGAGTCTTATCACTCTTTTGCAGGAACTTGAACTTGAACCCAAACTCACAAAGCGAAAGGGTTATAACGTGGTTTATTTCAAGGACAGCGAGGCTATTGAGGACTGCCTGTATATCATGGGCGCCTCCTCGTCTATGTTTGAGATGATGAACGTTAAAATAGTCAAGGAAATCCGTAATTCCGCCAACCGCCGCGCAAACTGCGAAACGGCTAATATTGAAAAAACCGTAAGAGCTTCCATGCCGCAGATTGAGGCGATAATCAAAATAAAAAAGAAGAAGGG
>CAJOER010000172.1 GCA_905233805.1 uncultured Eubacterium sp. | reverse complement strand
ATAAATCAATCACGAAAATCCCCGAGCCTGTAAAAACGGCTTTCGTTTTCATAGTCAGCGGTGTCGTTGGACTCTTCCTTCCGCAGATACTCTGCGGCGGCCACAGAATGACCTCGCTTCTTATGAACGACAACCCGAGCTTGAAAATGCTGATAATTCTTTTTGTCGCAAAATTCCTTTTCGGCGCGTTCAGCTTTTCATCGGGTGCGCCCGGCGGAACGCTTTATCCGCTTTGCATTTTAGGCGCATACCTCGGCGCAATCTGCGGCGATATTTCAATTGACGCGCTCGGACTCAGTGCAGAACTGAGGCAGGATTTCGTAATCGCGGGTATGGCAGCGCTTTTCGCTTCAATAGTTTTCCGCATTCCCCGCAGATTGGGGGATATGAACACCCTTCTTCCGCTTGCAACCGTCAGCCTTATTTCATACGCCGTCGCAAACGTAATAGGCACCGCGCCGTTTTACGCTATTCTTTATGAAAAGGCGGTAGCGGGCGCTGACGAAACCGTGAGCACAAAGGCGGCGGAAAAGGTATTGCAGACCTTCGTAGTACCCGTCGGCAGTAAAATTGACAACAAAAAAATATCCGAAATCGACTGGGGAAAGCACTGCCTCATTGTTTCAATAGAGAGAAACGAGGTTCCCGTAACGCCGAAGGGCGATACGGTCTTGAAGTCGGGCGACGTCCTTGTAATGCTTATTTCGCAGCGACGCTTCCAGCAGGATTCGGACAGGGTATACAATATAATAAATGCAAAATAAAAACGGGCGGAAGTTTCCGCCCGTTTTATTATTGTTCTTCTGCTTTGGGATATTCCAAATCTTCTTTCGTCCAGTCTTTTATAACGTCGAGGAATTTTTTTGCCTCTTCTTTTGCCTGAGGGAGGTTGTGCTCAAGGCAGTTTCCGCATTCCTTTGACGACGCGCCCGGAATTCTTCCCCAGAATTCGGCTATGTGCTGAAACGCGTCTTTAATGAGCTGGATTGAATAATTGTCCGTAAGGCTTCTTGTAAGAAGATAAAAGCCTGTGCGTGAGCCTGCGGGACCGAAGTAAATAATGTTATCGCCGAACTCGGTATTGCGAACGTAGGTCGCGAAAATATGCTCAATCGTATGAAGTGCAGAGTTAGTGAGGTAATCCCCGCTGTTAGGCTCTTTCATACGGATGTCATAAGTCGTGATATCGTCGTCGATACGGCTGATATAAATTCCTTTTTCAAGAATTTCGTGGTCGATTTCAAAGCTCGGTATAGTTTTCATTATTCAGTTACCTCCATGCCTGTTAAAAATGATAAGTTTCCCGTTACCTCGTATCCGCTCTTTTTGCCCTCGCAAATTTCGTTAAATCCGCTAATAAGCTCTATTGCGTCGGGTTTTGATTTTTCAAAAAGCTCCTCAAAACTTTCCGTGCTTGATATGAGCGAGTAGGGCGAGGTCCACTCCTTATGTTTTATATTAGCATATTTATCCGCAATTTCCAAGTCCTTCGGCTTAATTGATGCAGAAAGTTTAAAATATCCCGAAACGGGGCCGAGCGGCGTTTCAATCGCGTGGGCAAGTCTTGTTGCTCCGCCCTTCTTGTCGGAGAGCGTTGCCTGAAGCTTTGCCGTGTCCGTAATAGCCCTTGCAATTTCACTTTCCGCCACGTCCTTGCTGTGGCATTTAAGAATAACGAAGTGCATAAGCTTCGCTATTTCGTTAATCTCGGCGCTGTCGCTTGTGAAGGTTTCCTCGGGATTGAAAAGCGAAGGCGGATAAATCCCGTCTCTGTGGTATAAAAGATAGGTATCAACCGCGTGCTCAACCTGATTGTGCGCCGCAAGGGGATGTATCTTTTTATTATCTTCGGTTATCTGATTCTGAAACGCGTAAACGTAGGGGTGGCAGTTTCTGTCAAGCGCATAGTGAAGAATAAAACCGTAAATATAGGATTTTGCAACCTCTTCATTTTCGCTCGTTTCAAGGTATTCGGCAAACGCATCGAAAAGTGCGTCGGGCTTGCTTTTGTGAAGAAGCGACGCCGTGCCGAAAAGCGCCTTGTATACAGTGAACGGCGGCCAGAGCCTGTGGAAAAGGAAAATGTCGGGTCCCTGAGTTCCCACTCCCGCGACCTTGCCGTTGAGCGCCTGCTCGAAGGAGACGGTAGGCACGTCCTTGATGGCATCTTGTTTCACGACGGAAGCGGCGCCGGTGTAGGCG
>CAJOER010000171.1 GCA_905233805.1 uncultured Eubacterium sp. | reverse complement strand
AAGAAGCTCGGCTGCGACGGTTCGGGCTACGAGCTTTCAAAAATGCTCGGCCACAGCGTAACGGAGCTTTCCCCCGCCCTCGTTCAGCTTATATCTTCAAGCAAAAACTGCCGCGCGCTCAAAGGCGTGAGGACGAAGTGCAACGTGTCGATTGAAACAAACGGAAAGCTCCTTGAAACCGCTTTCGGCGAGCTTCTTTTCACCGATTACGGCATTTCGGGAATAGTCACTATGGACCTCTCCCACCACGTCAGCGACAGGCGCCTTAAAAGCGGCGAGGACAGGACGGTTGCAATAATCGACTTCGTTCCGAATATGAGCGTTTCGGAACTTGAAAAGCACATAGAAGAATTCGGCAGCCTTGAAGGTATTTTACCGCAGAAGCTCTGCTCCATTCTTGACAGGCAGTCGGGCGGAAATAAAGAAAAAACGGCGTCTTACGCCAAAAACTGGCGCCTTATTATCACGGGAACGAAGGGTTATTCCTTCGCCCAGATTACAAGCGGAGGCATACCCGTTAGCGAACTCAGCGACAGCTGCGAATCGGATAAAAACGAAAATCTTTACATTATCGGCGAGCTTACCGACAGGCAGTTCAAATGCGGCGGATATAATCTCAATTTCGCATTTTTAAGCGCGGTCAAAGCGGCTGAAAAAATTGTAAGCAAAGAATATAATTATGATAAGAATTAACGAGATTAAGCTTTCGCTTGACGAGGAGGAAAGCCTCCTTTCGGCGAAAGCTTCAAAAATACTGAAAATAAACGAAAAATACATAAAATCCCTTACGATTTACAAGAAGAGCATTGACGCGAGAAAGAAAGATGACGTTCATTTTACTTACAGCGTCGACGTTGAAATCGCCCTCGACGAGGAGCAGATTACGAGAAAGTGTAAATCGAACAAGGTAAGCCTTGCAAAGCCCTATGTTTACGAGGTTCCCGCCTGTCAGAGAAAGAGCGAATTCCGCCCGATAGTGGTCGGCTTCGGCCCCGCAGGTATGCTTGCGGGTATAGTCCTTGCCGAGGCGGGACTGCGCCCGATTATACTTGAACGCGGCAAGGGCATTGACGAGCGCACGAGGGACGTAAACGAACGTTCAGTTCGGCGAAGGCGGAGCGGGAACTTTCTCCGACGGAAAGCTCACGACGGGTATAAAAAGCCCCTATATCCGCAAGGTGCTCGACGAACTTTACGAGGCGGGCGCGCCCGAGGAAATTCTCTATTCCGCTAAGCCTCATATCGGCACGGACAGGCTCGCCGTAGTTGTTAAAAACATCCGCAAAAAGATTGAAAGACTCGGCGGCGAGGTACGGCTCAACTGCAAACTTGAAAAGCTGATTTATGCAAACGGCTTCGTTCACGGCGTCACCTGTATTCAGGACGGCAAACGCTTCGATATTGAAACCGACAGCGTTATTATGGCGATAGGCCACAGCGCGCGCGATACGGTTGAAATGCTCTTCAACTCGGGCGTTGAGATTATTCAGAAGGCGTTTTCGGTGGGTGCGAGAATTGAGCACCCGCAGAGCCTTATAAACAAGGCGCAGTACGGAAAATTCGCCGAGCACGAAAAGCTCGGCGCGGCGGATTACAAGTTCGCCTGCCACGGACTTCACGAGCGCGGCGCGTACACCTTCTGTATGTGCCCGGGCGGTACGGTTGTTGCCGCCGCGAGTGAAAAAGAGGGCGTAATAGTAAACGGTATGAGTTCGCTTGCAAGGGACGGAAAAAACGCGAATTCCGCGCTTCTTGTCGGCATTGAGCCGAAGGATTTCCCGAGCGAGCATCCCCTTTCGGGCATATACTATCAGCGCGAAATTGAGCACAGAGCGTATGAGCTTGCGGGCGGAAATTACAAGGCTCCGGCACAGCTTGTCGGCGACTTTTTAAAGGGCGAAAAATCGAATTCGCTCGGCGGGGTTGAGCCGACTTATCCGATAGGTGTAACGCTCACAAAGCTCGACGAATGCCTTCCCGAAAAGGTCACTCATACAATGCGCGACGCAATAGTCAAAATGGACGAAAAACTAAACGGCTTCGCGCTTTATGACGCGGTGCTTACTGCTCCCGAAACGAGAAGTTCAAGCAGCGTAAGAATAATAAGAGACGAGTTTTTACAGTGTAATATAAGAGGCGTTTACCCCTGCGGCGAGGGCGCGGGCTACGCGGGCGGAATAGTTTCCGCAGCGTGCGACGGAATAAAATGCGCCCACGCGGTGCTTACCGACGAACATTAAAAAAGCGTTGTCAAACGACAACGCTTTTAATTATTTTATTTCCTTTTTACCGAGGCTGATTAGCTTAACAATAGCTGAACTGAGCACAAGGTTAATCGCGAGTTCAATGAGGAAGTTAAGTCCCACAAGACCGAAAATCATAAACTTTCCCGCGCTTTCCATACCGGCAGCCGCCGCCCACTCGTTAATAGTCGGCATAAAGAAGATAAGACATCCGATAAGGAATATTCCTGTATTAACCACGGGAGCCGTAACGCCCGCGCATATTGCCGCGAAGAGGGTATTTTTCTTTTCAATCAGCTTATAGACTGCGCCTGCCGCAAGACCTGCAACAGCGCCCTTTAAAAGTACGGTCACTACCGTGCAATACCGAAGGCAAGGCCGAGCCATGCGCCCGCGCCGATTCCGTACAGAGCCGCGCCGACTACTATCGGGATAAGCACGAGAGAGATTGAAAAGGTACCGAATCTGATAAAGCTGCCGAGGAGCTGAAGCACAACGACAATCGCGGTAAAAATACCGATTCCGACAATTTTCTTCGTCTTTTCGTTCATATTGAGTTTTCCTTTCTGCTACTGTTCCAGAGAGGCGTGCCTCCCGAGAGCTTCAATTTCTCTCAACGGATACAATGCGATTATATTATACACAATAGTTAATAAATGTCAATAAAAAAATACGGGGCACCAGCCCCGTATTTTATTCTATCTTTCCTACTGAAGGATAGTATCTGAATTTAACCTTGCCGATAATCAGGTCTTTGTCAACGTAATTTGTGGTGCTCCAGAAACGCGAGTCAACCGAGTATTCGCGGTTATCGCCCAATACGAAATAGCTGTCCTCGGGGACCTCGTAAGGTCCGTAGTTGCCCGTCGGGGTACACGCGGTTACAAAATCGTCCTCAAGCTGAGTTGACTTTCCGTCCTTATCGGTTACGTAAACTACGCCGTTAACTATCGTTACCGTTTCTCCGGGAAGGCCGATAACTCTTTTTACAAAGTATTCAACCTTAACGGTCGGGTCCTCTTTATGAGCGGCAACGTCGTCAGGGAACTTAAAGATAATAATATCATATCTTTCAGGCTCGTGGAAATTATATTCAAGACGGCTTGCGATAATTCTGTCGCCCTCCTGAATAGTATTGAGCATCGAACCCGTAGGAACCTGAGCGTTGGCGAAAACGAAGGTTTTAAGGAGCATTGCAACGATAAGCGCAATAATAATCGGGAAACAGAAATCAAGCACTTCGCGCAGCACTGATTTCTTTTTCTTAACTTCCTCCCCTTCCTCAGCTTCTGCCTCTTCGGGAGTTTCCTCACTTATTTCTTCTTCAACAGGCTCGTCAGCCATTTTTTCCGCCTCGTAAAGAGGTTCGCCCTCTTCAAATATCTTAGGCTCAGTCTCCTCTATCGGAGTTCTCTCATACTCTTCAAGCGCAGCCTGAGCGAGCCTTTCCTCCTCCGCCTTGAGTGCAGCCTCTGCCTCGGCGGCTGCTTTTTCCTCGGCTTCCTTCTTTGCGGCAGCCTCTGCCTCTTTAATCTCAATGGCGTCTTTTGCTTCCTGAATTACAGCCTCGCCCTCCTCTTCGGGGACCTCATAGAATACGCAGCCGCAGCTCTTGCACACGAACTGGCCGTTTTCTTCAATTATTTCTTCATTACCGCAGATTTTACATTTCATAACTAAATCTCACAATCTTATTTTGTAATTCTGATTATAACAAATTCCAAAGCGTTAAGTTCAAAGCTCAGCTTATCATTATACGAGTAAGTTTCCTCGGAGTCAAGTTCCACTTCGGAATAAATACTTTCAACTTTTGCGCCCTCAAGCGTTTCGTCAGCGCCCATAAGCTTATTGAGAGTAAGGGTTACGGGTGCCGTTTCGCCGTCGGGATTCCTCAGGGCGATTATTCCCTCGTTATTGTCCCAGCCGACGTAACCGTAAACGTTGTTCTCCTCCGGGTCGCCGCCGATAAATGACGCGTTTTTAAGGATAGCAAAATTATCCTTCTGGAACTGAATCACCTTTTTAAGCGATTCCCACTTTGCGTCGTTCATCATTGAAACGGAAAGATGAAGGTCGTTAAGGGCGGAGCCTCTTATTGCATTCCAGTATAAGTATTTTTCAAATTCTTCGTCCGTATACTCAACGTCCGCGCCCTTTGCGTAAATCGGCTCGTGGTTAAACACAGCCTTTGCGGGGAGCTGAACGCTGCGGCGGCAGAACGCGTCGTAATATCTTGCGTCGCGGTAGGTAGTCTCGGCGTCAAACTGCTTTTCGTCGTCAACCGTCTGTGAAAAGCCGATATCCTCGCTGTTCTGAAGCCAGATTGAATTCACCCACTGAAGATACCACGGCGACGGGTTTACGAAGCAGGTAAGATTAATCCAGAGTTTCTTACCGCACTCGCCCGAATTTCTTATCTTTTCAAAGAGTTTTATCCACTTTTCAACCATATTTGTCGCAAGGTACATATCGTCCTTGCCGCCCGTCATATGGTCGTGGCTCTCGTCACGGCAGGGGCGAAGCGCAAAGCCGTCGAGTTTCCAGTAAGAGAGCTTATACTCCTCTGTTTTCTCAGCGATAAAGTCGCCGAGTAAATCAAGGTATTTAGTTGAGGCAACGCATAAATCCTCGCTGAACGGATTGATAAAGCCGTTGCCCGCCCTGCTTACTTTTTTAGCAAATTTCTTTACGTTGGAGTAGCCGCCGCGCGGGCTGAGCCACAGTCCGAGCGAGGAGCCGTCCTCTTCAAGCCGGTTTTCAATTTCAGAAAAGCCTTCGCCAAAGCCTTTATTAAGCGACCAGAACTTGGCTTTATAATCGTTCCAGCAGTCGTCGATAACGTAGGAATCAAGCTGTTCAATGCCGTGAGCTTTAACCGCGCCGCTCACCTCGGCAAAGTCCTTTTTAACGCTTTCGCTGTTCGCTTTTCCCATCGTTTCAAACCAGTTATTATAGTTAAAACGCGGTGTTATATCCGTACTGATTGAATCAAGATACTCAATGAGCATCTCAGGAGAAATGTTGCTGATTTTTGCGGGATTCTTCATGTACTTGATGGCAACTTCCCATATAGATACACTACTGTAATAGATGTATTTGGTTGTATCTTGTATCAGGTCTCTTGCAAGTAAAGGGAGTTTCTCATCTTCAGTAAGTGCCCACAACAGAATATGAGTGTCAAAAATTATACTGTCCTGCATGATCATCACATCCCGAACATTTTAGCGATTTCTTCATTAT
>CAJOER010000170.1 GCA_905233805.1 uncultured Eubacterium sp. | reverse complement strand
CTTAACGGGCTTATACTTGGATTTAATTGAAAATACAACGACAAGCGCTATAACAGCCGCTATTCCGAGCGCTATTAACGCACTTTTTGCGTCAAAGAACTTTTTCTTCTCTTTCGGAAGAGAGCCTACGTCATAGGGCTGACCCGTCTTTGCCTGAGTGACAAAACGGTCTGCCTCTTCGGCAAAGAGATTAAATCCGCCGTAATAATCGCCTTCACTGAGATACTGAACGATTTCTTTTCCGATAAGCTGAATTCCTGCGTCGGTGAACGCGGTAATGCCGTATCCGGTTGTTGAAATCCACCAGTCCCTGTCCTCCATACTGAGAAGCAAGAGAACGCCGTCCTTATTTGCGCCGTAGCCGTAATTATGATAGTCATAATAATCGTCGGCATAGGCCATAGGCGATTTTCCATCAATGGTATTAGTCGTTACGATTACAACTTCAAGCTGCTGTCTTTCGCTTATTTCGTCAAGCTTTGCCGTCAGTTCCTCAACTTCAGACTGAGTAAGAAGCGAGGCATTATCAACGACTCTTGCGTCGTGAGTTTCCTCAGCAAACGCAGGAAAAGCCAGGATAAGAAGGAGCATTAATGTAACTGAAAAATTAATAATTCTTTTCATCACAGCACCTCCTTACAGAAATCCCAGAAACCGTCCGACAACGTAAACCGCTACTGTCAGCCCTGCGGTAACACCGCAGAACAGCGCTGTAAGCTTACCCTTGTCAACGGGGATATTACCTACGAACTTGCCCGTCTGGCCGTTCATGGCGAAGGTATAGGTTTCGCCGTTATACTTTGTATTAAGAAGCCATACGGGATAAAGCGCGTACTTTGAAATACCCTTTTTAAGCTGAACTGAATTATACTGGGTAACAAGCGAAGAATAACCGGTTACGGTGCCTCTCAGAACAGAGTCGGCGCTGTTTTTAATTCTTTCGTTCGCTCTCGGAATACTCGACGGCATATCAACGTCATATTTATCGGCAAGATAGCCTGCAAAATACGCTGTTTTAAAATCAACTGCCTCTTTGAAATTGAACGGTTCAATAGATTCCATAAGGTCGTCGGGCATCTTGGTAGAACCGTCAACGGGTACGTTTTCAAAGCACATATTACCCGAACGGAAAATGCTGTAATAGCTCGTTTCGGTATAATCGTATTTCTTATCAGACCAGGTTCTTACCCGAGTACCCTGATAAGAAACGGCAGCGCTGATATCCGAATCAAAAAGCCAGAAAGGAACATAGATTCCCTTAATCTCTTCAAGTTTATTATTGCTCTTGAAAGCGTTGGGCGCAAACTTCTTGGAAGATACATATTCCTTAAGTTTTTCCTTAGCCGCTCTTTTATCGAGTTTGAACGGAATAATGAAATCGGGCTTCAGAACCCCTGAAAGCCTTCCGCTCATAACAACGGGGTTGCCGCAGTAAGGACAGGAGGTTGCAGCCGTGTTCTCGTCGCCGACAATTTCGCCTCCGCACGAATTACACACGAAAACCGAAACGCCGTCGTCTTCGCTGTCCCATTCCTGCTGCTGAGTGTCCCAGTTAAACTCGTCGGGAGCCTTAGCGCTTTCAGGGTCGCCCTGAGGGATATCAGCCTCTTGAGTATCGAGCTTTTCGTCATTCTTCTGATAATCCGCTATTTCAAATATCGAATCACAGAAGGGACATTTCAGCTTCTGCTCAGCGGTGTTGAATTCCAGAGCACCGCCGCAGTTTTTACATTTATATTGAAACAAATCTGCCATTTAACCACCTCGTATAAATGGTTCGGACAAATTATACTTTGTCGCCGTCGTCAAACGGGTCTCCGCACTGAGGACAGAACTTAGGCGGATTCTTCGGGTCATCGGGTACCCAGCCGCACTTGCTGCACTTATACTCCCCTGATTGGTAGTTCCGCACTCGCAAGTCCATCCCTCTTCGGGCTTAGCCGTTCCGCAGTTGGGGCAGAACTTACCGCTTGCCTGAGTGTTACACTTCGGGCATACCCAGCCGCCTGCTGCGGGAGCTGCCGCCTGAGGTGCCGGTGCCTGAGCAGCGGGAGGAGCCTGCTGCTGACCCATATTGAATAATTCGGTTGCAGCGTTAACGCCGGTTCCGGTTGCGTTCATTCCGAGGCCTACGCCTACAAAGCCGCCTGCTGCGCCGTTCGGATTATTACCTGCGCCGCGGATACCTTCGCCGATATTCTCAAGATATACGCCGCCTGCCATGCCGGGATTTCTTCCTGCAGCTGCGCCGCGCTGATACTTCTTGAGAGCTTCTGCGTCTTCTTCGTTCATAACTACCGGGTTAAGGGCAATCTTTACGATTGTAAGACCTCTTGCCTCTGCCCAGTCGCCTTTGAGCGCTTCGTTCATAGCGTTTTCAAGTTCGGGATTTTTCAC
>CAJOER010000169.1 GCA_905233805.1 uncultured Eubacterium sp. | reverse complement strand
GCGATACCTCGGCAAGAGAGTCGTCCATGGGAACCGAGAAAAAGCCGTAGCGGTTAATACCGCTGTAATCCCCGAGCGCCTCGGCAAAAGCCTGACCGAGCACAATACCCGTGTCCTCGCCCGTGTGGTGAGTATCAACCTCAAGGTCGCCCTCGGCTTTAAGTTTTAAGCCGAAGCCGCCGTGCTTTGCAAAAGCGTCAAGCATATGGTCAAAAAAGCCTATACCCGTGCTGATTTCAATTTCGCCGCCGTCGAGATTTAACTCAACGCTGATTTTCGTTTCTTTGGTAATTCTTTCTTTTTTTGCTGTCCTCATACAATCACCCGTTAATTCTTAAATCTTACTTTAATTGAATTTGCGTGAGCAGTAAGTCCCTCAGTCTCGGCAAGGGCGATAATATCGTCTTTTGCATTTCTGAGGTCGCTGCTTGTGTAATAGATATACGAAGATTTTTTCGTAAAGCTTTCAACTCCGAGAGGAGAGAAGAATCTTGCAGTGCCCGAAGTCGGAAGGACGTGGTTGGGTCCTGCAAAATAATCGCCGAGGGGTTCCGGCGCCCAGTGGCCGAGGAATACCGCGCCCGCGTTATATACCCTGCCGACATATTTAAGCGGCTCGGCAACGCAGAGCTGGCAGTGCTCGGGAGAAAGCTCGTTTGCAAACCTGAACGCCTGTTCAAGGCTTTCGCAAACTATAATCTCGCCGTAATCGTCAAGCGATTTTTTGATAATATCCTGACGTTCAAGCGTTTTAATCTGCTTGTCAATTTCGTGAAGTGTTCTCTTTGCAATACCGTCGTCGGTTGTAAGAAGAATTGATGAAGCAAGCGGGTCGTGCTCCGCCTGAGACATAAGGTCAGCCGCAAGGAATGCGGGGTCGGCGGTCTTATCGGCTACGATAAGGATTTCGCTCGGGCCGGCAACCATATCAATATCAACAAGACCGTAAAGAAGTTTCTTTGCGGTGGCTACGAAGATATTGCCGGGGCCTACAATCTTATCAACCTTGGGTATTTTTTCCGTACCGAAAGCAAGGGCAGCGATAGCCTGGGCACCTCCTACCATAAATACTCTCGATACTCCCGCAATTGCGGCGGCAGCCATAATATTCGGGTTCGGCTTTCCGTCCTTGCCGGGAGGAGTTACCATTATTATTTCACCGCAGCCCGCAATTTTTGCGGGGATTGCATTCATAAGAACGCTTGAGGGATATGCGGCGGTACCGCCCGGAACGTAAATTCCGACCTTTTCAAGCCCTCTTACCTGCTGGCCCATAATAATGCCAATGCCTCTTGTTGTAATCCAGCTTCTTTCAAGCTGGTGGAGGTGGTAATCCTTAATGTTATTTTTGGCATTAATGAGCGCAATTTTAAATTTGTCGTCAACCTGATTTAGATAGGAGTTAAGTTCCTCCTTTTCAATGACGAACTTGTGAGGCACAATACCGTCAAAACGCACGGTATATTCCCTTACCGCCTCGTCACCGTTGGCTTTAACGCCTTCGATTATTGAGCTGACAATCTCAACAACCTTCTCATCAGTCTGACCCGCACGCTTTTTGAGAGTTTCAATAAGAGCGTACTCGGATTTTCCGTTAGCTTTTGTTATCTTCATATTTTTATCTCCCGTTTATACCTTAGAGGCAAGCTCTAAGTCATTTAAGAAGCTTTCAATTTCTGCTTTGCGAAGCTTCATTGATGCCATATTAACAATTACCCTTGCCGAAATCGGGATGATTTCGTCAACTACTTCAAGCCCGTTTTCTTTAAGAGTCGAACCCGTTTCGACAATATCGACGATACCGTCGGCAAGTCCGAGGAGAGGAGCGAGTTCAACGCTTCCCTCAATTTTTATTATTTCAACGTCCATACCCTTTGATTCAAAGAATTCCTTTGCAAGTTTCGGATATTTTGACGCAACTACCTTTCTTTTATAGCCCGAATAGAAATCTTCTCCTTTCCTATTCCGAGGTCGATTACCTCATAGAACGAGGAACCGTGCTCAACGATTGTATCCTTGCCGACGATACCTATATCGCACACGCCGTGTTCAACGTAGGTAATTACGTCGGGAGCCTTTGAGAGCACCGCCTCGTACTTATCAACAGGTAAGATTAAACGTCTTCCTTTGTTTTCAAGTTCCGAGGTATCAAGTCCCATTGTTTTGAAAAGCGCAACGCTTTTCTTTTCAAGGCGTCCCTTTGTCAGCGCAATCCTGAGAGGTCTTTCAATATTGATAACCTCGCGCATAGCCTGACATACCGCTCCGACTTCAATACCGAAGCCGATAGCGGGAGCGCTCGCTCCGAACTCGCCGAGAAGGTTATCGTAGCGGCCGCCCGAGAGAATGGTAAGTCCCGTGCCTTCCGCATAGCCATGGAAAATAACGCCCGTATAATAATTTGAACGGTTAACAAGTCCGAGGTCAAGCATAATATAATCTTTCATACCCTCGCTGCAAAGCGCGTCGTAAACGCTTTTAAGATAATCAAGCGCGTCAACGGCGGCCTTCTCGTTATAGAGCTTTTTGGCCTCGTCTATAACCTCCTCACCGCCGAAGAGCCTCGGCAGGCGTTTTATAACCCGCGTTTCTCTTGTATCGCCGAGCTTATCAAGGAAATCGCCGAGAGCCGCATAGTTCTTCTCTTCAATCAGATTGCAGATATCCGCCTTCTCGTTATCGGTGATATTCATTTTTCCGAGTATCGCGTTAAAGAAAGCCGCGTTGCCTATCTCTATTTTGAAGGAATTGAGCTTGCAGCTTTTAAGACTTTCAAATGCGAGCCTTATAACTTCAAGGTCAGCCTCAAACGAGCCGTCGCCGATAAGCTCAACGCCGCTCTGCGCAATCTCGTTAGGCTTGCCCGCGAGGTCTTTGTTTCTGAGAAAGACGCTCTGGTTATAGTAAAGTCTTACGGGGAAATCCTCTTCGGAAAGCCTTGTTGCAACCATACGCGCAATAGGCATAGTATTATCCGGGCGAAGAACGGTTGTTCTTCCCTTTGAATCCGTAAGCTTAAACATCTCCTCAGGCTGAATACCCGTGTTGTCGCTTTTGAACACGTCAAAGAATTCAATAGCAGGGGTAAGCACCTTGCGGTAGCCGCCCTCTTTGAACAGGTCGGCAAGAGTGTGCTCAACTATTCTTCTGTCGTCGCACTCTTCAAAAAGAAAGTCGCGCGAGCCTTCGGGGGTTATTTTCTGATATCTCATAATTCTGTCCTTTATGTAAGTTTATTGTATTAAAATCCGAAAAAAGAAATCTGTTTCGTTTCGGGCAGGTCGCCGAGAGCGCCTGCTCCTCTGAGCGCGTCAACCACGCTTTTTCCTACTCCGGGTTCGTTTGCCAAATCGTCAGAGGCTATAAAGCCGTCGGGATTTCTCTCAACCGCGTCCGCAATAGCCTTGGCGGCGGTTTCGCCTACTCCGTCGATAGCAAGGAAAGGCAGACGGATTTTACCGTCCTCGATTTTATATGTTCTCCAGTCGGATTTATATAAATCAACGGGAAGGAACTCATAGCCCCTTGCAAGCATTTCAATAACAATCTGCATTACAACGTACTGAGATTCGTCCTTCTGGCTTGCTTCGTTTCCCTTGTCCTTTATTTCCTGCATCTTCTGTTTAACGGCGCTTTTACCCTGAACA
The DNA here is from genome assembly GCA_905233805.1 of uncultured Eubacterium sp. Taxonomy (GTDB): domain Bacteria; phylum Bacillota; class Clostridia; order Oscillospirales; family Acutalibacteraceae; genus Eubacterium_R. The sequence continues at coordinate 1,349 of CAJOER010000169.1, read as the reverse complement.
GCGGCAACAGCGTCAATAGCGCCGCCGCGAACGGTAAAGTAAGCCGAATAGAACTGAAGAGGATAGTATATTTTATACCACGCGATTCGAAGCGCCGCGATTACGTATGCCGCCGCGTGAGCCTTCGGGAACATATACTTGATTTTGTAACAAGAATCAATGTACCACTGCTCAACGCCTATCTTTTTCATAGCGTCCTCAAACGGAGGAAGCTTGCCCGAAGCCGCGCCCTTACGGGTTATCTCCATAATATTAAGATAAGGTGCGTCATAATGTCGTCACGGCAGCCGATAACGTTTGAAATATCGCACGTGCCTTCTTTGATAAGGTCCTGCGCGTTGCCGAGCCATACGTCGGTACCGTGGGACAGTCCCGAAATCTGCAGTAAATCGGCAAAGGTTTTCGGCTGTGCGTCAATGAGCATACCGATAACGAAAGGCGTACCCATTTCGGGAATTGCAAGCGTTCCCGTGGGGCATTCAATATCGTCCTCGCTTACGCCGATAGGTTCGGTTGACGTTATAAGCTTATAGAGATTCGGGTCGGATAAATCCACGTCCATTACGGGAACGCCCGTCATATCTTCAAGATATTTATATAGCGTAGGATTATCGTGGCCGAGCTCGTCGAGTTTCAACAGCGTATCGTGAAGCGAACGCTTAAAATCGAAATGAGTTGTATAAGTTCCCTTTTTCTCATCGTTTGAGGGGAACTGAATAGGCGTAAAGTCCTCAACCGTATATTCGTCGGGTACAACAACCATACCGCCTGGGTGCTGTCCCGCAGCTTCCCAACAATCTGCGCAAACCGCGCCTCTTCAATGGCGCCGTCCTCTTTCGTCAAGATACTTTTTGGTAAATCCGAAGGCGGTTTTATCGGCAACGGTTGCCATTGTTCCCGCCTTGAATACGTAATCCTTACCGAAAAGTTCTTCGGTAAAGCGGTGAATTCGTCCCTGCACCTCGCCCGAGAAGTTGAGGTCGATATCGGGAGATTTGTTTCCCTTGAAGCCGAGGAAGGTTTCAAACGGGATTTCGTGGCCGTCGCGTTTCATTTCCTCGCCGCACTCGGGGCATTTCTTAACCGGAAGGTCAAAGCCCGAGCCGTATTCGCCGTGAAGGAAAAATTCGCTGTGCTTACATTTCATACAGTAATAATGCGGCGCGAGGGGGTTAACCTCGGATATACCGCCGAAGTGAGCAACGAGCGAAGAGCCGACCGAGCCTCTTGAGCCTACAAGATAGCCGAGCTTTTCGCTATGCTCAACGAGGCGCTTTGCGATAACGTAAAGTACGCCGTAGCCGTTTGAAATAATCGAGTCAAGCTCTCTTTTAACACGGGTTCCAACA
>CAJOER010000168.1 GCA_905233805.1 uncultured Eubacterium sp. | reverse complement strand
TCTGTCTGTGATATAATAAATGCCGGCATTAATGTCGGCATTTAATTGTGAGGTAAAACTATGATTATTGATTCGCATACCCATACCTTCCCCGAAAAAATAGCTTCGGGCGTTTTAGAGCATCTTGAAATGAAAGCCGAATCACGCTCATATACGAAGGGAACGGATAAGGCTCTTGCCGAGTCTATGAAAGAGGCGGGCATTGACTGCTCGGTTCTTCTTCCCGTTATGACCGGCGTAAATCAGGTTGAAAAGCTCAACGATATTGCGATAAGTAAAAACGAAAGCTTTGATAAAACGGGGCTCTTTTCACTCGGCGGTATGCACCCCGATTATGAGGATTACAAAAAAGAGCTTTCGCGGATAAAGAGCAGGGGAATAACGGGTATTAAGCTCCACCCCGCGTATCAGAACGTAGACCTTGACGACATACGCTTTTTAAGAATAATCGAGCGCGCCGCAGAACTTGACCTCGCGGTAGTAATCCACGCGGGGCTTGATATAGGAATTATGCACCATAATTTCTCCTCGGTTGAACAGATTTGCACCGTAATGAAAGAAATAGCGCCCGAAAAATTCGTGCTCGCTCATCTCGGCGGCTGGAAGGGCTGGGACGAGGTTGAAAAAACTCTCGCGGGTGAAAACGTTTATCTTGATACGGCGTTCGTCCTCGGCTCCTACGAGCCGCCGGAGGGGATTTTTGTCCCCGATGAAAAAAGAAAAATGCTCGGCGACGAACAGTTTGTGAGAATTGTTAATAAGCACGGGGCGGATAAAATCCTCTTCGCTACCGACTCGCCGTGGAGCAGCCAGAAGGATACTCTTACCCGCGTAAAAGCGCTTATTACCGATGAAAACGACCTTTCAGAAATCCTCGGCAAAAACGCCGAAAAGTTATTTAATATCGCATAAAGAACGAGGGCTTTTATAACCCTCGTTCTTTATTCTCTATATTTTGACTTTAATATAGCTATATGGTATAATGCAGTTAACAAATGAAAGGAACGAGTGTATTATGGCAAGACAGAAGATTCAATCCGTTTCCCAGGTTGAAGCAACGGTCGACAGACTCTATGAGGAGCTCGGAAGCCGAGTAAACGCGGTTTCAACGAATTCCTGTCCTATCGACGTAGCTCTCGGCTTCGTCCGCCTTTGTCATTCCCAGTCGTGCGGTAAGTGTACGCCCTGCCGCGTAGGTCTCGGTCAGCTTGCTACACTGATTGAGAGCGTGCTGGACGGCGATGCGGATATGGAAACTATTGACTTAATTGAAAAAACGGCTCAGTCCGTATATCTTTCGGCTGACTGCGCTATCGGTTATGAGGCGGCGAATATGGTGCTTGTAAGCGTCCGCGGCTTCCGTGAGGATTTCGAATCTCACGTGAAAAACGGAAAGTGTATGTGCCACTTTGACCGTCCCGTACCCTGCGTAACGAGATGTCCCGCGAATGTAGATATCCCCGGGTACATCGCTCTCGCTGCGGCGGGAAGACCCGAGGACGCGGTACGCCAGATTCGTAAGGACAACCCGTTTCCGACGGCGTGCGCCCTTATATGCGAGCACCCGTGTGAGAATTACTGCCGCCGTCAGATGATTGACGACCCGATTAATATACGCGGTATAAAGCGTTATGTCTGCGATAAGGCGGGGGAGGTACCCGCGCCCGAATGTATGCCCTCAACGGGTAAGAAAATCGCAATAATCGGCGGAGGTCCGAGCGGACTTACCTGTGCTTATTACCTCCAGCTTATGGGACATCAGACTACTGTATTTGAGGAGAAAAAGTACCTCGGCGGTATGCTTCGCTACGGTATCCCGAATTACAGACTCCCGAGAACGAGACTTCAGGAGGATATCGACTGTATCGTTTCAACGGGCGTTGACGTAAAACTCAATACGAGAATTTCAACTCCCGAGGAGCTTAAGAAGATAGCCGAGGATTATGACGCGGTTTATATCGCTATCGGCGCTCATAAGGATAAGAAAGTAGGTCTTGATGGAGAGGACGCAGAAGAAGAAGAAG
>CAJOER010000167.1 GCA_905233805.1 uncultured Eubacterium sp. | reverse complement strand
TTTATCTATACCGATAAGGGAGAAAAAATTCTTCAGGGCATAAAGGTAAACGGCGATTTGTCCGAAAGCCACGAGGTTACCGAACTCCTTCGCAGCGATATATCGTGGATGACGAATTCGCTTTACTTAAAGGATGAAAAAAGTATTAAAAAAACGCTTGATGCCCAAAAGGAAGTAAAGCTCGGCAGCCTGATTGAAAACTTCAAAAAAGCAAAGAGCAGTTATGAAGCCGATTTGAAATATTCATATTCCGAAGCCGATGAAGAAACCGAAACTACGTCGATTGACCCGGAAAACATAGATAATCATTTTGATTCGGATGTGAATTTTGAATACAAAAACATGTCGCTTAATTTTTGCGTGAACGACTGGCAGGGAACGGAAAACGAGATTTTTCTCAGCGACAGCGAGGACGTCGCGAAAAAGAAACTTGAAGCGATGTTTGCCAACTATGTAAGCGCAAAAAAATACCTTAATAATGTTGACGGCGGTTACAGCAGGGATTCCGACAGCGTAACCTCCGATTTAAAGTATTATGCAAAGAATAAGAAAAATAATCTTGTTCTGACTAATTTCGATAAGAACGAGAAAACGGACGGCGTTCTTGATAACCGCTACGCGCTGGTTATTAAAAACAATATTCCCGAGTATTCGGAATCTTTTAAAAACGTTCTTAATAACGATGTAAATCCGAAAACAAATGAGGTTAACCTTACCGATAAAAACATTGAATACTATATCTATATTGCTACCGAAACGCCGGTAAATAACGGCTATCTTGAAGAAATAAACAATTATTACGGCGTAATGGAATACAGCGTTAAAAATGACGTAATTGCCGCCGCAATACTGTTCGTTCTTTCGGTAATAGCAGCTTTATGGTACTTCGTAAAATGCGGAACGCGTATGAAAGACGGCAAGGTAAAAAGAGCGTTTATTGACTATATGCCGACCGACATGCACCTTGTATTGGCAGGCGGTGCGATAACGGGACTTGTAGCGCTTTATATTCCGCTTTTTCAGGCGATTGAATCTTCGGTTGCGGGAGAGGAAAACCATAAACTATTCGTTTTTCTTGCAGCAGCTGTCGCCGGCGGAATCTGGGCAGTATTAATTGAATTTTTGAGTTCTTTTATAAGAGTCTGCAAAAGCGAGAAGAAAATATACAATAATCTTCTTACCGTTATTGTTATTAATTACATTTTCGTTAAACCGACGGTGTGGCTGTTTAAAAAGGCAAAGAGCTTATTAACCTATAAACCCGATAATTTCAAGCGCAGATTCACGAGTTTTTTAATCCTTTACGGCGTAATAAATTTAATTCTGTTTATTATCTGCGCCTCAACGGGCAGCGACGGTAACGTAAAGGCTCCCGTTTTTTCGGCAATAATTATAATTATTCTTAACGCTGCAGTTGTATCCTTTGGAGTGTGGTACGCCGTTCAGCTTGATAAAATAATTACTGCCGCTCATTACAGAACGGTCCCGCAGGTTAATTACGAAAAGCTGCCTCAAAGCCTGAAAACGCTTTATAATTCGCTTCGCTATACTCAGCAGGAACTTGAAACTGCGGTATCAAAGGCGGTACGTGACGAGCGTATGAGAAGCGAGCTTATTACCAACGTATCACACGATTTAAAGACTCCGCTGACGTCAATTATTACATACGTTGACCTTCTTAAAACCTGCGATATTGAAGACCGTGACGCGAAAGATTATCTTAACGTTCTTGACGAGAAGAGCAACCGCCTTAAAAGACTCATTGACGATTTAATTGAGGCGTCGAAGATAACAAGCGGAGTAATAAATCTTAACCCCGTTAATCTTTCTTTAACCGAACTTGCCGGTCAGGCAGTCGGCGAGAGGAACAGAGAGTTTACCGAAAACGGTCTTGACCTCGTATTTGACGGCAGTAAACAGATTAGCTGTTTTGCCGACGGGAATAAGACCTTCAGAATTATTGAAAACCTGCTTTCAAATGCGAAAAAGTATTCGCTTAAAGGCACGAGGGTATACTGCTCGGTTTACGAAACTCAGAACTTCTCAATCTTCGAAATTAAGAATACTTCCGCACAGCCC
>CAJOER010000166.1 GCA_905233805.1 uncultured Eubacterium sp. | reverse complement strand
TAAAGTCAAGAAAAACAGTATGCTTGACGGAATAAGCCTTCGTGAAATCGGTTCAAAGACCGAGGGCGTGCTTATCTGTGCGGTTGAAAGGGACGGCAAGGTTTATATCCCCAAGGGCGACTTTACAATTCAGGCGGGCGACTTTATTTCCTTCGTCGCAACGCGAAGAATGGCAAGAAACTTCTTCAAGACCATCGGCTCAAAAACACATCAGGTTAAAAACGTTCTTATCGCGGGCGGCGGAACCTCGGCATATTACCTTGCAAAGCAGCTCCTCAACGTCGGCATTGACGTTAAAATTATTGAGCGCAACGCCGAAAGATGCGAGCGCCTCGGCGAACTTCTTCCCAAGGCGATTATTATCCACGGCGACGCAACGGATGAGGACTTGCTTATTGAAGAGGGTATTGAAACGGTTGAATCCTTCGTGCCCCTTACGGGAAGCGACGAGGAAAATATCCTTCTTACCCTTCACGCAAAACGCGTATCGAAAAAGGACGCAAAGGTTATTACCAAGATTAACCGCATAACCTTTGACGACGTTATCAATCATCTTGATTTAGGCTCGGTTATTTATCCGAGATATATTACCGCCGAGGCGATAATCGCATACGTAAGAGCAAAAAGTGCTTCGCGTTCAAGCAATATTGAAACTCTTTCATATATGTTTGAACAGAGGGTTGAGGCTATTGAATTTAACATTGAAAAGCCTTACAGAAACCTGACTAACATTCCGCTTATGAACCTGACTATCAGGGACGACGTTCTTATTGCGTTTATTAACCGTAAGGGTAAAATCATTATCCCCTCAGGTCAGGATATGATTCTCCCGGGCGACACGGTTATGATTGTTACAACTCACACCGGCTTTGTAAATATCAGCGAAATTATTGAATAAGGGCAATTTATGAATTTACCGATTATCAGACGAATAATAGGATACGTATTAATCTTAGAGGCGCTGCTTTTGCTTGCGCCTCTGATTGCTGCCCTCATTTATCATGAGAGCCAGGGCTTTGCATATATTATCACTGCTGCAATCTGTATGATTTGCGGCGGACTGCTTGCGCTGAAAAAGCCTAAAACACACGTGTTCTATCTTAAAGAGGGCTGCGTTGCGACCGCGCTTTCGTGGCTTGTTCTTTCGGTTTTCGGCTGCCTTCCGTTCGTCATTACGGGTGAAATACCTAAGTTTATTGACGCGCTTTTTGAAACTGCGTCGGGATTTTCAACAACGGGTTCAAGCATACTTGATAACGTTGAGGCGATGTCGAATACCTCTTTAATGTGGCGTAGCCTGACGCACTGGATAGGCGGTATGGGCGTGCTCGTATTTATTCTTGCAATAGTTCCGCTTTCCGGCGGTTCAAACATAAATCTTATGAAGGCTGAAAGCCCCGGTCCCTCGGTAGGAAAACTTGTTCCTAAAATGAAAGAGACCGCGCGCCTTCTTTATGTAATTTATATCGTATTCACTCTTCTTGAATTCATTCTTCTTGTAGCGGGAAGAATGCCCGTTTTCGACGCGTTTTGTACCGCGGTCGGAACTGCGGGTACCGGCGGATTCAGCGTAAAAGGGGACTCTCTTGCCTCGTATACTCCGTACGTTCAGTGGGTTGTTACGGTATTTATGGTAATGTTCGGCATTAACTTTAACCTTTACTATTTTATCCTCCTGAGGCAGTTCAAAAAAGCGTTTGCCATTGAAGAGGTTAAAATGTATTTTGCGATAGTATTAGGCGCTACCGCGGTTGTTATTTACAACACTTCCCACGTGTTTAACTCCGTTTCGGATAATATAAGAACGGCGGCGTTTCAGGTTGCCTCGCTTACAACCTCTACGGGATTTACGACTATTGACTTCGATATGTTCCCGACTCTGACCAAAACGCTGTTCTTCCTGCTTATGCTTGTCGGCGCGTGCTCGGGAAGTACGGGCGGCGGAACGAAGATTACGCGTTGGATTATTATGGGCAAGGCGTTCGTCGGCGAAATCCACTCGTACCTTCATCCCAAGAGCGTTAAAAAACTTAAGATGGACGGAACCGCCCTTGATAAAAGCATAGTCCGTTCAACGAGCATTTACCTCTTCGCGTTCTCGTTAGTTTTCATCGTATCGCTTTTAATCGTTTCAATCGAGGGTTACGACTTCACGACTAATTTC
>CAJOER010000165.1 GCA_905233805.1 uncultured Eubacterium sp. | reverse complement strand
TCTCGGCTCATCTATAGAACTTTCTGCCGACGCCCCTATAAGAGAACCGTTTTACGTTTGGCTTCAGGGCGGACTAAATTTCCCGTCGGCGAAAATCTGCGCTTTGCTTGCAGCACAGCATATGCTCGACAGCGGTAAATTAAAAGGAGTATAAATGGAATACAATTACAGTGGAATTAAAAGGGAAAGCATTGAACTGCTCTGTCTTAACCGTTTTAACGATTCAAAGCCCTTTTATGAAGAACATAAAGAGGAGTTAAAACAGGGGATTACCGTCCCTATGAGACAGATGGTACTCGATTTGTCGGAACTTCTTTACGATATTGACCCTAAGATGTATCTTGACCCCGTGCGCGCTGTTTCAAGGATTCACAGGGATACAAGAGGTAACCGCTCAAAAATTAAGTACAGAGAGAATATGTGGACCTTTTTCAGAAGGTATAAAAAAGATTATCCGCAGGCTCCGTTTTATTATTTTGAATTCTATCCGAACAGTTACGGCTACGGTCTTGTGTTCTGGCTCTGGCGTCAGTCTAATTTTAAGATAGTACACGAAATGATTATGGAAGACCCTAAGCGTTTTATGAATGCCGTTAAGGCGTGTTCAGACGCAGGCTTTTCATTTTCGTGCAGGGACTTTTATAAAACTGACAGATATCCCGACGCACCTAAGGAGTTAAAGCCGTTTCTTTCAGCTAAAAATATGGCGTTTTCATATTCTTAACCAAACTTGTCACGCCTTGAAGGTCCTGCAATTATTGATGAAATGAAACTTGCATTTGATATTGCAAGGCCCATGTATGAATTCTTCATTGAAGCGCATGAAAGAATGATGAACGAAGGATTTATAAAACCGGAAGATTAGGAGATATTATGTTACAGTTAGTGCTCGGACGAGCAGGCAGCGGTAAAACAGAATATGTTTTTTCATCAATTAATAAACTAATTGATGAAGGCGAAAAGAATATACTGCTCATAACCCCTGAGCAGTTTTCGTTCGTGAGCGAAAGACGTCTTTTAACCGACCTCGGCGAAAGCAAAGTAAACTTCGTTGAAAATACCTCTTTTTCAAGACTTTCCGAGGAGATTTCGGCGCGTTACGGTGGAGATAAGTATCCCGTACTCACCAAGGCTTCAAAGGCTGTAATTATGAAAAAAGCGGTTGAGTCCGTTCAGGATTCACTCGTTCTCTTTAAAAACATAAACAGTGTATCGTTTATAAATTCGGTAATACAGATTTATGACGAAATGAAATCTTGCCGAGTTACGGTTGACGATATTAATGAAGCGAGTGAAAACAGCGATAAGGAACTGCTTAAGGGCAAACTTCACGACTTAGGACTTATTATTTCAATGTATGACGCGCTCATTAGTGATACATATTATGACCCTGCTAATGAGATGACGCGTCTTTATGAAAAGCTCCTCAACCTTACATATTTTAACGGCAGAACCGTATTTATCGACGGTTTTTCAGGCTTTGCGGCTCAGGAGTATAAAGTCATTGAGGTAATTTTAAAGCAAGCGAAAAATGTTTATATTACGTTTTGCAGCGATACTGATAAGGTTCTCGACAAGTTTTCGCTTTTCTTTTATGTAAACAGAAATATAAACATACTTAAAGATGTAGCCGAAAAAGCCGGCGTTGAATTCGCTCAGCCGATACATCTAGATAAAACATACCGTTTTAAAAATGAAGAGCTTTCTCATCTTGAAAAGTACCTTAATTATCCTGTTAAAGAGGCATATGATAAGCCTGTTGAAAATATAAGAGTATATCAGGCAAAGAATATATATGACGAATGTGACAGTGCAGCGGCTAATATTCTCAAATTGATTAGGAAGGGCTATAAAGCAAGCGATATTGCTGTTATAGTCAGAGACCTTGATAAGTATGAGCAGGAATTAACGGCATCATTTAACAAGTTCGGCGTTCCGTATTTCAACGACGAAAGACAGAATATAAGCTCCGAGCCGCTTATTATGCTTGTTAATTTCCTTTTGAGAACGCTTATATACTCGTATAAAAGCAGCGATATTTTCTCGTTGTTGAAAACAGGGCTTACCTCTCTTTCTGACGACGAGATAAGCGAACTTGAAAATTACGTGTATCTCTGGAGTATTAACGGCAGTAAATGGAAAAAAGAGTTTACTGAAAGCACAAAAGGCT
>CAJOER010000164.1 GCA_905233805.1 uncultured Eubacterium sp. | reverse complement strand
GGAGCCGAAGCTCGGCGCTGTAGCGTGCTGGAGCCGCCACGTTGCAATCGTTGAGGCAATCGGCGATGACGGAAGTGTTACAATCTCCGAATCCCACTGGGGCGGAACGTATTTCGACGTAAGAACTTACAGCGATATGTCCTCCCATTACGGCCAGACCTTCTACGGTTATATTTACGCCTATAACGACGGCGTATCAAAAGAACTTGAAAACAAGCTTATAAATGCGACAAAATACGATAACGAGCAGTATATGACTCCTTCGCTCAACAGCGACAGCGAGGCATATGAGGTAAAAGATTTCGGCGTTGCCGATTCAATTAAATCAACTAACAGCATTGACGAACTGCTTTGCAGGTAAAACAATTAACAAAACCGCCTTGAAGGCGGTTTTAATTTTTGTATAAATCCACATTTTTTAGTGATATTTATTTTAATTATAAAACTATTCTGCTATAATACATTTAACAAACAAAACGGAGGAAGCTTTATGGGTGGATTTTTCGGAGTAGCTTCAAAAGACGACTGCGTATTCGATTTATTTTTCGGCGTTGATTACCATTCCCACCTCGGAACAAGGCGTGCAGGACTTGCCGTATACGACGAGAAGGAAGGTTTTGAAAAAGCCATTCACAATATTGAGAATTCGCCTTTCAGAACGAAGTTTACAAAAGAGTCAACAAGTATGCACGGCTCAATGGGAATAGGCTGTATCAGCGACTTTGAGGCACAGCCCATACTCGTACGCTCACACCACGGAACTTACGCTATCGTAACCGTAGGAAAAATCAATAACGATGAAGAAATCGTTGAAAAAATAATTAAAAACAATACCCATTTCTTTGAAATGCAGGGCGGCGGAATTAACCAGACTGAGTTAGTTGCGGCAATTATTAACCAGAAGGAGAATTTCATCGAAGGCATTAAATACGTTCAGGAGATTATTGACGGTTCAATCAGTATGCTTATCCTGACCGAAAAGGGCATTTATGCGGCAAGGGATAAAATGGGAAGAACTCCTATTTCCGTTGCGCAAAAAGAAGGCAGCTGCTGCGCTTCGTTTGAAAGCTTTGCATACCTCAACCTCGGCTATACTCCCGTTAAAGAGCTTAAAGCCGGCGAGATTGATATAGTTACGAAAGACGGCGTTAAAACCCTTGTCGACGGCTCGGATAAAACCAAAATCTGTACTTTCTTATGGATTTATTACGGCTATCCGTCATCATACTATGAGGGCGTAAACGTTGAAAAGGTAAGATATAAATGCGGTCAGGCGCTCGCAAGGCGCGATAACGTAACCCCAGACGTTGCGGCAGGCGTTCCCGATTCGGGCGTCGCGCACGCAATCGGCTACGCTAACGAATCGGGCGTCGCTTATTCAAGACCGTTCGTAAAATATACTCCTACCTGGCCGCGTTCCTTTATGCCGACGCACCAGAACAAGCGTAATTTAATCGCAAAAATGAAACTCCTCCCGATTAAAATACTAATCGACGGAAAGAGCCTTCTTATGATAGACGATTCAATTGTAAGAGGAACCCAGCTCAGAGAGACTACCGAATATCTCTTTGCAAGCGGAGCCAAGGAAGTTCATATAAGGCCCGCCTGTCCTCCCCTGTTTTACGGCTGTAAATACCTCAACTTCTCGCGTTCAACCTCCGAGATGGAGCTTATAACCCGCAGGGTTATTCAGGAGCTTGAGGGCGGCGAGCCGAGTGCGGAGGTGCTCAGTGAATACACCGACCCCGACAGCGAAAAGTATCAGCAGATGGTTGACAAAATCTGTAAAGAACTTAAGTTCACGTCGCTCAGGTATCACAGGCTTGACGATATGCTCGCGTCAGTAGGCATTGATGAAAACAAACTCTGTACTTACTGTTGGGACGGAAGAGAATAAGCTAATAGCTAATTTACTTCGTAAGCTAGTATTAAAAGCATCCTTCGGGATGCTTTTTTTCTATTATTACAAATCTGTTGATTTTATAGGGGAAAATGATATATAATAAAAGTATAAAATTAAGGAGGATAAGAATATGAGCAAATATTCAGGAACACAGACAGAAAAGAATTTAGAGGCTGCTTTTGCAGGCGAGTCACAGGCAAGAAACAAGTACACCTACTTTGCTTCAAAGGCTAAGAAGGAGGGTTTTGAGCAGATTGCCGCTCTCTTCC
>CAJOER010000163.1 GCA_905233805.1 uncultured Eubacterium sp. | reverse complement strand
GGTTCTATCTGCTTCACGGCTAACAGCCTTATGAACGCCGAAAACATTGCCGCAGGACAGTCAGCGCCCGAATATGCTATGAACAGCTGGATGAATTCCGAAGGACACCGCGCAAACATTCTCAGCACTACCGCAAAGACAATCGGAATAGGCTGCATTTACCACAACGGCACATACTACTGGGTTCAGTGTTTCGGAAGCGGGGACGACGCATCAAGCTGCGACATGCCCGACGATTACGACTGCGCGTTTACCGTAAAGCACGCAGTGGGAAGCTTTTCCGAGGCAACATCATCAAGCGGTATCATCTTCTCTTCTTTGGCAACATACGAAATTAAACCGTATATTTACGCCTCTTCGAATAAAATCACCCTCGGCGAAAAAGCGAAGTTACAGATTTATATTAAAAACGCAGGATACGAGCAGGTAAAGGCGAAGATTAATAACAACTGCGCCGAATGGAGTTCTTCAACGGATTCATTTTCGGTTAACGGTACTGCCGTTACCGCCGAAAAGGCAGGCACTAGTTATCCGCCGTAAATAAGACCCAGCCGCAGGAAACAACGAGCGAAACCGGAACAAACAACACTCCGGCTCCCGACGTACCGGGAACAACCTCGGAAGACTACGAACCCGAATCTCCCGTATATACGGAACCCGACGATTCATATGAAATCGATACGGTAAAGAACAATAAGCCCTCTCCTTCAAAAATAGTAAAACTCACCCGAAAGAAGAAGGCGTTTGAAGCAAAATGGAAAAAGATTAAGGGCGTTTCGGGATATCAGCTTCAGTATTCAACAAATAAGAAATTCAGCAAAAAGACAACCGTAAAAATCAACAATTCAAAAACGACTAAAAAGAACGTTAAAAAACTTAAAAGCAAAAAAACATACTATGTACGAATCAGAACCTTCAAAACAGTTAACGGCAAAAAGTACTACTCCTCATGGTCAAAGACATGTAAAGTAAAAACAAAATAACAAAACAAAAAACGCTCGGGTAACCGAGCGTTTTTGTTGTCTGATTTTATGCGAGGGCGATTGAATAGAGTACTGCTCTTACCTCGTCGGAGGAAATATCCGTTCCGTCGGGTACCGATACCGTAACGCTTGCAGTCTTTCCGCCGCTTTCCATGCTGAGAATATAAACCTTGAACGAGCCTTCTTCTCCGTAGGTGATACCGCTGAACTTGTTGCTGCCTTCGGTGAACTCGGCTACGTCCTCAATGCCGTATTCCTCATTCATTTCCTTTGAAGCGTTGATGCTGTCCTGAATTTCCTCAGCGGTCATAACGTTAATCAGGTAATAGTGATTAAGCGGAGCCGCCTCGTCGGAAATTGTAACTGCATTTTCGTCGGTTTCGTCGCCGTAAGCGCCCTTTGCGAACGTGAGTCCCTCGGGAACGAGCACGCTGCTGATTTTACCCCAGGACTGAACCTCGCCGGGAACCTGAACCGCAGAAGTGGTGGTATCCTCAGCCGCCTCGGTAGTATCCGCCGCTGCGCCCGTGGTGCTTTCCTCAGTACCGCTGCCGCCCTTTGAGCATCCGCCGAGAATACAAGCCGATACCAAAAGAACCGCCGCAAGAATAATTGCTAAATACTTTTTCATAATAACTCTCCTTTCGTTTATTACGTTAATTGCCGTTAAGTTCATTATATATTAAAGACGAAAGAATGTAAAGCACATAATTCCCGCGTTTTTTGTTGACTATTCAATTCTTATAAAATATAATAAAAGTGACTGAAAAACACATTTCAGAGTAATTGATGGAGGGAAAATTATGTTATATCCGAAAATAGGTATAAGGCCTGTAATCGACGGCCGCTGGGGCAGCGTAAGAGAGAGCCTTGAAAACCAGACTATGGGCATGGCAAAGGCGGCGAAGGAATTAATCGAGGGTAACCTCAGATATCCCGACGGAACACCCATTCAGTGCGTAATAAGCAACACGACTATCGGCGGAGGCGCCGAGGCGGCAAAATGCGCCGAGCAGTTTTCTTCTGAAAACGTTACGGCAACGCTTTCCGTAACGCCCTGCTGGTGCTACGGAAGCGAAACCTTCGATATGGACCCGCTGACGATTAAAGCCGTTTGGGGCTTTAACGGAACGGAGCGTCCGGGCGCGGTTTATCTTGCAGCCGTTATGGCGGCGTACGCGCAAAAGGGACTCCCCGCATTTTCAATTTACGGTAAGGACGTTCAGGACAGTACGGACACTACTATCCCCGACGACGTTGCCGAAAAAATCCTGCGTTTCGCACGCTGTGCTGTAAGCGCGAGCTGGATGAAAAACAAGGCGTACGTCAATTTCGGCGGTATCGCCATGGGTATTGCGGGAAGCTACTGCAACGCCGATATGTTCCAGAAGTATTTCGGCATCCGCGCCGAGTGGGTTGATATGACCGAAATTATCCGCCGCATTACTCTTGAAATCTACGATAAAGACGAATACAAAAAAGCGCTCGCTTGGGTTAAAGAAAACTGCAAGGAGGGATTTGACTGCAACGCGGGCAAGAACCTGCCCGAAATTATTACGAAATCAAAGGTTGTCGCCCCCGATAAGGACTGGGAATTCATAGTTAAAATGACTATGATTATGCGCGATATTCTTTACGGAAATAAAAAGCTTGACGAAATGGGCTGGCACGAGGAGGCGCTCGGAAAGAACGCTTTTGCGGGCGGCTTCCAAGGACAGAGACAGTGGACTGACTGGCTTCCAAACGCCGACTTTACC
>CAJOER010000162.1 GCA_905233805.1 uncultured Eubacterium sp. | reverse complement strand
ACTCGGTAGTATCCCCCGACGTAACTATTGAAGAGGACGCCGAGGTCAAGTATTCGGTAATTATGCCGGGCGCTAAAATCGGCAAAGGCGCTAAGATTTACTATTCAATTATTGCCGAGGACGCCGTAATTGAAGAGGGCGCTCAGGTAGGCGAAATTCCCGAGAATCTTGAAAATCCCGAGGACTGGGGCGTTGCGGTAATCGGCTCCGGGGCAAAAATTAAAACAGGCACGAAAATCGCGCCGAAAGATATGATAGCATCGGGAGAGGAGGTATAAGCATGAACGGAAAAAAAGTACTCGGAATGATATTTGCAAACGTTCACGAAGAGGCGCTTGAATCGCTTACGGATATGAGAACCATGGGTTCCGTACCCTTCTGTTCGCGTTACCGCCTTATCGACTTTCCTCTTTCTAATATGGTAGAGAGCGGAATTACGAAAATCGGCGTAGTAACGAACGCAAACTTCAATTCCCTTATGGACCACGTCGGCACGGGCAAGCCCTGGGATTTATCAAGAAAGACCGACGGACTCTATCTTCTTCCCCCTTATTCGCTCAATTCCACCACTATGTGGGGAAACAGAATTGACGCAATTTACGGAAATATGGGCTTTCTTGACCAGAGCAATCAGGAATACGTTCTTATGACCGACTGTTACAGCGTAATGAACCTCGACTATGAAAAAGTATTCGAGGCTCACGAAAAGAGCGGCGCTGCCGTTACCGTCGTAGGCGTAAAGGGTAAGCTCCCGAAGAATATGAGTTCCCTTCTCGTACTTGACGAGGTTGACGAAAACGGAAAAATCCTCGACGCGTCAATCGACGCCGCAGCCGAGGACGAGGTTTTCTATTCCTGCAACATTATTCTTATCAAGAAATATCTTCTTCAGACGCTTATCACGACTGCTCACTCAAAGAACGAGGTTTCCTTCCAGAGAAGTATTCTTATGAACTGTATCAGCAGCGGTATGGCTTACGCCTATGACGCTACGGACTGCTTTGTAGGAACCGTTGACAGCGTTCAGAGTTACTACGATATTTCAATGTCGCTTCTTGACAGAGAAAACAAGAATAAGCTTTTCGCTGACGAAAGGCCTATTTACACCAAGGAGCGCGACGATATGCCAACCCTTTACGGAACCGAGGCGGTTATCAGGAATTCCCTTATCGCCGACGGCTGCGAGATTAAGGGCACGGTTGAAAACTGCATCATATTCAAGGGCGTTAAGGTTGAAAGCGACGCAGTTGTCAAGAATTCAATTCTTATGCAGGATACAGTTATCGGCGAGGGCACGAAGGTTAACTACATTATCGCCGACAAGAACGTAAACATCAAATCGGGCGTTGAACTTTCGGGCGCGGAGAACTTCCCCGTAAGCCTTTCAAAGGACACCCGTATATAAAGCTACAGGAGATTTATTATGAAAGTATTATACGTTGCCTCCGAGGCACTTCCCTTTATGGCGTCGGGCGGACTCGGCGACGTTGCGGGTTCTCTCCCCGCCGCGCTGAGAAAACGCCTTATCGGCTGCCGCGTGGTAATGCCGCTTTATGATTCAATCAAACAGGAATACAAGGATAAGATGAAGTTCATCACCTCTATCTCTGTTCCCGTATCGTGGAGGCGCCAGTACTGCGGTATATTCGAGGCAAAGCACAACGGAGTAATCTATTACTTCCTTGACAACCAGTATTATTTCAAGCGCGACGGAATTTACGGCCACTATGACGACGCGGAGCGCTTTGCGTTCTTCGCAAGGGCGGTGCTTGAAATCATCCCCCACCTTGACTGGAAACCCGACATAATTCACTGCAACGACTGGCAGAGCGCGCTCACGCCGCTTTATTACAGCTGTTACTATGCAAACCAGCCGGGATATGAAAACATCAAAACTGTATTTACAATTCATAATATTCAGTATCAGGGCAAGTACGGCAACGAGCTGCTCGGCGACGTACTCGGCATAGGCGAAGAGAATTACAGCCTTATTCAATACGACGGACTCGTTAACTTCATGAAGGCGGGCATTGAGTGCGCAAATAAAGTAACGACCGTTTCTCCGACCTATGCCAAGGAAATTCTTGACCCGTGGTTCTCCCACGGTCTTGACCCGATACTTAACCAGAGAAGCTGGAAGCTCTGCGGAATATTAAACGGTATCGACACGGATAACTACAACCCCGAAACCGATAAAAATATCGCCGCAAATTACGGCGT
>CAJOER010000161.1 GCA_905233805.1 uncultured Eubacterium sp. | reverse complement strand
TTAAATAATAATACGGTAACGATAATACAAAGTTCGACGAGTGAAAACTACAGAAATAAAAATTTTGAAGAAAGCGTAGAAACCATAACGGGCAGCGGAAACAGTTTGACAATAAGCGGATTTGATGAAGGAATAAATTTAGGCAGCAACTTAATAATGGGAGTATTTACAAACAGTTATTTAACGGCAAATGATAACAAGAAGGGGTTTATATTAAACGGTGCAGAAAACTTTGAAATAGAAGGTAAATCAATAAAAGCAAGCAGTAACACTATAGGGTTTAAAATTCAAAACAGCACCGTAACAATAACGACGGCAACAATAACTACACGCCTCTTGACCACCCGAATATTGATACGGGTATGGGGCTTGAGCGTCTTGCCTGCATTATGCAGGGCGTTGACAATATCTTTGAGGTTGATACCGTTCAGAATATTATGAATAAAATCGCCGAGATTGCCGGCGTTAAATACCACGACGACAAGAAGCAGGATATATCTCTGCGCGTTATTACCGACCACGTACGCTCATCAACCTTTATGATTGGCGACGGCGTAATCCCGTCGAATAACGGACGCGGCTACGTTTTAAGACGTCTTATAAGACGTGCCTGCAGACACGGAAGACTCCTCGGCGTTAACGAGCCTTTCCTCTACAAAGTCTGCGATACCGTTATATCCGAAAATGCAACTGCTTATCCCGAACTCGGCGACAAGGCGGAACTTATTAAAAAGATTCTTCTTGCCGAAGAAGAGAGTTTCGGTAAGACTATCGACGCAGGACTTGCGCTTCTTGACGAATATATTGAAAAAACCGCGGGCACCGTATTCAGCGGCGAGGACGCGTTTAAGCTTAACGATACCTTCGGCTTCCCGCTCGATTTGACAAAGGATATTCTCAGCGAGCGCGGTTTGAGCGTTGACGAGGAAAAATTCAACGAGCTTCTTGAACTTCAGAAAAAGACCGCCCGTGCAGCCCGTAAGGACGCAGGCGCGGACGCATGGAAGGGAAGCAACGTTAAAATTGAAGCTGACGCTACCGAATTCGTAGGTTATACCGATATGTCAGCCGATGCAAAGGTTCTTGCAATTATCAATACCGACGGCGAGTCGGTCGATATGCTCGGCGCAGGCGAAAAGGGCGTCGTTGCGCTCGATATAACGCCGTTTTACGCTATGAGCGGCGGTCAGGTCGGGGACAGCGGTAAAATCTCGTCAGTGGCCGCTGTATTTGAAGTCGGCGATACTACGAAAAACGGCGACGGAATTTTCCTCCACAGCGGAACCGTTGAAAGCGGCGTAATATCGGTCGGTGATAAAGTTAAAGCCGACATACCTTCTTCAGGCGGCTCTGCGCGAGGTTCTTGGCAATCACGTTGAGCAGGCGGGTCAGCTTGTTGACGAAAACACGGTTCGTTTCGACTTTACTCATTTTGAGGCTATGACCGAAATTGAAATTGCCAAGGTTGAATATATCGTAAACAGTTTCATTCTCAGCGCTACTCCCGTTGAAATGCTTGAAATGCCTATTGAAGAGGCAAAGAAGATGGGCGCTATGATGCTCTTCGGCGAAAAGTACGGCGATATTGTACGCGTTGTTAAGGCGGGCGATTTTTCAACCGAATTCTGCGGCGGTACTCACGTTTCAAATTCAGGCGAGCTCGGACTTTTCAAAATCGTATCCGAAGCGTCCGTTGCAAGCGGAGTAAGAAGAATTACCGCCCTTACGGGACTTAATCTTATGAACCGCATTAAGCAGTATGAGCTTAATATGAAGGCTATTGCCTCCGCACTTAAAGCAAATGAGGGAGAAGCTGTTGACAAGGTAGTTTCTCTTATGAACGACTATAAAGAGAACGCTAAGAAAATCAGTGCTCTTGAATCTGAAATAACTAAACTTAAGAGCGCAGATATGTTCTCGGCTCCCGTCGTAATCGACGGAATTGAAGTGTTTACCGCCAAACTTGACGGTGCGGCTCCCGACGCTCTTCGCACAATGGGCGACGACGTTAAGGCGAATAATGACAATGCGGTTGCAGTTATTGCCGGCGTAAACGGAGAAAAAGCGTCGATTGTTGCAGTCTGCGGAAAGAACGCCGTTGCAAAAGGCGTTAAGGCGGGCGACGTTGTACGTGAGGTTGCAAAGCTTGCAGGCGGCGGAGGCGGCGGACGTCCCGATTCCGCAATGGCAGGTGCGAAGGATTTGTCAAAGCTTGATGAAGCAATCGCGGCAACAGTTTCAATCGTAGAAAATATTTTAAAATAACGAGGTGTAATTATGTGCGTATTCTGTGAAATAGCAAAGGGAAATATCCCGAGCACCAAGGTTTATGAGGACGATACTATAATGGCGTTTAAGGATTTAAATCCTCAGGCTCCCGTTCACGTTCTTGTAATCCCCAGGGAACATATTTCTTCGGCAAACGAAGTTAACGCCGAAAACAGCAAATATGTTGCTCATATATTTGAAAAAATACCCGAGATTGCAAAATCCCAGGGTATTGACTCATACAGAATTATAAATAACTGCGGCGAGGACGCAGGTCAGACGGTCAAGCACCTTCATTTCCATATCCTCGGCGGCGTAAAGATGGAAGAGGGGTTAATCTGATGATTGTTAACGGAATGGAAAGAAAGGATAAGGAGTTTTACGAGCTTCATATAGCAGGTCTTACAAGACAGCTTCAGAAGTTTTCGATTTCCGATAAACTTGATATCGCTGCGTTCATCCTTTTCGGCGACGTTGAACTTGCTGAGCGCTGCGCGGAGGAGCTTCTTAAAAAAGTACCCGAGTTTGATTACATTATCACTCCCGAGGCTAAGTCAATTCCGCTTGCATATGAAATGAGCAAGCAGAGCGGAAAGAAGTATATCGTAGCACGTAAGGGTGTTAAAGTGTATATGGAAAATCCCGAAAAAGTAGAGGTTACCTCGATTACAACGCAGAGAGTGCAGACTCTTTACCTCGGCCACGAGGACGGCGACCTTCTTACGGGTAAAAAAGTTCTCATTGTTGACGACGTTAGTTCAACGGGCGAGAGCCTTAAGGCCGTTCAGATGCTTGTTGAAAAGTTCGATGGAAACATCGTTGCCTCCTGCGCTCCTCTTGCCGAGGGCGACGCAGCTGACAGAGACGATATAGTCTATCTTGAAAAGCTTCCGCTTTTCTTTAAGTAAGGGGTATAGATATGCATATAGTTTGTCTTGACTTAGAGGGCGTTCTCGTCCCCGAAATCTGGATTGCTTTTTCTGAGGAAAGCGGTATTCCCGAACTTAAAATAACTACCCGTGACGAGCCTGATTACGGTAAACTTATGAATTACAGAATTAAAATTCTTAAGGAGCACGGGCTCGGCTTAAAGGAAATTCAGGATACAATCAGAAAAATCGAGCCTCTTGAGGGCGCAAAGGAATTCCTTGACGAGCTGAGGAAACTCGGCCAGGTAATTATAATAAGCGATACATTTACGCAGTTTGCCGCTCCGCTTATGGAAAAGCTCGGCTTTCCGACTCTTATGTGTAACGAGCTTGTAATAGGCGAAAACGGCGAGGTAACGGGATTGGCGCGTCAGTCAATCGGCTACGATACTGTTGCGTCAGGCGACAGCTTTAACGACCTTGCTATGATTCAGGCGGGTAAGGCGGGCTTTTTATTCCGCACTACCGAGCAGATAAAAAAAGACTATCCCGATATTCCCGCTTTTGAAACTTATGATGAGCTTCTGAATGCAATTAAGGGAGTGATTTGATGGATTTCCTTGATTACTATATTGAATTTAATAACATCTTTAAAAAATGGCTTATAGCCCAGTCGGTCTGCGACGTGCTCTTTGTAGTGCTTGCCGTGCTCTGCGTTATAGCCGGTAAGATGATTACCTTCGCTTTCGCGTTTATTCTCTATATTTTTGCCGAGATTATCGTAATATATAAAATATTTGGCACGGCAAAGAATATGTGGGCTTACCTGACGCTTCGCAGCAGATACCGCACGGCGCAGGCAAACCACAAGGAAAGCGAGCTTGAAAAACTCGAAACCGAAATAATTGAGTATATGAAAAAAGATACGGCAGATTAATGCCGTATCTTTTTTCTTTTATTTTTTATCTTATCTCTTGATGTCGTCCCACTTGATTCCGCCGACCTGGAAGATGTCGTCAAACTTATAAACGTTTGTTTCGTCCTCTGTGTGGTTGGGATACCAAACCTGAGCGAAGAACGGGTTCGTTCTTGCGATGTTATCGTAATCCCATGCCTTCTGAGGAACGTAGCACTCTGGGCACCAGTGACCGCCGAGGAGAATGAGGTTTGGTGATGCCTCAAACTCAGCGCCGCAGTAGCCGCACTTCCACTTAAGCTTAGTAGCAAGGTCGCCCTTCTTCATCTTTGTGCTCAGGCACTCGCCGCCGCGGAACTTAGCCGCCTGCTTCATATCCTCAATATCAAGCTCTGATTCGGGCTTTGACTCGTCATAGCCATGGTCAAGCTTATAGTTTTCAGCGTCAGCGCTGTCCTTGTTGAACTCACGGATTTCGAATTCGTCCCAGCTCTTCGGAATTGCTTCCCAATCCTCATATGAGCCGTAGTAAGCTGAAAGACGAACCTGATTCTTTGTCTTAACCCAGCCAAGA
>CAJOER010000160.1 GCA_905233805.1 uncultured Eubacterium sp. | reverse complement strand
CGAATACAATGAACAGACTGATAATATTAGCGCCTATTCTTGCAAATACCGTTCCTTCAATTGCGGGGGCAAGAGTAACCTTCATTACCGCAGAAAGAAGGATTACCATCAGCATATCGGGAAGGGAGTATATGACGTCAACAAACCGCATTATCCACAAGTCGACTTTACCGCCGAAATAACCCGATATCGACCCTATCAGGGTACCTATAAGCAAAACTATAATACTTGCGAAAAAGCCTACGGCAAGCGAGATTCTTGTTCCGTAAATTATACGGATAAAGTAGTCGCGTCCCGCAGAGTCGGTTCCGAAAAGATGCGGAAAAACCTTTTCTCCGCTGTTGATAATCTCCTGTTCGCTTTTGCCGTATTCAAACGGTTTAAGATTGTTGTAGCTTGAGTCAACTACCTTACCGGGCTGAACTCCGAGCTGGTCCTCATAAGAATAAGGCCAGAAGAACGGGATAATTATACTTGAAACAGTTATAACTGCTATAACAATGAGGCTGACAAGAGCAACCTTATTTTTTACAAATCTTTTTACGCCGTCTTTAAAAAAGGTTGAGGACGGGCGCATCTGAACAAGATATTCCTTCTCCTTATCGGTTGCGGGAATAAACATGTCAAGGTCAACGTGGAAGGTGAATTTCTTTTTCTTCATACTTTTCGCCCTCCTTATTCAAACTGAATTCTCGGGTCAACGACCTTGTAGAATATATCAGTTAAAAGATTCATTATTACAATCAGAGCAGCAAGAATAATCGTAGTGCCCATAATCATAGGATAGTCACGGTTTGTAATGGAACTGATGAACGCTCTTCCTATTCCGGGAACTGCAAAAATCTGTTCAACGATAAGCGAGCCGGTAACGATATAGGCAAGCATGGGACCGAAATATGTAAGAACGGGAATTAAAGAGTTCTTAAGTGCGTGACCGAAAATAATGTTTTTCTTTGAAACGCCCTTTGCTCTTGCGGTACGGATATAATCCTGGCCGAGAACGTCAAGCATTGAAGAACGCGTAAGCCTTGTAATATAAGCCATCGGATAGAGCGCAAGCGTTATTATAGGCAGAATAAGACCCGCATGGGTGGAGCCGTTTGCGGGGAGAATCTGAAGCTTAATCGCAAACAGCGCCAGAAGCAATGAACCCATAATAAACGAAGGCATTGAAACGAAAGCGGTCGTTATTACCATAATTATACGGTCAATCAGTTTATTTCTTCTCAAAGCGGCAATCGCGCCGAGAACAATACCGACTATTGCCGAAAGAACAGCGGCAATAATGCCGAGTTTAAACGAGGTCTTCATACCGTCGGCAATAATGTCGATTACCTGTCTTCCTCTCTGTTTAAGCGAGGGACCGAAGTCGAACTTGGTAACAATATCTTTAAGATAAGTTCCGTACTGTTCCATTACGGGCTTATCAAGGCCGTACTTGGCCTCCATGGCAGCCTGTACGGCGGGGGTCGTAGCCTTTTCGCCGACAAACGGACCGCCCGGAACAGCATGCATTACAAAGAAAGTAATTGTAATAACAACCCAGACGGTAAATATTGAAAGCAGTATTCGCTTTGCAATATAAATCAGTGTTTTTGAATTCATTTTATTTTCCTCTATTTGCTTTTTCAAGCCTTCGGGTAATCATATAAAAGACATATTACCGCAAAAAACTTTATTATATTATAGCATAAAAAAGATATATTTCAATAATTTATTTTGTTTTTAATATATAATAAGGGATTTGTTAAAAGACGGCGTTTATTAACATACATAAAACCGTCCCCGTGATAAACGGGAGCAAAAATGACACTGCGCTCCATTTTATACTTTTTGTTTCCCTGAATATTGTTATAAGAGTAGTGGAACAGGGGAAATGAAAAAGAGAGAACACGCACACGCAAAGAGCGGTTTTAACCGTCCAGCCGTTATCTGCCAGAACCGTGAAAAGTGAATCAAGCGAAGAATAGTCCGAAAGCGTAACGGAAGAAAGATAACCCATAAGAATTATAGGTATAACTATTTCGTTAGCGGGGAAACCGAGTAAAAACGCAAGAAGAATTACGCCGTCAAGCCCCATAGCTTTTCCTATCGGGTCAAGCGCGCCCGAAATGTAAGACAGAAGACTTGCGCCGTTGACGGTGAAATGCGCGAGAAGGAAAATAATAAGCCCTGCGGGAGCGGCAACCGCGACCGCCCTGAAAAGCACGAAGACCACCTTTTCTTTCAAATGAAAGGCGATGCCTTGCCTTTCAGAAGGGTTTTTCCGAGCAGTAAAGACGACAGCATAGTCACCGCGAGCGATAAAATCAGAAATGAAAGGAGTATAAGAGCCGCCCACAGCGGTTTTGCAGAGAAGAACATTGAAATTACCGCAATCAAAACGGGGAAACGACCGTTGCAGGGTATCATTGAGTTTGTGACAATCGCGATTAAACGCTCGCGCTTTGAATCGATTATTCTTGTTCCCGTAACTCCGACGGCGTTGCAGCCAAGCCCCATACAGCAGGTCAGCGCCTGCTTTCCGCAGGCGGAGCATTTTTCAAATCCTCTGTCAAGATTAAAGGCAATTCTCGGCAGGAGGCCAAAATCTTCAAGCAGCGCGAACAGCGGGAAAAATATCGCCATAGGCGGTAGCATTACCGATACAACCCAGAACAAAACGCGCAGTACGCCGTGAACCAGCATATCGCAGAAAAATGCGGAAGCTCCGAGGCTTAAAAGTCCCGTGCCGAGCCTTTCTTCAATTAAATCAAAGCCCGTTTTTAAAAGCTCTGAGGGGTAGTTTGAAAGCTTTACCGTTATCAAAAGCAATAAGGTGAATACTATTGCCATAGAGATAAAAGAGGTGTATTTTCCGAGAAGGAATTTATCAAGGATACTGCCCCTGTTTTCCTTATAAACCGAGGTGCATTTTTCAGCCGTTTCCTTAGCTTTTTCATATATGTTCTTGCAGTCTGTACGGGGCGCAGGCTTCAATGCTCCCGTAGTGATAAGATGTATTTTTTCAAGAAGTTCGTTAATGCCTTTTCCCGAGCGCGCAGTCGCCTTAACGACGGGAACGCCGAGTATAAGGCTCAGCTTTTC
>CAJOER010000159.1:2283-3302 GCA_905233805.1 uncultured Eubacterium sp. | reverse complement strand
TGCCGCCTTAATAATCTTCCTCGCGGTTTCGTTTTCGGGCATTCGCACCGCCACCGTGTCAAGCCCGCCGCTCGTAACGTCGGGGATAACGTCAGCTTTTTTCAGTATCACCGTAAGCGGCGCAGGGAAAAACGCGTCAATCAGCACCTGCGCCGTCGGCGTAACCTCTTTTACAAGGGGTTTTATGTCCTCTTTTTCGGCTATGTGAACGATAAGAGGGTTGTCGCACGGCCTTCCCTTTGCGGCGTAAATGCTTTTTACCGCATTTTCGTCAAGCGCGTTTGCGCCGAGTCCGTAAACAGTCTCCGTCGGGAACGCAACAAGACCGCCGCCACGGATAATTTTCCCTGCCAGCGCAATATCCTGCTCGCTTGTTCCCAGTATCTTCGTTTCCATAACCCTTTTTCCTGCATCCGGTGTCTAGTGACCGGTGACTAGTGACTACCCTCTATTCGCTCGCCTTCAGCTTCTCCGCCGTATCCGCAGTAATAAGCGCGTCAATAAGCTCGTCAAGGTCGCCGTTTAAAATCTGCTCTAATTTGTAAAGTGTAAGATTTATTCTGTGGTCGGAAACCCTGCCCTGCGGGTAGTTGTACGTTCTTATTCTCTCGCTTCTGTCGCCCGTGCCGACCTGCGCCTTGCGCTCTCCCGCAATTTCGGCGTCGTGTTTCGCCTTTTCGGCGTCGTAAAGCCTTGCGCGCAGGACTTTGAGCGCCTTTTCCTTGTTCTTGTGCTGGCTTCTCTCGTCCTGACACTCGACTACCGTGCCCGTCGGGATATGCGTAATGCGTATAGCCGACGAGGTCTTGTTTATGTGCTGACCGCCCGCTCCGCTTGAACGGAAGGTGTCAATCTGTAAATCCTTTTCGTTGAGGTCGAAGTCAACCTCCTCCGCCTCGGGAAGAACCGCAACCGTAGTGGTTGAGGTGTGAATTCTGCCCTGGCTTTCGGTCTCGGGAACTCGCTGAACCCTGTGAACTCCGCTCTCAAACTTAAAGCGCGAGTACGCTCCGTCGCCG
>CAJOER010000159.1:0-2264 GCA_905233805.1 uncultured Eubacterium sp. | reverse complement strand
GGCCGAAAGAACCTCGGTTTTAAAGCCCTTCGCCTCGGCGTACATTGAATACATACGGAAAAGTACGCCCGCAAAAAGCGCGCTCTCTTCGCCGCCCGCGCCGCCGCGGATTTCAATAATAACGTTTTTGTCATCGTTGGGGTCACGCGGAAGAAGAAGGATTTTAAGCTCCTCGCTGAGCCTTTCCATATTCTCGCGGCTCTCCTCAAACTCCTCCTTTACCATTTCGGCAAAATCGTCGTCAAGCGAACCGTCGTTAAGAAGCTCCTTTGACTCCTCGAAGGTATCCTTCGCGCTTTTGTATTCCCTGAATTTTTCAACGACGGGCGTGAGCTGTTTAAGTTCCCTCATAAGTTTCGTGTAGCTCTCCATATCGGCTACGACCTCGGGCTTGCAGACAAGCTCGTTAACCTCGTCAAATCTCTTTTCAACTTCAACTAATTTATCAAACATAATTTATCCTTTATTCGCCTGTTTTTATGCTTTTTATGTTCTTTTCAACCTTGCTCCTCGGGAGCATAACCTCCCTTGAACAGCCAAGGCAGCGTATTTTAAAATCGGCGCCGATTCTCAGCACCTCAAAATCCCTGCCGCCGCAGGGGTGCGCTTTTTTCATTGTAATAATATCGCCGACTTTAATATCCATAATACCCTCTCGTCCTGTGACTAGTGACTATCAACCGGTGACTAATATTATAACACCATATGTATTTATTATCAACATAATTAATACGTTTACTTCATATTATTAAAAGAACTAATATAAAGGAATGATATTATGAAATACTATCCCGAAGGAACAAACCCCGAACTCGTAAAAAAGTTCAGCACCCTCTCTGAACTGAAAGAGGCGGTAAAATGCCGTGAAATTCTTGAGGGCACTGTCACCGTCTGCGACTCGCAGCACAATTTATACGTCGACCTCGGCACCTTTACCGGAGTACTCCCCCGCCTTGAAGGCGCGCTCGGTATTCTCGAGGGGACCGCGCGCGATATCGCCCTCATTTCAAAGGTTAACCGTAAAGTCTGTTTCCGCATTATGGGGCTTCATAAAGACGAAAACGGGGATATCGTCCCCGTCCTCTCCCGCCGCAACGTTCAGCTTGAGTGCAGGCGGGAATTTATTGATAAACTTAAAACGGGCGATATAGTAAATGCCCGCGTAACCCGTCTTGAAAACTTCGGCGCGTTCATTGATATCGGCTGCGGCATAAACTCGCTGATTCCCGTCGATTTCCTCTCCGTTTCACGTATAACGCACACCTGCGAGCGCCTTAAATGCGAGCAGAATATAAAGGCCGTGCTTAAAAGCACCGCCGATAATAAGCTTACTTTTTCGCTTAAAGAGCTGCTCGGCACGTGGGAGGAAAACGCCGCGCACTTCACCGCGGGCGAAACGGTTACGGGCATAGTGAGAAGCGTTGAAGAATACGGAATATTCGTCGAGCTTGCGCCGAATCTCGCGGGGCTTGCCGACCCGAGGGACGGCATAGAAAAAGGGCAGAGGGTTTCCGTCTTCATTAAGTCAATTTCCAAATCGCGTATGAAAGTAAAGCTCGCCATAGTCGAGGCTTTTTCAGAAACCGCCGAAGTTCCCGCGCTTAAATATTACATAAAATCCGACCGTATTGACGAGTGGCTCTATTCTCCGCCCTCCGCCTCAAAATTAATCTATACAAAATTCTGATAAAAAAGGGCAAGCGCCGCTTGCCCTTTTAATATATCCGTGTTTTTTTACTTTTTCGGGAAGATTTTTTCTGCGCCGCCCATATACATCCTGAGCGCCTCGGGAATATTTACGCTTCCGTCGGCGTTAAGGTTGTTTTCGAGGAACGCGATAAGCATTCTCGGCGGAGCCACAACCGTGTTGTTGAGGGTGTGTGCGAGGTAGTTTCCGTTTTCTCCCTTAACTCTTATTTTAAGTCTTCTTGCCTGAGCGTCGGTAAGGTTTGAGCATGAGCCAACTTCAAAATATTTCTTCTGTCTCGGGCTCCACGCCTCAACGTCAACGCTCTTAACCTTAAGGTCCGCAAGGTCTCCCGAACAGCATTCGAGCGTTCTTACGGGAATGTCAAGGCTGCGGAAGAGGTCAACCGTGTTCTGCCAGAGCTGGTCAAACCAGTACATTGACTCCTCGGGCTTGCACACTACAACCATTTCCTGCTTTTCAAACTGATGAATTCTGTAAACGCCGCGCTCCTCAATACCGTGAGCGCCCTTTTCCTTCCTGAAGCAGGGGGAATACGACGTAAGCGTAAGCGGTA
>CAJOER010000158.1 GCA_905233805.1 uncultured Eubacterium sp. | reverse complement strand
GCGCAATATCGTAGTTGTTGCAGGCTTTCAGGGTATAAACAGATACGACGATTTAACAACTCTCGGACGCGGCGGTTCCGACACCTCGGCGGTCGCTATTGCGGCGGCGCTTCACGCCGATAAATGCCAGATATTTACCGACGTTGAGGGCGTTTATACGGCTGACCCGCGCAAGGTAGAGGGCGCAAAGAAGTTAAAGGAAATAACGTACGACGAAATGCTTGAACTTGCAACGCTCGGCGCTCAGGTGCTCAATAACAGAAGCGTTGAAATGGCAAAGAAATACGAGGTTGAGCTTGAAGTTCTCTCCTCGCTCAATCCCGTCCCGGGTACAATGGTTAAGGAGGTAGCAAATATGGAAAAAATGTTAATTCGCGGCGTAACTAAGGATAAGGACGTAGCTCTTGTTTCAATTCTCGGTGTTCAGGATAACCCGGGCGTTGCTTTTAAAGTATTCTCAAAGCTTTCGCAAAAGCACATAAACGTTGATATTATTCTTCAGTCTTTCGGAAGAAACGGAACAAAGGATATAGTTTTCAGCGTAACAAAGGAAAACGGACCCGTTGCGGTTGAACTGCTTGAAGGACTCGGCGCGCTTGACGGTGCGCAGATTGTCTGTGACACAAGCGTTGCAAAAGTATCTATCGTAGGTGCGGGAATGGAATCCCACCCCGGCACGGCTACAAAAATGTTTGAGGCGCTTTTCGACAGCGGAATCAATATCAAGATGATTTCAACCTCCGAGATTAAGATTTCGGTAATCATTGACGCGGAAGAGGCGGACAGAGCGGTCAGCGCAATTCACAAGGCGTTTATACCTACCGATTAATAACGTTTCAGGGGCGGGCAGTGCCCGCCCTTTTTATTTTTTTGCAGATTTTAAAATATCTGCTTGAAAATATTTTTTTATGATATATAATATAATTACTTCTTTTGAGAAAGGCGGTGAGGGAATGAAAAAAATGTGCGGCGTTATAGCCGTTTTTCTTGCTGTATGTATGCTCTTCCCTTATTGCGCTTTCGGGTTTGATAAAACGGACAGCGGCTTTTCCGTAAGCCCCTCCGGTAAGATTGAAAAAGACGGCAGCGCGTTCAGCGGACTTTATAACAAAGTCTACTATTCAGACGGTGAAAGAGCGTCCGAAATGAACGCAGTGCTTGAAATCGGCGGCGACGAATACTATCTCCGTCAGGGAAAATCGTATACGGGCATTTACGGTAACCGCTACTATAAAGACGGCGTATGGTGTTCCTACATCAACGGAAACTATGACGTCGACGGCAAGGAATACGAATTCGTCAATGGCGAAATTGAAAATAAAAAAGAGGCGGATTCGGCTCCCGATTTTACCGATAAGTACAATCTTTTCAGCGGTCCCATGTCGGGCTTCTACTATGAAAAGGGATATATCGATTTTAACTTTACGGGCTACAAGGTTTACTTAAAGCACACCTATTACGTTAAAAACGGAAGACTTTTCAACGGCTATCACGACGGCTGTTACTATAAAAACGGTATTGCCGATAAGGACTACTGCGGACTGCATAAAATCAAGGGTAAAAAACTCTGCTTTATGGCGGGTTATATTTTCACCGGTATATTTGACGGCGTTTACTACAAAGACGGCGAAAAGAGCGACTGCTCGGGTTATACGGTGATAGATAATATAAGATATTTTCTCAGCGACGGCATACTTGCAACCGGCGTATTCGACGGCGCATATTTTAAAAACGGACTTGTTGATACAAGCGTAAACGGAAAAGTAAAGGTCGACGGAGAAATCTATACTTTCGTTAACGGTATTACCTCCGACGGCCTCCACGACAGAAAGTGGTATACCGACGGAATATTTGATAAAACCGTAAACGGAATTAAGCAGAGCGGCAACGTTGCTTACTATCTTAAAGACGGCGTTCTTTCAACGGGAATTGCCGAATACGACGGTTCGCTCAGATACTTTAAAGACGGCGTGCTTGCCTCGGGCTCCGAATGGCTTGAACTTGACGGTGATAAGTACTATTTTGAAGATTCCTGCGCGGTAACCGGCGTTTATGAAATCGACGGCGTCAAGTACCTTTTCGGCGACGACGGAAAGCTCTGCAAAGAAAGCGAGTCGGTTGTTGAAGACGTTGTTTACACCTCGGACGAAAACGGCGTCGCCTCGCTTGCACCGCAGTTCTTTATTCCCCAGAGGGGAAGTTCAATTCCCTATCCTCATAAAAAGCGCCCCGCGGCGACTATTTCATCAAGCGGCTGCGGCGTATGCTCGGCTATGATGATTTTAATGAACGAAACTACTAATACT
>CAJOER010000157.1 GCA_905233805.1 uncultured Eubacterium sp. | reverse complement strand
GGGTGTATAGTGCCGATTTCAGGCTTCGCAAACAGCGTTGTCGCGCCCGCGCTTGAATTTCAGCACGAGGGCTACGTTTTAGGCACCGCCGCGCAGATGTTCTCAATCGCTGGACCCGTCATCGTCTACGGCACGGCAACAAGCGTTGTATACGGGTTGATATATTATTTAGCGACAAAATAAAAACTGCCCGTAGGGTATCCTGGTCACGACAGGGCCCTTTGGACAGAAACGAATTACTGTGGCGCAATTTACTTCGAATGAAGTCATTGCAAATACTCCACATTCTCTTCGTTTTTTCCGTGCAAGTTAATCACCAACTGCATGAATCGTTGGCAACTGTTAACACGGTATATAAAAGAACAAAATACAATTACCTGCCAACGCCATAAAAAACGAACTGGCTTCTCGGTAAGTTTCATTCATTTATATCGTTTTTTCTTCAAGTCTTATAAGTATTTCGTTTACTATATCAATATCGGTTATATTACACGCAAAGCAATACCTTATTGCCAAGTCAAACGGGTCGCTTTTTGAAAGCGCGTAGCCCGCTTTTTTTAGCAGTTCTTCAGCAGGAGTAATCGATAAATCAAGCGCAAAGCAGAGTTTAATTGCTGTAGTTTTATTCGGCTTATAACAGTAATCCGTTTTTAGCTTTGAAAATAGTTTACGGTCAATATGAGCTTTTTTATAGAACTGAATAGCGGTTAACCCTTTTTCATTCATACCGTCAAGAACGGATTGGGAAAAGCTTTTATATTCGGCGTTTTCTCTTTCCCACTCTTTATAATCGCTGATACTGACTTTTCGCGAATACTTTACATCCGATGATTCCGTTTTATGTTGTTCTTCAAGGAAAACGCTTTGCATTTCCCTTATCATATTAACCGCGTTGGCAATCAGTTTTTCGTTTTCCATTATTTTGCGTTTATTATTCTTTAACAAGCTCATAAAATCACTTCCTATGAGCTTATTATAATTCAGCACAGGCGTTATTGCAACGACTAAAGATTAACTGTACTATATTCGGTACAATGCTATTATAACACAATAAAAATAAAAGTGGTCGTTTCAGAAGCGACATGGTATTTACAAGCAAATACAAGCGTGTTATTATAATTACAGAGATGCAATAAGTTTAAACTCATATCTGAAGCACGGTTGTGTGAGGTAGGTAATCGTCAAGTTTTGCTTGGCATCTTCAGCGAATACCGTTTGCAGGGCGATACTGCTATTTATGGTAAGCCGCCCCACAGCGTTCGGCGCTGGGCGATATTCGCGAACGGATAGTACCGACTCAACGGGAATTCCGTTAGGGCATTGCTAACACCATTTCGGATGTGTCCTGAGGGCTTATAATATGTATTCAGAAATTTAGTGATGCGTAAACATTGATTGCTGTCAATTATTTGATAACCGCAGCAAGTAGAGTCTGCGGGGCAATCTTTGTTGCGGAGATTGTACTGATTTGCCAGTCTCTCCGCTATTAAATCATCCGTGCTTGAAACTGCGCAACGGCAATTGTAGCCTATTAGCGTTCAGTCAGGTACGGATTTTTTTATACAAGTCGCGCTTTAGGTACAGTAATACCCATCAGCGGCTTTGCGAACGCGGTTGTTTTACAAAGTCAGAACTACTTGTGAGGGGACGATTTCCCTCTTGCGGTTCCCAAAATTCTGCTACACGCCCGATACGGCGTGCAGAATTTTGACCGCTGCGCCATCCCCGCCTCGCTTCATCTCGCAGATGTTCACCATCGCCGGTCCCGTTATAGTTTACGGCACCGGGGCAAGCGTGATTTACGGGTTAATCTACTACTTGGTGACAAAATAAAAGCAGGGATATGCCCTGCTTTTGTTATACCTGATACTCGATAAATCAGAATTTGTCTAATTCATTATATTTTCAAAACGGAACATTCCGTCAAAGGGGTCAGTGAGACTGGTTTTATTTAATTCATTTTATCACCGTTTTAAGTTGTTTACCTTTTAAGCAAAAACGCTTTACCCCTGAATTCGCCGTCAAGTTCACTTCCGAAGGTTTTATCTGTTTGCCATACTTCAAGATATTTTTCATACGGCGGATTTGCCCCGCCTTTGAAGGTGTGAACTATAAGCAGAGCCCTGTTCCCCATCTCGCGGAGGACAATCTGCCATCCTTCGGGGCTGCTGTAATCCTCTGCGGTGCAGTCAATTACACTTGTAAATCCGTCCTTAATAATCGGCGCAATTTCTGAGTAAAACTCAACCGCTTTAAGAGTTACCTGCCAGTTTTCAACGGGAATATCAAATATCTCACCGCTCAGGCAAAGCCTGCCGAGAAAGCCTGCGGTAAGGCTGTAATTTACGCGGTGAATATCGTCTCCCTTACGGAGAACTGCCCAAATCTGACTCTGGCTCGGGCGTATCATTCGCTGAACATTTGCTGCGATAATCGGGATGCTTTTACATTCGTGCGCGTCAGAAAAGCTCGCCATTGAGCAGAGTTCCATAGTTGACGGCTCAAGGCGGTGACCGCCGCTTGCACAGTTTTCAATTACAAGCTCGGGCAGTTTTTCGTGAATATGTTTGAAATATTCCTGACTTGCAAGTGCGTACTGACGTAAGCCTTCGCCGAGGCTTTCCGCGCCGTCGCAACCGACGCCGATATTTTCGTTATAATCAACTTTAAGATAGCCGTAGCCGCTCTCACGAAGAATCTTTACAACTTTCTCGTCAAGGTAATCTGCGCACCACTTATCGCGCATATCAAGAAAGCGGTGACCGCTTACAGTAAGCGGAACGCCGTCACGCGAGAGAAGATGATGAGTTTCATTATAAATCTTTGAAAGCGGAGCGACATTCTCCATTTCAAACCAGATTCCCGGGATAAGACCGTAAGATTTAATCATATCGTTGACGGTTTTCAGTCCGTTCGGGAACAGCGTTTTGCCGACATTCCAGTCGCCGATTGTATCCCACCAGTTTTTATCCTCTTCCTTGTACCAGCCACTGTCCATAACGAGATAGCGTATTTTACTGCCTTGCAGTTTTTGGGCGGTTTTTTTAAGGTTTTCAATAGTCGGGTTGCCCCATGAAGTGCAGTACTCGTTGAAGATAACGGGCATATCCTCGTCTACCGGAGAAACCGCAGGCTGCTGCGCCTTAACGAGCATATCGCACACTTTGTTAAGACTGTTGCCCGCTGCAACTTTTGCTTTCGGCGTGGTAAAACTCTCACCGGGTTTGATAGTTTTGCACCAGTGACCAAAGTCAAAATCGGCAAGTCCGCCGCAGAGAGTAAGCGGTTCGTTGTATCTGAAAAGCTCTATCTGCCAGCTTGACGGACAGTAAATCTGAACGCCGATGAATTCACCCGTTTCGCTGTTTTCAACCGCCGCAAAGGGAAACCATTTGCGCACGGGCATTGAGCCAATCTGACCGAATTTTTCGATTCTTATTCCGTGTCCGCTCCAAGAGGGTTCCATATTGAGCTCCGTCAGTTTTTGGTTAAGCAGCTTACCCTCTGCGCTCCAGAACGAGGTTGCGCGGTGGAGTGTATCGGCAGCGATATTATTAAGACAGAATGAAGAAATCATTTCAAGCGTTACAACGGAATTCGAGTGATTCTCAAAAACCGTATAACACTCAAAAACGCCGTTTTTATTAGTATGATATGCCGTGATTTTATAACCGTCGGCGGAGATATATTCACTTTTTTCTTTGTCGGAAGAAACGAACTTTAGTTTCAACATGCTTTCGCTTTCAGCCATTGAAATACCGTTAATGAAGTGACCGCCAAAACTGTCCCCTCGAACTTTAAACTGTATGCCAAAATCCATAATACACCTCGTTAAATCCCGATTTGACGGGTTCATTACACCATATAAACTGTAAAATGTTCATAATCAATAAAGCAGCAGAACATATTATAACACCATAAACAAGGTTCCTGCACCTATCAGGATACAGCCTATTACGGATTTCACTGTAAATTCCTCGTGTAAAAATACAAACGCAAGAATAAGCGTTATAACAACGCTCAGTTTGTCAACAGGTACAACCTTTGAAACATCCCCAAGTTGTATT
>CAJOER010000156.1 GCA_905233805.1 uncultured Eubacterium sp. | reverse complement strand
GGACCGCCTCATCAAGGAAGACGTCCGTCTTTTCAAAAAGCGGCTTGAGCACGCTCGAGAGCGCGACGTTTTTATCCTCGCCGCCGAGGGGGTTGCTGTATTCGGGCAGTATTACTCCGTATTCCATACAGAGATGTTCAATATCGTACTTCGTATCCGACGGCTTTAAAAGATAAGCGGAAATAAGAAGGTCGCCGCATACGTTTTTACATTCAATACCCATTTTTGCCGCAAGGCGGTGAAGGTATTTTGAATAGTAGGTGTATTTTTTAATTTTTTCGTTTTCAAAGAATTCCTTTATAAATTCGTTATACGACGGTTCGTCGTAAGCGATGCCTATAACCTCGTCGCCGAAGGCGAAATATAAATCTGTTACAGCGTTATCAATAACAATCGGGTAAACGTACGCCTCGCCGTCAATTCTCTTTAAAAGCTCGTCCGCGCCGCAGGATTTAAAGGTAAGCTCGCGCGGCTTTGAAGGGGTGATTTCAACAACGGCGTCGTTTGCGTTAAGCTCGAATTTCGGCATAAGCGAATAGAGCTCAAGGCGTGAAAATTCAGCCGCCGCCCTGCTGTCGGGAGGGGCGATTTTATAGGCATTGATATCCCTTTCAACGGGCGCGTCGGTCACGATTTCGCCGAGTTTGAGGGAGAGGTACGCCTTATCTTTATCATTTTCAAGCTTCGCCCTCACGCCCGCGGTTACGTCAAACGAATCAAGGTCGGCATAGATATTGTCAACGCTTTTATACTTTGCAATCAGTGAGAGCGCGGTCTTAGGTCCTATGCCCTGAACGCCGGGGATATTGTCAGACGAGTCGCCCTGAAGCGCCTTCACCTGAATAAGCTGCGCGGGGGTTACGCCGTATTCTTCCATAACTGCGTTTTCGTCGTAAATATCGGTAACCGCCTGACCCATTTTTGTCCTTGCAAGAAGAACCTTTACGCCGCCGTGGGCAAGCTGTAAGGAGTCACGGTCGCCCGTTGCGATAAAGCACTCGTTGCCGTTTTTTCTGCACTCGTCGGCAAGGGTGCCGAGAATATCGTCGGCTTCCCAGCCCTCGCACTCGACGCATTTATAGCCGAGTAAGGTGAGCAGGTTTTTAAGCACGGGCATCTGCTGACGGAGTTCGTCGGGCATGGCGTGACGCCCCGCCTTGTATTCGTCATACATCTTATGGCGGAAGGTCGGCGCGTGAACGTCGAAGGCAACCGCCACCGCGTCGGGCTTGCTCATATCCTGAAGTTTAAGCAGAATATTTAAAAAGCCGTAAATCGCGTTAGTGTAGTCGCCGTTTTTCGTCGTGAGCAGTTTAATGCCGTAAAAAGCGCGGTTTACTATACTGTTTCCGTCTATTACAAGTAATTTCATATATATTACCTCATATTATTAATCAGTAGTATTATATCATAAGAATAAGGGTTTTACAATCAATGACTTGAAATTTTCCATAAATAATATATAATGATATTAATAACTCCGACGGAGGATAAAATATGTATTTCAGAACTCATGCGCAAATTGATTTGGACGCGCTTGAATACAATGTAAATAATACGAGAAAACGGCTCCCCGAGGGAGTGCGCCTTCTCGGCGTAATCAAAGCCAACGCCTACGGCCACGGAGCCGTTACGGTCGGTAAATTCCTTGAGGGAAAATGCGACTTTTTCGGCGTTGCCTGCGTTGACGAGGCGCTCGAGCTCATAAGGGCGGGGATAAAAACTCCGCTGCTCGTTCTCGGCTACGTTTCGCCCGAGGAATATGAGTCGGTAGTGAACTACGGAATAAGAATTCCGATTTTTTCCCTCTCCGACGCGAAGGCGCTTTCAGCCGAGGCGGTTAAGCAGGGCAAGAAAGTTCCCTTCCACTTCTGCGTTGATACGGGTATGAGCCGAATCGGCTTTCAGATTAGCGAGGAAACCGCAAATATCTGTAAAGAGATTGCAGGGCTTGACAATATCGAAGCCGAGGGAATTTTCTCTCACTTTGCAACGGCTGACGAGAGCGACTTAACGAGGGCGCTCGCGCAGCAGGAACGTTTTTGCACCTTCATTGATATGCTTGAAAACAGGGGCGTTAATATCCCGATTAAGCATATCAACAACAGCGCGGGAATTATGAACTTTACAAAGACCTTTGATATGTGCCGAATGGGCATTATCACCTACGGACTCTATCCCTCGCACGAGGTTGACCGCTGTCTTCTTGATATTAAACCCGTAATGAGCTGGAGGGCGAGCGTATCGCACGTAAAGACTCTCCCCGCAGGGCGTGAAATCTCATACGGCGGAACATATACGACGACTAAGGAAACGCGCGTTTCGTAAACGGCAAGCTCGCGAATATTATCGGGCGCGTGTGTATGGACCAGTTTATGATTGACGTCAGCGATATTGACGGCGTCGAGGTCGGAAGCGAGGTCGTACTCGTAGGAAAACAGGGCGACAACGAGCTCACTATGGAAGAGGTCAGCGAGGCGGCCTACTCCTTCAACTATGAACTCCCCTGCCGCGTTGCAGAACGCGTACCGAGGGTTTACGTCAAAAACGGCGAAACGGTTAAAACTGTAAAAAACATATAATTAAAAGCACTGTGTTTACAGTGCTTTTTTTATCCGTATTCTTTCATATGTTTTTTTATCGCTTTAAAGGTTTTTTCGCTTATATAATGCTCTATGCGGCAGGCGTCCTCCCCCGCCGTTTTTTCGTCAACGCCGAGCTTTATGAACATTTTTGTAAGTACGGTGTGGCGCTCATAAATCAGTTTTGCCTCGCGCCTGCCCGAATCGGTCAGAATAAGCTCCCCGTTTGAATCAACCTTAACAAGCCCGCGTTTTTCAAGCAGGCTGATACCGCGCGTAACCGATGGCTTTGCGTAGCCCATTCGGCGGCTTATGTCAATCTTTCTTACCGAGTCTGACTCCTTAGAAAGTATATATATAGTTTCAAGATACATTTCCGCGGATTCTCTGTTATCCATAGTATCACTCCTTTTCGGTTAGTCATATCTTACCATAATGTAAAGGCGATTTCAACATTTTTCAAAAAAGCACTTGACAAGTTAGCAGTCGCTAACTATAATGTAGTTAGCGATAACTAACCGATATATGAAAGGAGAAGTTATGATACCCCTTTGTTATGCCGAAATCGGCACGCCTTACATAATAAAAAAAATAGGCGGAAATCACGATATAAAAACTCACCTTGAAAGCCTCGGCTTTCATTCCGGCGGCGAGATAAGCGTTGTAAACGTGCTCGACAATAACCTCGTTGTAAAGGTTAAGGAATCGCGCGTTGCAATAAGCAGCGAGCTTGCGCGGAGAATTATGGTGTAATTATACGGAGGTAAGAATATGAAAACTTTAAGAGACGTAAAAATCGGCGATACCTGTAAGGTAAAGCGCATCCACGGCGAGGGCGCGCTGAAAAGAAGAATTATGGATATGGGTATCACAAAAGGCGTAGAAATATACGTCCGCAAGGTTGCCCCGCTCGGCGACCCCGTTGAAATAACCGTCAGGGGCTACGAGCTTTCTATCAGAAAGGGCGACGCCGAACTTATCGAAATTGAGTAATTTTTTTGCAAGGAGAGTTAGCTTTTGCTAACCCGAAAGGAGAAATATATGAGTATAAAAATAGCGCTTGCCGGTAACCCGAACAGCGGAAAGACTACGCTTTTCAACGCGCTCACCGGCTCAAATCAGTATGTGGGCAACTGGCCCGGAGTTACTGTCGAAAAGAAGGAGGGCAAGCTCAAAAAGCACCCTGACGTAACTCTCACCGACCTTCC
>CAJOER010000155.1:1675-4016 GCA_905233805.1 uncultured Eubacterium sp. | reverse complement strand
GGTTGAAAACGAGATACCTCTTAACGCGCCTCTCTTCCTCTACTATGACGACGAAGATCTTGACGAGAACGGTAATTACTTTATGGTTGGTAAAGATATTCTCGCCGTATGCGTATTTGACGAGGGTAAGAAAAGCGAAAAGGTTTATCTTCCCGAAAAGGACGACTGGTATCTTGACAGTGAGCTTTACAAGGGCGGTCAGGAGGTCAGCGTAGATATTCCCGCACTCGGCGCGCCGAAATACTTTGTAAGAGCCGGAAGCGTAATACCGAGTGACGAGGCGGAATACGGCTTTAACAAAGGTGAAAAACAGGTTTTGAATATCTATGCAAAGGAAAGCGGAGAGTTTTCCTCTTCCCTCTTCTTTGACGACGGTGTTTCATTTGATTATGAAAACGGAAAATATGCAAAAGTAAACCTTACGGTTGACTGCGGCGAAAATGAGATTACCGTTAATATTCTTAACGGAGGCGGACTCAACGTTGACTATGAGATAAAACTCATTGACAGTCTGAACAGGCCGTTTATTATTAAAAAAGTACAATAATTATAAACTTACAGTTGAATTAATTGTATATATGTGATATAATTTTAATACGAACAAATAGGGAGACTTAGGTCTCCCTAAATTAATTGAGGAGAGAGTGATATGGCTGAAAACCAAAACAAGGTAAAACAGCTCTTTACCGAAATTAAGACTCACTGGAAAAAGCCCGCTCCCGGAAAGTACGTTCCGTACAGAGAATATCTTGATATTCTTATCGGTTCCGGAAGTAACTATGCGGGTTCAAAAATCCTTGAGTACATAGTATTCGGTGCAGGCTGCTACCTTATGATGTACCACTATAAATTACCGTATATTACGTATTCGGTAATCGGTCTTATTAACATGCCTCTCGGCTATGTATGGGCCATACTATGGTGGATTGTAAGCGACAACCTCGGATTTTTGCCGAAGAAAACGGAGCGGAAACTATACGGCGTTTATATAGGCGCGGCGCTTCTCGGATTATTTATGATAATCTTCAACTTTACGCCCTACCTTAACCCGAATAACGCTATAGTTTCAACGTTTAACTCGTTCAGGGGTATATCGGCTGCGTCGGCAATCAAGATACTCGGTACCTTCCTTCTTAACAGCGGATGGAAGGGCGCGCGTAATATTTTCTGGCGTAAAAAGCTTATACCGAAATTCGGACGTTATAAGTATTCGCTTTACTGCGATTACCTGCCGATGAACATTATGGTTATCTTAATCGGCTGGCTTCCGCTTTATAATATCGGCGACGAGGTTACAAGAGTTTGGGCTGCTAACTTATTATTCGCGATTTACAGCGTATTCGGTTTTGCAAATAACCTTGAAATGTGCTGTCAGAATATTTCCCCGAACGTACGTGAAAGAATTTTCGTAAGGTCTTATCCAATAAAACTTTCGCACCTTGCATGGTCAATAATGGCTATTATTATCCCCGTACTTATCGGTAAGACTAAGGATAACTGGGCTGATATTGCGGTATTCAGATATATCATCCCCGGTATCTTCTTAACGTTCTCAACGCTGACCGTTATTCTTGCAGGCAGGATTAAGGAGCGCATTCCTCAGCCGCCGCTTGAAAAGAAGGTCAACATTAAGATTTGGGACGGTATGTTCGGCGTAATGAGAAACAAGTATAAGTGGACCCTTACGATAGTAGGACTGCTTGACTCACTCGGAAACGGTATGCTTGCGTTTGAGACTATTCTCTATCTTTACACGTTCAGACTTACGGGACTTGCATACAGCTTGATTGTTGCGCTCGTTTCGTTTGCGGGTACGCCGCCTGATTTCTTCACGCCGTACTTTATAAAACGTTTCTCATACAAACAGATTATGATATTCCATCAATACGCGCGAGCGCTCGGATATACAATAATCGTACTGTGTTACCTGTTCCTCGGCCACAATCTTAAACTTTGCGGTATTATTTCGGTCGTTATGCTCTTTATTATGGAGATGTGCAAGACCGTACCTGTTGCCGTAGGACATGATATGGATATCCGTATTTCGGACTATCAGATGTATCTGTCGGGCGAGCGTCTTGAAAACTTCTCGGGCGTATTCGGCTGGTTCACGGGACCGATTACAACCTTCGTAGGTCTTATTATCCCGCTGCTTATGCTCAGAGGCGGATTTAACTCAAACTTCGACGTTCTGTTTATTGACGAGTCAAGAAGGAATATAATCGTAATTCCCATTATTATGGATATTATCGGTTACATTCTTATGTCTATCCCGTACTTCTTCTGGGATTACGACGACGACAAGCAGAACAAGGTTATGGAAGTATTGCGCCGCCGTGAG
>CAJOER010000155.1:0-1652 GCA_905233805.1 uncultured Eubacterium sp. | reverse complement strand
AATTGAAGAATCTGAGAAAGCGGAGGTGATGTCATAATGAAGCTCGGTAAGAAAAAGAATGCTCCCGAAGCGGTAGAAGAGAAGGAAGACGACTTTCTCGCTCAGGAAGCTAAGGAAATGGAAGAGCAGGCTCCAGAATACACTCTTGACATCCCCGATGATGAAATCTGGACTTACCAGATTGAAGGTCTTCAGGCGCCTAAAATCGGCGTATCCTACGCAAATGCAAAAGGAAACAAAGTTGCAGTTGTATTAATCTTACTTATTGCAATTTCGCTTAGTATTTTCTTCTCGGTAAGAGCGCTGAGTAATACTGAATATAAATTCAAGGAAGCCGAAGGCGGCGGATATGAACTTACGATTTATACCAATCCCGGAAGCGTAAGAGAGGTTACTCTCGACTACGTTGACGGTGATAAGAATAAGCCTATCACGTCGCTTCACGACTACGCGTTCAACTGCGACGGAGCTATTGAGAGGATTAACCTCGGCAAGGACGTAAAACAGTTTAACGGAAAATGTATCTATTCCTGCTGGAATATTCAGTACGTTGACGTTGACGACGAGAACCCGTATTTCTGCGACGTTGACGGTATAGTCTACACCAAGGATATGAAAACGCTCGTTTTCTACCCGACGGACTATGACAGAACCCTTCGTCTTAAAGAGGGCTACGGCCATCTTGTATGGGAATGCGAGGTCTGCGGAAGACAGTACGACCCCGAAAAGGGCGACGCTGAAATGGGTATTGCGCCCGGTACTCTTCCCACGGATTTCCCCGACGATTTCCAGTGCCCCGGTAATGACGGCAAGCCCTGCGATTCAAAAGAAAATTCGTATTACAAGGCTTACCACTCAAACATCAAGGATAAAGACGGAAACGAGCTTTGGGAACTCATATGGGATATTCCCGAAGAATTCCAGGGAGATTATTACGAAGAATACAACCTGAAAACGAGAACGTTTATTGTTCCTTCAAGCGTTACGGAAATAGGCCAGCTCGCGCTTGCTTATTCAAATAACACGGAAATCTATCTTCCCGAAGGACTTAAAGTAATCGGCAATCAGGGTATATTCAAAAACGAGCATCTACGCCACATTTATTCTTACAAGTCAACCAAGGCGGTAACGGGAATGTTCTACGATACAATTCCGCAGCTTGGAACGGTTTACAATTCACTTCCCGAAGGACTTGAAGAGCTTGGCTCGGATTCACTGTATTATCTGAGAGCTATGGATTACATGTATATCCCCTCTTCAGTTAAGAAAATCGGACACCATTGTTTATGGGATTCCGTATATAAAGAGGATAAGGAAGTAAAAGGTATTACCGAAGTTAACGTGGCGCTTGATGAAGAGGCGTTTAAAGAAAACTGCGAAATCGGCGAAAGCTGGATACCCGAATACAACAACGGCTTGTTTAATAAAAAGTCACCCGTTAATTACGGCGCTCAAAGGCTTCCGTACGAACAAAAGTAAATAATAATAAAAAATAACCCGAGTTACCTCGGGTTATTTTTTTACTGTTTATGCCCACGGGTCCTGAGCTTCGGGAATTCTTATATCGGAAAGAAACGTTATATCTCCCCATAAGAACCACTCGCCCGTGCTCGGTTTTTGCCGAAGCGAAATCGGCCTCGGATTATCAGCAC
>CAJOER010000154.1 GCA_905233805.1 uncultured Eubacterium sp. | reverse complement strand
TATCAGTCTTTTATACGTCTTTGTTTACGACGTGATTAACCGCCCTGCGCTTGAAAAAGCCTCGGGCAGGGAGGGAAGACGCGCTCTATTTAATTTCTCTCTTCCCGTAATGCTGAGCTGCGCAATACAAAGCGTCTTTCAGTTTCTTGATACCGCAACCGTTCAGTATTCGCTCAAAAAAGCTCCGCTCAACGCCTTTGTATCCGCGTTTTCAAAGGCGCTTGAAATGTCCCATACCGCAAGGGAGGATACAGTCACATATATCTGGGGACTGTTTTCCGCGGCGCTTGATTTTAAAAATCTTATACCCGGAATAACTATGGCGCTCGGCGTATGCGCCGTCCCCGCAATATGCAGAGAATTTGAAAGAAGAAACGCTGAAAAAACCGAACTGCTTATATATTCCGTTTTAAAATACACCGCGGTAATTTCCGTTTTTATGAGCGGTGAATTATTCTTCTGCGCAAAGGGGATACTTGAGCTGTTCTTTTCCTCCTCGTCGCCCGACGT
The DNA here is from genome assembly GCA_905233805.1 of uncultured Eubacterium sp. Classification (GTDB taxonomy): domain Bacteria; phylum Bacillota; class Clostridia; order Oscillospirales; family Acutalibacteraceae; genus Eubacterium_R. The sequence continues at coordinate 1,844 of CAJOER010000154.1, read as the reverse complement.
TGTAACGGGGTGCGAGGGGCTTGTAAAACAGCTTGCCGTAACCGCGCCGCTTTTTTCATTTGCTTCAAGCGCGGTTTTTATAGTTCAGGCGCTCGGAAAACCCGAAAAATCAATAATACCTTATATAGTTTCGGGCATAATAAGGTGTGTGCTCAACTGTACGCTGATTACAAACGGAAAGTATCTCCTCTTCGGCGCGGTGATTTCGGGAGGCGTCGGATATGCGGTTATGTTCATTATGAATATGCATACGGTAAAGCATATTTCAAAATGCAGAATTTCACTCGGCAATATTCTCTTAAAGCCTTTAATCGCAGGCGTTTCGACGTATTTTTTAAGCGATTTTGCCTGTTCACGCATAAATATTTCAGATTTTTTTCAAATCAAGTTATTGATTGAACTGACAGTATTCGGCATGATATACTATATATTGTGCATTTTCTTCAAAGTTTTGAATTTTAAAGAAATATTTAGTGTTCTCAGATTTAAAAAAAATGGCTTAAATACTTGAAATTCGGGCAAAAATATAGTATTATTCTTTATGGACAAAGAGTCCTGAGACTATTAATCGAAAGCGGAAAGCTGTTATGACAGAGTCATTTGAATTTAAAGACAGATATAATTTTGATGACCTGAAAAAGATTATTACGATTCTTCGTGCTCCTGACGGATGTCCCTGGGACAGAGAGCAGACGCATTTTTCCATAAAAAAGAATTTCATTGAGGAAACCTACGAGGTAATTGAGGCGATTAATAAGGAAGATGCCGAACTTCTTAAAGAAGAACTCGGCGACGTCCTTTTACAGATTGCGCTTCATTCCGAAATGGAAAGCGAAAAAGGAAATTTCGATATTGACGACGTCGTTAACGATATTGTCAAAAAGCTCGTAATCCGTCACCCTCATGTCTTCGGTGAGGTCAGAGCTGAAAACGAGGAGGAGGCGCTTGCCTCTTGGAACAACGCTAAGGCTAAGACTAAGAATTTAAAGTCAACGAGCGAGTCAATGCTCACCGTTCCGAGAGAGCTTCCTGCTTTAATGAGAGCACAGAAGATACAGCACAAGGCCGCTAAGGCAGGGTTCGACTGGGATACCGTCGACGGTGCTGTGGACAAGCTTTACGAAGAGATTAATGAGTTAAAAACAGCAATGTCCCGCGGCGAGCAGGCCGCTATTGAGGACGAATTCGGTGACGTTCTCTTTACCTGCGTAAACATTTCAAGATTTCTGAAGCTTGATGCGGAGGAATGTCTGACTTCTTCTACGGACAAGTTCCTCTCCCGCTTTGAAATTGTTGAAAAGCTTGCAAAGGAAAAGGGAATTGACATGGAAAACGCACCTCTTGACGTGCTTGACGAACTGTGGAACATAGCTAAAAAATATTCTAAATAATTTTTTGGAGGAATTATCATGAACAAAGCAGATTTAGTAGCAGCAGTAGCAGCAAAGGCTGAACTCTCAAAGAAAGACGCAGAAGCAGCTGTAGCAGCAGTAGTAGACGCTATCACCGGCGCTCTCGCTGACGGCGACAAGGTTTCTCTTGTTGGTTTCGGTACTTTCGAGGTTAGAGCTCGTGCAGCTCGTCAGGGCCAGAATCCCCGTACAGGCGAAAAGATTAAGATTAAGGCAACTAAGGCTCCCGCTTTCAAGGCAGGCAAGGCTCTTAAGGACGCTGTAAACAAATAAGATTCTTTTCTAAAAGGGGTTGTCGCTGACAACCCCTGCTTGTTTTTTTTCGGTGATAATATGAGACTTGATAAATACTTAAAGGTTTCCCGTATAATAAAACGCCGCACGGTTGCAAATGAGGCGTGCGACGCGGGAAGAATAGAGGTTAACGGAAAG
>CAJOER010000153.1 GCA_905233805.1 uncultured Eubacterium sp. | reverse complement strand
GATATTCTTTGAAACAACAGTATATTTTTTATTAAGTTTTAAGTCTTTGCAGGTGGATGAAGGACGGAGATATTCTCCGTCAATATAAAGACGGCCGCCGCTGTATTCAATACTGCAGTTTTCCAAATCCGCATAGGAGGGTAAAAAAGCATAGTAAACGGAGCGGTCTTTATAAAGTTTTATTTCCTGCGTCACGTTCTTATCTGCGCTTACGGTAAATCTTACGGTACTCATACTCTCCGAACTCTGCGCATAAACGCAGACTCCGGCGACTGCCGCCAGAAGAACTACCGAAAGCAGCAACAGGATTTTTCTCATTCTTTTCTCACTTAATATAAAAAATACCGACCAGAAAAGCAATCTGAGCGATAATGTTTAAATAACAAAGATATTATATCATTAAACCCCGTAACCGTCAAGTAAAACGCCCGCCGAGCAAAGCCCGGCGGGTGTTATTATTTAGTCTTCGTCATCCTCGTCATCGTCGTCTTCTTCAAACTCAAACTGAAGGGTTTCGCCGCAGTTGGGACACTGAACCTCACCGCTCATAAGCGTGTCCTCGTCAACCTCGAATGAAACGTTACAGTTGGGACATTCTACCTCATATTCCTCGAATTCTTCGTAGTCCTCGTCATCCCATTCGTCATCGTCGTCATAAACTGCGTCTTCAAGTTCAATAACGTCATCTTCAAGAGAATCGATATCGTCATAGATATCGGCGATATCCTCAGCATTCTCCTGAACGTCTTCAATTATATTTTCAAGTACGTCAACGATAGCCTTGATAGCCTTTCCCTCTTTTGTTGTTACGTCAAGTTCAAGACCGTCGATTAAACCTTTTAAATAACCTAAGCTTTCAGATGTATTCATAATATTACTCCTTTATTTATAATAACGGGAGGGCGCGGAGTCCCTCCCCTGAATTAATTACGCTCTTTCCATATACTCGCAGGTACGTGTATCAATTCTAATCATATCGCCTTCATTAATGAAAAGCGGAACACGGATTTCCGCGCCTGTTTCAACAGTTGCGGGCTTAAGAGTATTAGTTGCGGTATTGCCTTTTACGCCGGGTTCCGTATGGGTTACCTGAAGCGTTACAAAGGTAGGAGGCTCAACGCCGAAAACCTTGCCTTTATAAGAAAGGATTTTACAAACGTCGGTTTCCTTAACAAAACGGAAGTTGTCGGGAAGGTCGCTCTCGGATACGGGAAGCATCTCGAAGGTTTCGCCGTCCATAAAGTAATATAAATCTCCGTCGTTATAGGAATACTCCATATCCTTTCTCTCAATATAAGCGGTAGGATATTTTGCAGAGGGGTTATAGCTCTTTTCTGTTACGGCGCCTGTAATAACGTTCTTGGTCTTGGTTCTTACAAACGCAGCGCCTTTACCGGGCTTAACATGCTGAAACTCGATAACCTGTAATACGTTTCCGTCCTCTTCAAAAGTTACGCCGTTTCTGAAATCACCTGCTGAAATCATATTATTATACCTCCATGGAATAAGTAATTATCATTAATATTTTACAGTATTTCGCACAATAAATCAATACCCATTTTATAACTGTCCTTGCCGTATCCGGAAATCTGTTTCAGGCACACATCGCTGATAACGGAAACGCGTCTGAAATCCTCGCGCGAATGTATATCGCTCATATGCACCTCGACATAAGGAAGATAATCCGATACGCTTTCTATTGCGTCGCGAATTGCGTAGGAATAATGGGTATAGGCGCCCGCGTTTATTACCGCGCCGTCATATGTGTTCCTGCTCTCGTGGATTTTATCAATAATTGCGCCCTCATGGTTTGACTGGAAAAAATCCGCCTCGGCGCCCTTGCTGTTTGCATAGGCTTTAAGCTCGGCGTTAACCGTATCAAGCGTTTCATCGCCGTAGACGTCTTTTTTTCTTATCCCCGTCATATTAAGATTAGGGCCGTTAATAACTAATATTTTCATGTCGTCACCTTATTTAACCTTCACTTTCTTCTTTGCGGACCATTTGCTGCGGTAGGTTTTTCCGTTTATTTTCTTATACGCTCTGATACGTACATAATACGTTTTTCCGCTCTTCAGTTTTTTTACGGTTAAAGACTTTTCCTTTGCGCCTTTGACGGTCTTTTTCTTCGCATTTTTCATATTCTTATTAAGCGAATACTGAATTTGATAACCGCTGACTTTTGAAACGGGTTTCCATTTTGCAATAAAGCGCTTTTTGCCTTTTTTTATCTTTGAAAGCTTCGCTGCGCCGAGTTTGTTGATTTTTGCGGTTTTCTTTGCGCCGCAGACGGTACAGGTATAAACCTTTTTACCCGTCTTTTTAAAGGTCGGCTGCTTTACGGTTTTAACGCCGTCTTATTT
>CAJOER010000152.1 GCA_905233805.1 uncultured Eubacterium sp. | reverse complement strand
CTGAGTGGATACATATGGTAGACCTTGACGGCTCGCTTCAGAAAATGCGCGTGAACAGCGAAACTTTTATAGACGTTGCAAAGAATACGCCTTTAAAGGTTGAACTCGGCGGAGGTATAAGAACGCTCGATGATATTGATTTTTATGCGAAAAACGGTATCAGCCGTGTTATTCTCGGCTCCGTTGCGCTTAAAGAGCCTGAACTCGTCAGAAAAGCCGTTGAAGAGTACGGGGATTTAATCGCCGTAGGTATTGACGCAAAGGGCGGCTATGCGGCCGCTGAGGGCTGGACGGAAAAATCGGATATCTACTTTACCGACCTTGCAAAAGAAATGGAACAAGTCGGCGTAAAGACGATTATTTTTACCGATATTTCAAAAGACGGAACGCTGAGCGGACCTAACGTTGAGCAGCTATGCGAGCTCAACGACGCCGTAAGCTGTAATATTACCGCGTCCGGCGGCGTAACCTCGATAGACGATATTATCAATCTGCGCGATTGCGGACTTTACGGCGCTATCTGCGGAAAGTCGATTTATAAGGGAACGCTTTCACTTAAAAAAGCGGTAGAGGTGTGTAAATGATTGATGTTGAAAAGTATTTTAAAAAGTCGGATTTAATTCCCGCGATAATTCAGGAGGACTCAACCGGCGAGGTTCTTATGCTCGCTTATATGAACCGTGAGTCTATGAAAAAAACGCTTGAAACGGGCTACACATGGTTTTATTCCCGTTCAAGAAAAGAACTCTGGAACAAGGGCGCGACCTCGGGCCACTACCAGAAGATAGTAGATATTAAGGGCGATTGCGACGACGATACGCTTTTGATAAAGGTTATCCAGACGGGCGCCGCCTGTCACACGGGAAATCACTCCTGCTTTTTTAACGATATTGAGTTTAACGAAGGTAAGTAAAATGGATTATATCAGAAACGATTATGAAACTATTCTTGAAAGAAGGGACGCCAAGGCCGAAGGCTCTTACACCTGCTATCTTTTTGAGCAGGGGCTTGACAAGATTTTAAAAAAGGTCGGCGAAGAGAGTGCCGAAATGATTATTGCCGCAAAAAACGGCGATAAAGACGAAACAGTAGGCGAAATCTGCGACCTTATTTACCACACTCTCGTTATGATGGTAAATGAAGATATTACCATCGGGGACGTTGAAGCAGTTCTCAGAAAAAGAGCCGAAAAAGCCGGCAATCTCAAAAAGTTTCACGAGGTAGACAAAAACTCATAATGGCATATAAGAAGTGGAATGTAAGGAAAGCCGACAGAGATAAGGCGAGCGAGATAAGCGAAAAATTTAATATGGACGCGTTTATCGCCTATCTTCTTGTTGCAAGAGGTATCGACGATACTCTTTCGGTCGGAACCTTTATCGGCGATTCCTTCGTTTCCGTTTCTCCTTTTAATTTTGCGGATATGGAAGAGGCGGCGTTTACCATAGGCGACGCTATTGATTTGGGGGAGAAAATCTGCATCTACGGGGACTATGACTGCGACGGCGTAACGGCAACGGCTCTGCTTTATACCTTCCTTAAAAACGAGAGCGCAGACGTGTTTTACTATATTCCTTCCCGTGAGGGCGAGGGCTACGGCCTTAATAACGAGGCGATAGATAAAATACGCGAACAGGGCGCAGATTTAATCGTAACCGTGGATAACGGAATAAGCTCCGTTGAAGAGGCGGAATATATCTACTCCCTCGGTATGAAGCTCGTTATAACCGACCATCACCAGCTCGGGGATACTCTCCCGAGAGCCGAGGCGGTAGTTAATCCCCACAGGGAGGAAAACGAACTCTCTTTCCGTGATTACTGCGGCGCAGGGGTTGCGTTTAAACTTATCTGCGCTATGTATGACGGAGATATCAACGACCTTACGTCGGAGTATATAGACCTTGTTGCCATCGGAACTATTGCCGACGTTGTTCCGCTCGTTGACGAAAACAGGGCCTTCGTAAAAGCGGGGCTTAACAAGATAAATAACGACCCCCGTCCGTCAATAATTGCTTTTAAAAACGCTATGAGCGCTGCCGAAAAGGAGTTCAACGCAAACGAAATTGCGTTTCAGCTCTGTCCGCGTATCAACGCAGTAGGCAGAATGGACTCGGCATACAAGGCGGTCGAATATCTTATTGAAACCGACCCCGAGGCGTGCGCCTTTAAGTTCGAGCAGCTCAATATTGAAAACGCCCACCGTCAGGAGACCGAAAAGGACATACTTGACGACGTTGAAAACCGGATTAGCCTCAATCCGAATATTCTCAATAAAAGAGTAATAGTCGTTGCGGGAAAAGGTTACCACAACGGCGTTATAGGAATAGTTGCAAGCCATATAGTCGAAAAGTACGGTAAGCCCGCATTTATAATCAGCGTTGATGAAAACGGCGTTGCAAGAGGCTCGGCAAGAAGCGTCGAGGGCTTTAATATCTACGACGCTATCTGCGCGTGCGAAAA
>CAJOER010000151.1 GCA_905233805.1 uncultured Eubacterium sp. | reverse complement strand
CGTCACCCTCAATATCAAGAATATCGTCCTGAATCTGAAAAGCAACGCCGAGATTGTACGCGTATTTTGACGCGGCTGAAAGCTGCTCGTCGCTCGCTTCCGCTGCAATACAACCGAGAAGACAGGCAGCAGAAATAAGAGCGCCCGTTTTCATTCTGTATACGTCAATTATCTCGCTTACATTAGGTTCAACTTTTTCCTCGTACATCAAATCGAGCACCTGACCGCCTATCATTCCGCCTACGCCAGCGTTCTGAGCAAGAAGCGCAACGGCAGAAGCTATTTTCTCATCGGGAATATCCGAAGAGGCTACAATGTCAAAAGCATGGGTTAAAAGCGCGTCACCCGCAAGAAGAGCGGTAGACTCGCCGAACATCTTATGACAGGACGGATTTCCGCGCCTCATATCGTCGTTATCCATACAGGGTAAATCATCGTGGATAAGTGAATATGTATGAATATACTCGATAGCGCAGGCAAGAGGAAGAGCGTCCTCAATATTACCTCCGCACGCCTTGCAGAATTCAAGCACGAGAAGAGGTCTTACTCTTTTTCCGCCGTTGGATACTGAATATCTCATAGCCTTGACGACGTCCTTCTGTCCGTCCTTTGCTTCGGGATAAGACTCCGAAAGCGCGTCGTTAACAAGCTGTAAATCAGCGTCCATAATTTCCAGCATTTCAGAAAAGTTCATATTATCTTCCTTTACTTTTCAATTTCGGTTATTTTGATTTTTGCCTCATTAAGAAGATTAAGGCAGTTCTTGCTTAACTTAGTTCCCTCTTCAAAAAGCGAAAGCGCCTCGTCAAGCGGAACCTCGTTTTTTTCAAGGATTTCTACAATTTCTTCAAGGCGTTTTACAGCCTCTTCATATTTAATCTCAGCCATATCATTTTACCTCAGCTTTAATATTTCCGTCATGGAGTTTAATATCAATTTCGTCCCCCGCGCTTACGTCCTTATCTGATTTGACGGGCTTGCCGGAGTGCATGGTTATTGAATATCCTCTGCTCAAAACCGCAAGGGGGCTCAGAGCGTTAAGCGCTCCCGCAGCGGATTTAAAATCGCCCTCTTTTTTTGAAATTACTTCTTTAAACGCGAACAAAATACGTTTTTCATAATCGCTTATATTATTGACAAGCGTTTCAAAAAATGCGTTTGTATTTGCAAGCGGCGAAGAATGAATAATATTCCGAATCCGTTTTTCCTCATTTTCAAGGAGCATCACTATATCGGTTTCAAGCGCGGCGGAATAATTCATAACCGTCTGAATTTCATTTTTTATATCGGGTACTGCAAGCTCGGCGGCGGCGCTCGGAGTCGGCGCTCTCATATCGGCAACGAAGTCGCAGATTGTAAAATCCGTTTCGTGCCCTACCGCTGAAATAATATACGTTTTGCAGTTAAACACCGCCCTTGCGACAGGTTCTGTATTGAACGCCCACAAGTCCTCTATCGAGCCGCCGCCCCTGCCGACGATAATAATATCAACGCCGTCAATTGAATCAAGAAGTTCTATTGACTTAACAATATCGGGAGCAGCGGCGTCGCCCTGAACTACTGTCGGCGCGATAATAATTTCGCAAAGCGGATACCGTCTTGAAATGACGTTTTTAATATCCTCAACCGCGGCGCCCATATTCGAGGTTGCAACGCCGATTTTTCGCGGATACGGAGGCTTTTCTCTTGCTCCGCTTTTTGAAAACAGTCCTTCTTCTTTCAGTTTTTCTTTAAGCTGTTCATATGCGGCGGTAAGGTCGCCCAGACCTTCGGGATGCATATCGCGGACGTAGAGCTGATAAACGCCGTCGCGCTCGTAAACGTCAATCTGGCCGAAGCAGATTACCTTCATTCCATCCTCGGTCGTAAACTTCAGCTTTGCGTTCTCAAAAGAGAACATTACGCATTTCAGTTTTGTTTTTTCATCCTTCAAATCGAAGTACATATGACCGCTTTTATAATAGTGCTTGAAATTCGAAATTTCACCGCAGATATAGAGATTTCTTATTTGCGGTACTTCGTTAATAAGCGATTTTATGTACGAATTGACCTGAGAGACGGTTAAAACGTTTTTTCTTTCCATATCAGTTATCTTTCAGTTTTGCATAGATTGCACAGCCCGCCGCGTTATCAAGCGAAAACTCGGGAGCGGCAAAATACGCGTCAAAGTTTTTGTTTATTTCATTTCTCAGCATTGTATTTGAGGATACACCGCCAGAAAAGATTATGGGAAGTTTTCCGTATTCTTCAATAATACCCGAAAGCATTTTTGAAACGGTTGCACTAATATATAACAGCACGAATTTTGCTATATCCTCTTTACTTTCATTATTGCCGAGCATTTTTTCAGCCTTATTTTCTACGCCGGAAAGCGAGCAGTCAAGCCCTTTCATAGACGGCGCGATTTTGAACTCGCGTTCACTGCTGAGCGAAAGAACGTCGAGCGCCTTGCCTGCCGGGAATTCAAGCCCGAGCA
>CAJOER010000150.1 GCA_905233805.1 uncultured Eubacterium sp. | reverse complement strand
GACCTTGTAGTTAACCATACAAGCGACGAGCACGAATGGTTTAAAGAGGCAGTCAAGTCAAAGGATAATCCTTATCACGATTATTATTTATGGAAGGACGCTACAGACAAGGGCATTACTCCTCCGAATAACTGGATTAGTCTGTTTGAAGGCCCAGCCTGGAATTATTATGAAAGCGTAAATCAGTGGGCGCTCCATCTCTTCTCAAAAAAGCAGATGGATTTGAACTGGGAAAACGTAAAGGTAAGAGAGTCCGTTTATGAGATGATGAACTGGTGGCTTGACAAAGGAGTCGACGGCTTCAGAATGGACGTTATCAACTTTATTTCAAAGGTTCCCGGATTACCCGAGGCAAGTGAATTCGTAGGAAAACTTACGGGCTATAAGGGCGCCGAAAACTATTTCTACGGCCCGAGGCTTCACGAGTTCCTTCATGAAATGAGGGAAAAAACCTTCGGCAACTATGACGTTTATACCGTAGGCGAGTGCGGAGGCGCGGGAATTGAGATGAGCAAAATGCTGACCGCCGATTACCGCGGCGAACTTGACACTCTCTTTAATTTCGACTTTCTTATCAATCAGGGACACACTGATTATGATTACTATGAGTATAGCTTATACAAGGTTATGCTTGAATTTGAACGCTTCCAGACAGGCTATACTAACCACTGCTGGCCGACCGTTTTCTTTGAAAATCACGACAATCCGCGTATAGTTTCAAAGGTAGATAAAACCGGCGCGTTCAGAGAGGATATTTCCAAGGTCTGCGGACTTATTGAAATGACTCTGAGAGGCACCCCGTACATCTATCAGGGACAGGAACTTTCAATGGGTAACGGCGACTTTGAGAGTATTGACGAAATTGATGACCGCGAGGCTCTCGGAAAGTACGATACATATATCAAAAAGGGCAAATCACCTGAAAAAGCTTTCTTCAGAGCAAAGACGGGAACGCGAGATAATTCAAGAACTCCCGTTCAGTGGAAGGACGCTGAAAACGCAGGCTTCACCACGGGTACTCCTTGGCTGAGAGTTACCTCTGATTACGTAAGATATAACGCAGAGGATGAGGCAAACAGACCCGACTCGGTTCTCAATTTCTATAAAAAAGCAATCCGTATGAGACGCGAAAATAAAGCGCTCGTTTACGGCAAGTTCAGACGTGCTTCAGGTATTCCCGAACCTCTTTACTGCTATTACAGGGAGTATAATAACGAGCTTTATTACATTGAACTTAACCTTGGCAAAAAGCCTGCCGAACACCCGATTGACGTAAGTAATATGGAACTTGTTTTATCAACGCGAGACGATAAATCTAATGTTTTAAGACCTTACGAGGGTAACATTTTTAAGGCATAAAAAAATAAACCCGTAACTCGTCTGAGTTACGGGTCTTTTTTTAATCGTCTGCTTCTATTATTATTACGTCGTCTTCGATGTCTACGTCCTTATCGTAAAAGTCGGGTTTTAGACCTTTATCTTTAATAAGTTTATTAAGCGCTTTTTCAAAATCTTTAACAAATGTTTTATCCTTGCTTCCCGTATATAAAATTGCAAACGGTCCTACAAGCAGGTTAAACGGCTGTTTGCTGTTATCATCCCCAACTCTTTTGTTTTCTTGTCGCTGCTGTCTTTGTCAAAATAGAAAATGAGAACGCTTATGCTTTCGCTGTCGTCGTGACTGTTGTATTCAATCTCACCGCTGACTCCGTCGGGGAGTTCTTCTACGTTTGAATATACGCCGAGATATTCATCGTTTGTAAATACTTTTTCTTTCTTGAAATATTTTGAAAGGTCCTTTTCGTTCCATTCCTCAAAGGGCTTTTCTTTCTTTTCGGTTTCTTTTTCGGTCGTCGTCTGAGTAGTCGTCTCTGTGGTCGTCTGTGTTGTGGTTTTGGTTGTTTGCGCAGTAGTTTCAAGCGCGGTTGTAGTATTTATCGGCTCTTCCTTTTTGCAGGCGGTAAATGCAGCAACGGAAAGCGCTAATATAATCACTGTGCATATTATTTTTTTCATATCATTAATCCTCCTTTCTGATTAAAAAGAGTCTGAATTCGTCAAGTGAACTGAATTCATAATCTATTATTTCTCTTATTTCGGGTTCGGCAATATATAAATCGGGTATATATACCGTTTTCATATTTGCTCTGTGTGCGGAAATAAGTCCGCTTTTCGAGTCTTCAACGGCGCAGCATTCCTCGCTTTTTATACCGAGTCGGTCTGCGGCATAAAGATAAATATCGGGTTCAGGCTTTGATTTTTCTATCATATCGCCGCAGATTATTTTATCAAAACAGTTTTCTATTCCGGCGCTTTTTAAATGGTGCATTACCGATTCTTCGGAAGAAGATGAAGCAACTGCGGTCTTTATCTTTCGGCTTTTAAGATAATCAAGAATCTCGTTTACGCCTTCTTTTAGCGGAACGGGATTTTTTGAATAGTAATCCTCAAGATAAGCGCGGTAATGCTTTTGAAATATATCGTTATTAAACCTGTCGCCGAATTCACGCTCGAATATTTTAACACTTTCCTCGCGCGTTCTGCCGAGCGTTTTGAGTACCATATATCCGACTTCTCCGAGACCGATTTCTTTTCCGATTGTGTCCCAGCATTTTACTGCAAGGCGTTCGGTATCGAAAAGTACGCCGTCCATATCAAAGATTACAGCCTTCATTACAGTATGATAAGCTCCTTTGTTACCTTGCTAAGGTTTTCTCTTCCTCTCGGGGACAGCCAGAGCACGTCCTCAATTCTTATTCCGAACTTATCCGGAAGATAAATTCCGGGTTCTATTGAAGTGCAGTTTCCGTCTTCGTATGTGTCCTCGCTCCTCGGGGAAGCGTTGAAACCTTCGTGAATTTCAAGTCCGACTCCATGACCGAGTCCGTGGCGGAAGTATTGCGCCATATCCTTTTCGTTTAATACGTCATATGACGCCTTATAAACGTCTGCGCATTTTACGCCCGCGTTAAACGCCCTGATACCCGCTATCTGCGCTTTCAGTACAAGTGCGTACATCTCTTTCATCACGTCTGTTGCGTTACCTACGGCAACGGTTCTCGTCATATCCGAGTGGTAACCCTCATACGTTGCGCCGAAATCAAAAAGTACAAAATCGCCGTTTTTAATTTTGTCGTCTGACGGTACGCCGTGGGGCATAGACGTATTTTTACCCGTGAGCAGTATCGTATCAAAAGAAAGGCCGTAAGAACCGTTTTTTGCCATAAGATAGTCAAAGTATGAGGCGAGTTCTTTTTCGCTTTTACCCGGCTTTACATGGTTTAACAGTTCAAGAAAAGACTTTTCAGCAATCGCGTTAGCCTTTTTCATAAGTTCAATTTCAAACGGCTCTTTTCTGTTCCTGATACGCATAAGCCTGTCGCCGAGCTCAATAAACTCAGCGCCTTCAAGTGCCGTTTTAAGCGTGTTATACCGCTTAAGGCTTATACTTTCATTTTCAAATATAATCCGCTTAGCGGAGTGCTTTTCGCAAAGGCGTTTTATCTCGTCTGTGAAAAGTGTATTTATTTCAATAACGCTGAGCTTCGTTTTTTCTGCGTGCTTCTGCGCGGTTTCGGTATAACGCGAGTCAACAATATGATAAGCACTTCCGTCCTTAAATATAAGAACATAGCCCTCGCTCGGGGAAAACGCGCACATATAGTGCATATTCGCTTCGTTACTGAGAATAAGCGCGTCAGCCGAGCTTTCTTTTATGAGTTTTATCGCCTTTTCAATATTTATATACATTTTATCACCTAAATGAATTATATCATAAATATTTATATTTTCAACGCTATTTTTATTTGACTTTATAATAAGTATATGTTACCTTTAAAATAGTAAAATAAGGAGTAATTTTTATGGAAAAATATCTTATTAACCCGAACGAAAGAATAGCAACGATAAATAAAGATATTTACGGTTCTTTCAGCGAACATCTCGGACGCTGTATTTACGAGGGAATTTACGTCGGTGAAGACAGTAAAATCCCCAACGAAAACGGTATGAGAAAAGACGTCGTAAAGGCGCTTAAAGAGATGGGGCTTCCCGTTTTGCGCTGGCCGGGCGGCTGCTTTGCCGACGAGTACCACT
>CAJOER010000149.1 GCA_905233805.1 uncultured Eubacterium sp. | reverse complement strand
CTTTTAAAGGCGTACCACGGAACGATATAACCGACAATAGGTATAAAAGAAAGAATAATTCTTGCTATTCTGAGTTTTGTTCCCCATACGGAATAGGTGAACATATTAAGACTGCGGTGAAAGCTTGCGGATTTTACTGCCGCCTTTTCGGCGTCCTCTTCAAGCCTTGCCTCCCAGTTGAAATTAGGGATGCTTACTCCGCAATCCTTACACTCTGCTTTAACGTCGTACCATTTAAGCACTCTTCCGCAGTTAGGACATTTACTTGCCATATGCAATACCTCTTAAAAATTAATGTTTACGAAAAATACCGTAATCATAGTTATTTTATATTGTTTTCTTCCGCTTGTCAACCTTTCTAATAAAATAAATTTTTACTTAAAAAACTGTTGATTTAAAAGGTTTAATATGATAGTATATTAATGTTATATAATTGGATAACTGCACTCAGTTGCGCTTATCCTTACGGAAATGAGGGATAATTTTGGCGGATGCAACAACTACTCAGGATTTTAACGCTGAGGTTGAAGCCGAGCTTGATAAGCTTGCGTATACTAAAAAGAATTACCTCACGCCCAAGGAAATTGCAGCCTACGTTCTTGTAAATTTCGGACAGAAGAATTTAGGTCAGTTTACGTCGGCGTTTAAAGAATTCTTTATGATTCAGTTCTTAAAACTGAATACTACGGCATATGCGAACATCAACCTTGTTGCTTCCATATACGACGCAGTCGACGATACCATATCGGGACTTATCATTGACCGTACGAGAACAAGATGGGGACGAGTAAGACCGTTCTTCATAGTTCCCCTTCCCCTGTGGCTCATAGGCGGATATATGATGTTTACCGTGCCCGGCGGTCATCTCACCTCGGGATTCAAAATCTTCTGGGCGAGCACGGCTATCGTAATATACGGACTCGGCATGAGTTACTTCGGCGCATGGGGACTTATGATTTACAACATAACCCCGAACACCAACGAGCGTAATAATCTTATTACGATTACGAAGTTCTTTGAACTTTTCGGCGTATGGCTTCCGTCGCTCGTTCCGGTACTCGTTACCGTAATGCCGAAGATAAGCCCGAAGTTCACAATGGTCGGCGTATACAGCGGTTTCGCTTACTTTATGTTAATACTCGCGGCATTCTTCGCCGTATTCGGTTTCTTTAATATGAGGGAAAGAGTGCCCCTTATGAGCCGTGAGGAAATGAACGAAACCTCTGTTCTTGAAAGTATTAAAAACATCTTTTCAAACAGACCGCTTCTCGTTACAATTCTTGCGGAATTCTTCAACAACTTCAAGGCGGTCGGCGGTTCGTCCGAGCAGTATTTCTGGCTTAACAACTCAGGCTCGCTTATGAACCAGACTATATGCGGACTCTTCACGGGTATTCCGAACTACGTTATGGTTCCCATCGCGGCAAAGATGGTTAAAAAGCTCGGAGCAAGACTTACGGCAATTATCGCGGGTGTATTCGGTTTCGTCGCCTATATGGGTCTTTACGTAATAGGATATCACCCCTTCGGTCAGACTTTTGAGCAGAATAAAGTTCTCAACCTTGCATTCGTTATATTCGCGCTGACAATCTGCGGTCTTCCCAACAAGATTATTCAGGTTGCAAACCCGATTCTTACCGCTGAGGCGCTTGACTGGATGGAGTGGAAACACGGACTCAGAAACGAAGCTCTCGTTACAACGGTTCAGGGATATTTCATTAAACTTGCCACCTCGGTTACGGGCTGGCTCTCGGGTATGGTTCTTACCTGGATTAACTACATACCCCTTACCGACTCGCTCGGCAACGCTATCCCGCAGACAGACCCGAAAATGCTTCAGGGTATCTGGACTGTATTCTGCGTGCTTCCCGCGCTTGCAAGAGGTTTATACGGCGTTTCGTTTATCCTCTATCCCATCCACGGAAAACTCCAGCAGGAAATGATTGTAGAACTTGCGGATATCCGCGCAGAACGTCTTAAAGAGCAGGAAAGAATTAACGCTGCTCAGGCTGCGGCAGGACTCGGCAATTCAGACGACGAATAAATCTTAAATTTCATACGCAGCTCAGAAGAGCCGCGCTTATGATTGATATAACCCCAGACTTTAAGGAAGTGATTATAAGTGGTAAAACTTGATTCAATACTGGCAATACTTACCCCGATTGCGGGACTTATTGCTTTGATTTTCGCTGTAATTATAGCGTCGTCAATAAGCAAGAAGGACGCAGGAACCGAGAGAATGAAGAAAATCAGCGGTAATATCGCCGCAGGCGCAAAGGCGTTCCTTTTCTCGGAATACAAGATTCTCGTAATCTTTGCAGCCGTACTCTTTGTTGCTATTGCGATTGCAATTAACTGGCAGACCGCGGTATGTTTCGTAATAGGCGCGCTTTTCTCAACGCTTGCAGGATACTTCGGTATGACGGTTGCTACTAAAGCGAACGTAAGAACGGCAGCGGCGGCAAAAGACGGCGGACTCTCCCCTGCTCTTAAAGTTGCATTTTCGGGCGGCGCCGTAATGGGTATGAGCGTTGTAGGTCTCGGCGTAATAGGAATAGGCTCAATATTCGCTA
>CAJOER010000148.1:1516-4095 GCA_905233805.1 uncultured Eubacterium sp. | reverse complement strand
AAATAAAGCTTTTATTTCAACCGCGGGGCCGTAAAAATCTGAATACGCCTCGTCGTTTATATCGCTGTCATAGCCGCGTCCGGGGTTCATAAAGAAATAATGCTCGGCTCTGTGCGTTGAGGCACAAAAGGTGAGACCTTCTTTTTCGCACGCCGCTTTAATTTCTTGGGCAACGTCGCGCTTGGGTCCCATTTCCTTTGCGTTCCAGCGGTTGAACTCGGTTTCATACATAGCAAAGCCGTCATGATGTTCACATACAGGCGTAACAAATTTTGCGCCGGCTTTCTTAAACAGGGCAATCCAGTCCTCCGCATTGAACTTTTCGCCCGTAAAGTTCGGGATAAAATCTTTATAACCGAACTTACTCTGCTTTCCGTATACTCTGAGGTGGTGATAGTATTCGCGTGACTCTTTATTGTACATATTCCTCGAATACCACTCGTTTCCGAATCCCGGAACGCTGTAAATACCCCAGTGAATAAAAATGCCGAACTTACCTCGGTAGTACCAGTCGGGCGTTTTATGGCCCGAAAGGGACTGCCAGTTGTCCTTGTATTTTCCGTTTTTTATAACGGAATCTATTTCTTTAAGATATTCATTTTTTGTCATAGCGCCGCCTCCTTATTACAGATAATTTTATTTTAACATAATAGTTATTGATATACAACAAATTATTTTGACAAAATACAAGCGATAGATTATAATCGAATAAAAGAAGGGCTTTTGTATGAAAGGAGATATTTATGATTATTGTTATCGGCTCGGATAAGTCGGGCTATCCGCTTCGTAAAGCACTTGAAAAGCATCTTGAAGAAAAGGGGATTAAATTAATTGTTTACGGTCCTGAAAACGAAGAAGAGGCAGTTCCGTTTTATGAGGTTGCTCCTCTTGCCGCAAAAGATATCCAGCAGGGCAAAGCAGACCTCGGTATACTTATCTGCGGTACGGGTATGGGAATGTCCCAGGTTGCGAATAAGTTTAAGGGAATCCGCGCTGCCGTTGTTGAGAGTACCTACGGTGCGAAAATGAGTAGAGTTATTAATGATTCCAATATACTCTGTATGGGAGGTTGGATGATAGCGCCGACCCTCGGTATACAGATGACGGATGAATTTCTGAACGCGGAGTTTACCGTCGGAGTAGAAGAGTGGCGTAAGGCGTGGCTTGAAAACGCAAAGAAAGAATTCATAAAGCTTGAGGATAATATTTAAAAGCGGGCGTTGCCCGCTTTTTTACATAGTTACTCCGTTTTTGAATATCGCTATATCGCGGTATCCGTTTTCTTCGTTTTTGGTTTTCTTACCGTCGGCAGTTTCAACAATAAGATTAATTAATTCATCTATTAAATCTCTGCCGTCAATAGCTTCGCCCGCATCAAAATCAATCCAGTTTTTCTTAGTATCAAAAAGCTGTGAGTTTGACGAAATTTTAATTGTCGGAACTGGTGCGCCGAGAGGCGTTCCTCTTCCCGTGGTGAAAAGAATAATATGTGCGCCCGAGCATGCGAGGTTGGTAGTTGATACAATATCGTTGCCCGGTCCCGTCAGCAGGGAAAGTCCGGCTTTCTTTACTCTTTCGCCGTAGCCGAGTACGTCGCATACAACGCTGTTTCCGCCCTTTTGAATACATCCTAGCGACTTTTCTTCAAGAGTGGTTATTCCGCCCTTACGGTTGCCGTAGGACGGGTTTTCGTAGCATTCCTGATTATTGTCGGCAAAGTATTTCTTAAATGAGTTTATAATTTTTACCTGCGCATTGAAAATATCTCTGTTCAGGCTTCTGCTCATAAGTATATGCTCCGCGCCGAACATTTCAGGCGTTTCCGAAAGTATAACCGAAGCGCCGCGCGACGTCAGGTAATCCGTTGCTTTTCCGCAAAGAGGATTAGCCGTAATACCTGAAAATGCGTCGCTTCCGCCGCATTTAAGCCCTATTTTAAGTTCGCTTATATTAACATTTTCACGCCTGTCGTTTTTCATTATGTCAAGGAGTTCACCGATAATCTTTTTTGCAGATTCGAGTTCATCCTTAACCTCCTGACAAACGAGAAAGCGGATTCTGTTTTTATCGTACTCGCCAAGGTATTCTTTTATTACCTCGGCGTTTGAATCCTCGCAACCGAGAGAGAGTACAAGCACTCCACCCGCGTTCGGGTGTTTAATAAGCGATGAGAGAATCTTTCTTGTAGTTTCCTTGTCGTCGCCCATCTGCGAGCAGCCGTAAGGATGTGTGAACGCAACAACGTCGCCGTAGATTTTCTTCGTTTCTTCTTCAATAAGCTGAGCGGTTTTATTAACGCAGCCTACCGTAGGTATAATCCAAAGTTCGTTTCTTATTCCTATTTCACCGTTCGACCTGCGGTATGCCTTAATTGTCACGTCTGATTTTATCGGAGAATAATCGTTTTCTCCGCTGAATTCGTATGCTTTTATACTGTCTAAATCTGTTTTGAGGTTGTGCTCGTGAATATACGAACCTCTGGGCATATCTTCGGTGATATGCCCTATTGCGTTGCCGTATTTGATTACGCTCTCGCCTTTTTTGAGGTCGCAAAGAAGCATCTTATGCCCGAAGGGAAC
>CAJOER010000148.1:0-1500 GCA_905233805.1 uncultured Eubacterium sp. | reverse complement strand
CGTTATCTTTTTCGTTGATTTTATAAAGCTTATTCATATATAACCTCTTCAATTGCGGCTTTTACGCCCTTGCTTTTAATAAGAGCGTAGTATTTCTCAACGGCGCTTTCAAGACCGTCAACCTCTGTAAGATTTCTTCCCCAGAAAGCAGTGTTTGAAAGAACGGCGTGCACATCGGGTTTATTTTCAAAGAAATCGATTATATCCTCACTGTCCCTGAGTTCGTACTCTCTCTCGTTTTCCTTATTGTAAAATGCAATTAACGCAGCAAATGAAAACGCGAGCGCCGCGGGGATTGTCTTTTCAATTTCAATATAATCAAGTAGAGTGTATAAACATCTTTCCCTGAATTTTGAAACGGAGTTGAGCGCAATATCGAGAAGCTTATGGTCGATAAACGGATTATTAAAACGTTCAATTACGCTGTCTGTAAAATCTGAGCAGGAGAAGGGGAGCGTCTTTTCAATCTCAGCGGTTCCGCATTTAATGAAGTCGTTAAACAGCTTGTCGTTTACTACGTCCCTTACAATATCGAATCCTGCCATATACGCCGCAGGAACGCTCATAGTATGTATACCGTTTAAAATTCTTACTTTTCTTTTTCTGAAAATTTCAATACTGTCTGTATAATCAATACCATCAAAAGGAATTGTATCTTTCGCGTATGAGTCCGCTTCAATTATCCAGCTTCTGTACGGCTCACAGGTGACGCTGCATTTGTCTTCGTCGCCCTCGGTGTGGCCCGTAACTATACGGTCAACGAGGGTGTTGCAGAAATAGCATTTGCCTTTGACATATTCTTTAAATTCAGCCTCCAAGCCCCATAAATCAACGTATTTCAGGATGCAGCCTTTGAGCGCGCTGCCGTTATTTTCAATAAGTTCAACCGGCAAAAATACAATATCCCCGACGCCTGATTTATATCTTTCATATAATAACGCCGTCATTTTAGCAGGGAAGGAAACCGCAGGCGAGTTTTCAATTCTGTCTTTTTCATTAAAACAAATACCCGCTTCTGTTGTATTTGATATTACAATTTGTAAATCGTTATCGCAAAACAGTTCGGTCAGCTTATTGTATTCGCCGACGGTATCAATAGCTCCTTCAAAAGAGGTGACGGTCTTCCTTTCGTCGATTACTTTTCCGCCGAGTCTGCCCCTGAAAATAACGTCGTATTTACAGTTTTGTTCTTTAAGCGCGTCAATTACCTTTGTATTCGTTCTCGGCTGACATATGTAAGCTTTAATGTTACCGCTTTTTTCGTTTGCATTTTCAATATATTCGCCCGCAAAAGCCCTTAAAAAATTGCCATCGCCGAATAGAAGTATCTTTTGCATTTTAATCACCGTTTACATAATAACACATTTATAATGTAATTGTAAATATATTGTTAAGTATTAAGTTATTATTTACAAACTTTGATTTATATTGTATAATTAAGTTGATTAAAATAAGGGGTATTATACCCTAAATCTGTTTTAATTTCGAAAGGAGAAAATT
>CAJOER010000147.1 GCA_905233805.1 uncultured Eubacterium sp. | reverse complement strand
TTTTATCGCTTACGACCTCGGTCGGATGATAGTGGCCGTTATCCATAAGCGGAATGCACTTATCCATATTAAGCGCCGCGTATGAAAGCGCAAATTCAGCCGAGCCCGCAGTATACGCCTCAACGCCTATGCCGAAAACCTTGCTTTCAATACAAGGCTTGACCTTGCCGAAATCATACTGCTCGGAAAGTATTTCGTCTATACTGTTTTTGTATCTTTCGCGCGGGCCTATTCTGTCGGCAGGGATATCCTTATAGCCGTCGCCCGTCCAGATATTCATAACGCAGGGCTCGCCGAGTTCCTCTGCAAGATAATTTGAAATACGGATACACGCCTTACCGTGCTCAATCCAGAATTTACGTGTTTCTTCATTCGGTGAGGAAAGCGTCAGCGGGTCGCACTTCGGGTGAGAAAAGAAGGTGGGATTAAAGTCGCAGCCGAGCCCTCTTTCCTTGCAGAAATCAACCCATTTCTTAAAATGCTTAGGTTCTAATTTATCGCGGTCATCCCACTCGCCGTCCTCAAAAATTGCGTAGGAGGCGTGAAGGTTCATTTTAACCTTACCGGGAACGAGTTTTAAAACCTCGTCAATATCAGCCATAAGTTCCTCGGGCGTTCTCGCTCTGCCGGGGTAGTTGCCCGTAGTCTGAATACCGCCTGTCAGGGGCTTATTCGGGTCCGTATCAAAGCCTCTTACGTCGTCGCCCTGCCAGCAGTGAAGCGAAAGCGGTACGTTTTTCAGTTTATTTATTGCGGCGTCGGTATCAATGCCGTACTTTGCATAAACGCTTTTTGCATCCTGATAAAACATCATTCCACCTCCCTGATACTGAACGATGATTTAACGAGTTCTCTTGCTTCCTCAAGGCCTTTTACCTCTTTTGAATATATAAGCTGAGAGATTAGATTACCCGTTGCGGTCGCCTCGACCGGGCCCGCAAGAACTTTCTTTTTCGTGTACTGCGCGGTAAGCTTATTAAGGTATTCGTCCTTGCTTCCGCCGCCTACTATATTAATTGTATCAACCGTTTTTTTGCTGATATTTTCAATCTCTTCAACAACGCCGGCATACGCCTTTGCAAGCGAGTGATACACGGAATTAATCACAATATCAACGCTCATCTTTTCATTACCGAGATATGCTCTTATAGCGTCGAGCATATTCTCGGGCGCGACGAATTCGGGCGCGTTGGTATCTATTTCCTCAAAGCCCGCACTGTTCATCGCAAGGTTCATCATTTCGTCATACGAGTACTTTTTATTCATGTTCTTTCTGATATTCTGAAAGAGCCACATACCTATAAAGTTTTTGAGAAAACGGTAGCGGTAATTGATTCCGCCCTCGTTTGTAAAATTCGCTTCAAGCGCTTCTTTGCTCAGTACGGGAGAAAGATTTTCGGTTCCGATAAGGCTCCACGTGCCCGAGGAGATATATACCCCGTTGTCCCCCGTTGAGCAGGCGGCTACTGCGCTTGCGGTGTCGTGCGAGGGTGCGAGGATAACCGTACTGTCAAAGTCAAAGCCCCTGAGCGCGCCTACCTTCGTACACGGCGGCGAGATTTCGCTGAATATACTTTTCTTTATTCCGAGCCGGTCAAGAATTTCGCCGTCCCAGGTTTTTGTTTCGGCGTTGATGAGATTAGTTGTAGTCGCCTCGGTGTATTCGTTTTTGATTTCGCCCGTCAGTTTAAACGCGATATAGTCGGGCATCATAAGAAAAAATTCAGCCTTATCGAGTTTTCCGCTTTTCTTATCGCAGTAAAGCTGATAGAGCGTGTTGAAATTCGCCTTTTGAATTCCCGTTTTCGCGTAGAGCTCCTCCTGCGGAATGATTTTTCCGACCTCGTCGACGGCGGCGAAGGTTCGGCTGTCACGGTATGAGAAGGCGGGCAGGATTTCTTCTTTGTTTTTATCAAGAAGAACATAGTCAACGCCCCAGGTGTCTATTGCGATTGTTGACGGGATTTTGCCGAGCTTTGCGCACTTTTCAATCCCCGCCTTAACCTCGCTTACAAGCTTTTCAATATTCCAGATTAACGAGCCGTTATCCTGAACGAGATAATCCTCAAATCTGTATATTTCTTCAAGACAGAGCTTCCCGTCCTTTAAACAGCCGAGAATATGTCTTCCGCTTGAAGCGCCTATATCTATTGCCAAATGCCAGGTCATAACCTTCCCCTTTCAGCCGCTTTTTTTTATTATAACATATTATAACTCAATATTACAGTATGTTTTTTAACTTTCGCAATTTGACAAAACAGCGGTTTTTGTTTACAATTATCTTTACTGAATGAATAAGGGTAAAATACTATGATTTTATACTTTTCCGCAACGGGAAACTGTAAGTACGTTGCGTCAGAAATTGCAAAGGAATTCGGCGACAGCGCCGTTTCAATAGAAGAGTTTTCCGGCAGCGTTACGCTTGACAAAAATGAAATGCTCGGAATAGTTACACCCGTGTACTGGTGGGAACTCCCCATTATTACAAGGGAGTTTTTAAAGTCGCTTTCGGTTAAATCGGAGGGTAGTTTTTATTCCTTTATCATCACTACCTACGGCACTACGCCCGGTTGCACTTACCCCGACGCAAAGCGGGCACTGA
>CAJOER010000146.1 GCA_905233805.1 uncultured Eubacterium sp. | reverse complement strand
AATACGCAAATACAAATGCAGCGGTAAGATTAAAGTCGGCGATACGGTTTTTACCTGCCAGAAAGGCAAAGCCCACGGCGAGCAGTCTTTAAAAGATGCTCTTGCAAATTCCTGCAACTGTTATTTTGCAAGTCTTGCGCTTGAACTCGGCGCAGAAAAAATTATTAATACTGCTAAACGTCTCGGCTTTGACTCGTATACCGAACTTTGTAACGGTTGGAACATCAAAAACGGCATTCTTCCCGATTCTTCTGTTAATTACTCCAAAGGCGATACTGCTCAGCTTGGATTCGGTCAGGGCTGTTTAACTGCGACACCGCTTCAGATTTGCTCGCTTATGTGTAGTATAGCAAACGGCGGAGTTATGAAAAATCCTGCGCTTGTTCTGGGCACTGTCGACGATAAGATGAAACTTAAACGTTATGACGCTTCAAAGGGCCGTCAGGTACTGAGTCAATCTACTGCTGATACTATTCTGAATTATCTTCGATATGTCACAGAATACGGTACGGGTAAAACCGCTTACTATAAAAACCAAGACGGTAAGGAAATACTGAATACCTGGTTTGCCGGAGTTTACCCTTATAACAATCCTGAATACGCAATCGTAGTTATGTGCGACGAAGGTACAAGCGGTTCCGAAAATTGTTGTCCTATTTTCAGGACTATCGTTGAAATGCTCGATAATATGTGATATAATGTAGAAAAATGAAAGGAGCAGTATTATGGCGAGTTCAAAAGTTAAAACGCTTTTGATTTATAAATATCTCAAAGATTTTTCCGATGAAAGCAATCCGCTTTCAACTACCGATTTAATATCTTTGCTTGAAAAAGACGGCGTTAAGTGCGAAAGAAAATCAATCTATGCTGACGTTCAGACTCTTAACAGCATAGGCTTTGACATAGTTTCAACCAAGTCGCCCAAACGCGGTTTCTTTATGGGAACGCGTAAGTTTGAACTTCCCGAGGTAAGGCTTCTTACCGACGCGGTTTCGTCAGCCGGATTTATTACACCCGATAAAACCAAGGTTCTTCTTGAAAAGCTTGAAACCCTTGTTTCAAAAAATCAGGCAAACGAACTTGTTTCTCAGGTCTATATCGACAGTAACGCAAAATGTGATAACGAGGAAATCTATTACGTAATCGATTTTCTTCACGAAGCAATACTTAATAAGAAAATGGTTAAGTTTTCATATAAAAGGCGTAATATAGATAAGGAAAATCACAAGTCTTATACCGAAAAAACATTTAAGGTTTCACCTTACGCGTTAATCTGGAAAAACGACCATTATTATCTTGTCTGTAATAATGCTAAATACGATAACCTTATGAATTTAAGGCTTGACAGAATCAGAAGAATCTGTATGCTCGACGAGCCTGCAAGGGATGTAAGCGAAGTGAGCGATTATGACGGTTCTTTCAACGTCGCCGATTATTCTTCCCAGATGTTTAATATGTTCAGCGGCGAAAAAGGACAGGTCAAATTGCTTTGCCACCTTGATTTGAGAGAAGAAATTATGGACCGCTTCGGTTCCAAAATACCTCTTAAAGCCATTGACCTCGACCATTTTGAAACGACAATCAACGCCGCAATATCCGAAGGTCTAGTTTCATGGATAATGAACTTCGGTGACAGGATAAAGGTTACCGAACCTGCCGAGCTTGCCGAAAAAGTCAGAATTAGAGCAGAAAAAATATCTAATTTATATAAAGGATAATTATTATGAATACATATTTACTTGCAATAGCGGTTGCGCCCGCAATATTATTAATGTTTTACGTCTGGTCCAAGGACAAGAGCAAAGAGCCTTTCAAAATGCTTGTTATTCTCGTTTTGTTGGGTGTACTCTCATGCATACCGGCAGGATTTATTGAAATGCTGCTTGATAACATTGTTCTATCCGTTTTCGGTGAAAACAATTATGTATATTTCTTTGTTAAGGCATTTTTCGGAGTCGCTTTGGTTGAAGAGGGATGCAAATTCCTGTTTATGTTTTTATACACAAGGAATCATAAGGAATTCAACGGACTTTTTGACGGTATGATTTATGCCGTGTTTGTATCTCTCGGATTTGCAGCATTTGAAAATGTTTTCTATGTTGCTGAGTACGGTTCGCAGGTTGCAATTTCAAGAGCGTTTACAGCGGTCCCGGGTCATATGTTCTTTGCCGTGTTTATGGGTTACAGTTACAGTATGTGGCATACTTACCGCCTCTGCGATAAGTCGGAAGCGTATTTTGCAAACTTACATATGATTAAGCCGAGACCTCCGAAGTATAAGTATAAAGCCCATCTTGCTAAGGCAATTATAGTTCCTGTTCTTGTTCACGGTTTTTATGATTTCTGTCTGTTTACCGAGAATGTTTACCTTTGCCTTTTCTTCTATGTGTTTATTGCGGCTCTGTATATTATCTGTTTCGGCAAAATCAAAAAGCTTTCAAAACGGGATATGGAGGATTACCTTCTTATTCCGAGAATGCTTTGTATGAAATATCCCGAACTAATCGGTATAATTATTCCTCGCGAAGCAAATCCGCTGAATATGCCGAATACGTTTTATCAAAACAGACAAACCGTACATAAATAAAAATAAAAGCGTTGAGAAATCTCAACGCTTTTTTATTATAGGTTATTAAGGTCGTACGGCGTTTTCTGATATACAAAGTAATTAAGCCAGTTGTTAAAAAGAAGGTTTGCCGTTCCTCGCCACTCCATTTTCGGTACGAGCTTTTCATCGTCGTTAGGGAAATAGTTTGCGGGAATATCAATATCAAGACCTTTTTCCTTGTCTCTGAAATACTCCTTTGCAAGCGTATCCCTGTCATATTCGCTGTGACCTGTTACGAAGAACATTCTGCACTCCATATCTGCAACGATATGAACGCCTGCTTCTTCGCTGAAAGATATAATCTGAAGGTCCTTTATTCTTGCGATATCCTGACGTCTGATTTCCGTGTGTCTTGAATGTGGTACATAGAATTCGTCGTCAAGTCCTCTCATCAGCGGATGCGTTTCATCAAGTGAAACGTGGGGGAATACGCCGAAGATTTTCTTTTCAGTCGGGTATTTCTTAATACCGTAATGATAATAGAGTCCAGCCTGAGCGCCCCAGCATATATGCCATACCGAGTAGACGTTCTTTTTTGACCAGTCCATAATCTC
>CAJOER010000145.1 GCA_905233805.1 uncultured Eubacterium sp. | reverse complement strand
GGTTGCCTCAAGATTTTCCGCATTTGCAAGGGCGGTGAACTTTTCAACGTCGCCTTTGTCGATAACTACCGCCATTCTCTCCTGAGATTCGGAGATTGCAAGCTCGGTTCCGTCAAGGCCGTCGTATTTCTTGGGGACCTTGTCCAAATCAATTTTAAGCCCGTCGGCAAGCTCGCCGATAGCGACGGATACGCCGCCCGCGCCGAAGTCGTTGCAGCGCTTAATCATCTTTGCAACCTCGGCGGTTCTGAACAGGCGCTGGATTTTTCTTTCGGTCGGGGGGTTACCCTTCTGAACCTCTGCGCCGCAGGTTTCAATGGACATTGAATTGTGCGCCTTTGAGGAGCCGGTTGCGCCGCCGCAGCCGTCGCGTCCCGTGCGGCCGCCGAGGAGGACGATAACGTCGCCGTCCTGCGGAACTTCACGGATTACATTTTCTTTCGGGGAAGCGCCGATTACCGCGCCTATTTCCATACGCTTTGCGACGTAGCCCTCGTCGTAGAGTTCAACAACCTGTCCCGTAGCGAGGCCTATCTGGTTTCCGTAGGAGGAGTAGCCCTGCGCCGCGCCGACGGTGATTTTACTCTGCGGGAGCTTTGCGTCAAGTGTTTTTTCAAACGGAGTAGTCGGGTCGCCCGAACCGGTTACGCGCATTGCCTGATATACGTAAGCACGTCCCGAAAGCGGGTCGCGGATTGCGCCGCCGAGGCAGGTTGCCGCGCCGCCGAAGGGTTCGATTTCGGTCGGGTGGTTGTGCGTTTCGTTTTTAAACTGTAAGAGCCACGGCTCTTTTTTACCGTCGATTTCAACGTCGATATTGATTGAGCAGGCGTTGATTTCCTCGCTTTCGTCAAGGTCGTCAACGTAACCTCTCTTTTTGAGCGCCTTGGTACCGATACATGCCATATCCATAAGGCAGACGATTTTATCCTTACGCTCGCCGTAAACCTCTTTTCTTACCTCAAAATAGTTTTCGAGCGCCTTTTCAATCGCCTTTGAATACTTGCTTTCGTCGATTTTAATCTCGTCAAGCTGAGTTGCAAAGGTAGTGTGGCGGCAGTGGTCCGACCAGTAGGTGTCGATTACCTTAAGCTCGGTGAGAGAGGGGTCGCGGCTTTCGTCATTTTTGAAATAATCGCGTACCCAGCAGAGGTCGGCAACGCTCATGGCGAAGCCCATCTCTTTATGATATGCGGCGATTTCACTATCGCTCATACTGATAAAGCCGTGAATACGCGCAATATTTTCGGGAACGTCGGATTTTATGTCAAGGGTTTCGGGAAGTTCCATTGAAGCCTCGCGGGATTCAACAGGGTTAATCATATACGACTTGATTTTATTCAGGTCGTCGGGGGTGATATCGCCTTTAACGGCAATGATTTTTGCCGAGGCAACGCGCGGTCTTTCGCCCGCGGTGAGAAGCTGGATACACTGCGCCGCGGAGTCTGCTCTCTGGTCGTACTGACCGGGGAGGTACTCGGTGGCAAAATACTGCCAGCCCTCGTCGAAGCTGATTTCGTCGTAAACGTTATCAAGATTCGCCTCCGAGAAAACCTGACTCACAGCCTTTTTGAACTCGTCCTCGCTGAGCTCCTCGGCGTCGTAGCGGTTAATGAGGCGCAAATCCTCAAGCGCCGTAATTCCGACGTTGTTTTTAAGGTCGTTTAAAATCTGACCCGCTTCAATATCGTTTCCTTTTTTCTTTTCAACAAAAACGCGGTAAACCTTTGACATTCCTAATCTCCTTTTTGCTTTATTAATTATATATAATAGCATATAGACGCGATATTTACAATAAGAAATGCAGAAAAAACAGTACAAAAATGCACGGCTTCGGAGTTCTTGACGGAGGGGGAGAAAATATGGTACAATTACGGCAGAGAAATAATTTTAAAGGAGTTAAAATTATGAAAAAAGTATTATTGGCTTTGTTGGCGTTGTGCCTTGTTCTGTCGGTTAATTCGCCAGCAGCGCTTGCGATGTATGACGATAATGAGCCTAAGGGCGATTATCCCGTTGACCCGCCCGTCGGACTGACGCTGACGTATAACGGAAAAGAACAGATCGGCGTTCTTACGAGCGAGGGCAGCAGCTACATAAACTATTACGGCTACGACGTTGTAAACTATAAAGCGACCGACGCGGGAACGTATACTGCGACGGCGATACTGTGGGGCGATATGGGACCGCAGTCGTTTGTCTGGTCTGACGGAACAAAGGCGGATAAAAAGATAAAATTCACGATTAAAAAGGCGAAAAATCCGCTTACGGTAAAGGCAAAGACGGCAAAGGTTGATTATTCGGCGCTCAAGAGAAAAGACCAAAAAATAGCCCGTAAAAAGGCGCTTTCCGTTTCAAAGGCAAAGGGCGCGGTGGCTTATACCAAGCAAAGCGGCAGCAAGAAGATTTCAATCAGCAAAAAGACGGGCAAAATCACAGTTAAAAAAGGACTGAAAAAAGGTACGTACAAATTGAAAATCAAGGTTGCGGCAAAGGGCGACAAAAACTATAAAGCGGCAACCAAAAAGGTTACGGTAAAAATAGTAATCAAATAGTTAAAAGCCACAGCGTTAAGCTGTGGCTTTAATACTTATGCGTCTTTTTTCCAGAGGCCGTGGAGGTTGCAGTATGCGTATCCTGCGACAGCTTC
>CAJOER010000144.1 GCA_905233805.1 uncultured Eubacterium sp. | reverse complement strand
GGAGCAAGAACCCTTTATCTCAGGAACTTCTTTCCCTTACTTATCTTGATTCCATGTTTCTTAGTCATCGGGCGTCCCGAAAGGTCAAAGCCTTGTTCGCTGGACGAAGTATTAGTAGTAACGGAATTAACAGCATCAGTTTCAGGTTCACGCAAGAGAGCAAGCGAGGTCATGCTTACCCATTGTTCCGATGCATTATTTACGGAAGCCGACAAGGTGATGGTTACTTCGCGGTTCTCTTCAAGCGTGAAAGGCAGCGGAACGGACTTGCAAATAAGCGCAAGCTCTTTTGCCGAGAGTCCCTTGCTGTCAATTATACGCTCAACGGGCATAGTGATATATTCCTGAAAACTGCCGTCGCGCTGAACACCCATAGTCTGATTATCGTGACAGGCGTTTACAATTCCTCTTTTGCACGCGTAGCACTCACCGCAGTTAAAGTACGGGTTGCAGGTAATAATATCTCCAGCCTTGAGTCCCTTGTCGTTTTCAGGGATTTCAACAATCTGTGCCGAGAACTCGTGACCGGGAATTCGCGGGTAAGTGGTAAACGGCTGATTACCCGTGTAAGATGCAACGTCCGCGCCGCATATACCGCAGTATAAAACGCGAAGCAGCGCCTCGCCGTCTTTAACGGCGGGCTTTTCCTTATCAATCAGTTTAATTTCAAACGGTTTTGTTATCTGAATTGTTTTCATTATTTATCTCCGTCAATGTATTTTGCGTTCCATATTACCGCTGTTTTAAGCGGCGCGCCTTTGCTGTAAATCTTATTGATATAAGCGTCCATCGCGTTGCTGATAAATTCGTCTTTGTCAATAAGTTCAACTAGTTCGTCAAATCTGCTCTTGCTGAGTATTCTTATTGCTTCTTCCATATGCTTTTGCGTAAAGTTAATGGAAGCTAAAATAACGTGGTTTTTGAATCCGAAGGGCATCGTGTCGTATTCAACCTTCGGGCCGAGCGAAAAGCTGTCGTAAATTCCGTTACAGCCGAGCACGCCTTTTTCAAAGGCAATACGCGCTTCAACGCTGTTACCGCTTGTGCCCACAAAGGCGCTCGCGTTAGCGCCGAGTTTTTCTTTTATCTTCTGCGCCGCCTCGTCCTCGCTGAGACCGAAGGCGCAGAGGTAGTCGGCTTTTACGTTTTCTTTTACGAACTTAACCTTTTTGCTTTCCTCGCCGCTTCGTGCTACGAAAAGGATTTTCGCCGTCGGGTGATTACGTCTTATCTGGTCGCCGATGAAAAGTCCCGTTGTGCCGAGTCCGTAAATTACGGTGTACTTAAAAGTTTCGTCGGACGCGATTTTACGCGCCTTGCTTTCGGAACATTTTTCTCTTGCCATAACTACCCTGAAGTTCTGCGCCTCGCCGATGTCGCTCATTCTCTCGTGCTGGAAAATTGCGCAGGCATAAGGGTCGCTGAATACAAGTTTCTTCGCAAGAGAGAGGGGGAGAACTGTGACGTTTTCGTACTCCTCGGGTAAGTGCAAAAGCATATCGGGATTAAAATAGTTTTTATCCGAAAAAAGTCCGTCAGCCCTGTCGCAGCCATATTCAAAATAGTCCTCGTCCTCGGTAAATCGGGTCGGGTCAAAGCTGTCGCCGCCTCTGATAAGAACAATTGCAAAGCGGTTTTCACCCGGTACCCAGACTACGCCCTCGTGGCCGTTAATGAGCCTTTTTTCGCCCTCGGGGAATTTAGACGAAAGTTCGCCTCTTTCTCCCATTTTCATAAGCTCAAAGTCGGTTCCGCAAAAGCCGCAGAATACGGGTATTGCTTCAATTCCTTCCTTGAGTTCTTCGCCTCTGAGACGCTGCCTTTTCGGGTTTATTAAGTTTATTTCGCCGTATTTCAGCGGTTCGTTTTTGTCGTTTAAAAAATAAGTTGCGTTAGTTTTCATCAGTCAATCTCAATCTTAAAGCAAATGGGTTTATCACTCTTATAAGCATTTGTTTTAATTATCATTTCATTTTTGTTTCTCTCAAATTCAAGCTTTTCGCCCGTTTCAAGAAGAGTTACGGAGTTTACAAGGAAATCGTGCTGAGCGCGCTTGTGAAACGCCCTTATTTTAGCGTTTCTGCCCGAGCACCTCATTTGGAAGGCGTAAACGTATCCGTCCTTGTACGTAAAGCGGAAATCCTTATCGGTAAAATGCTTTTCCTCATTGTCCTTGAAGAATCCGCCCTCATTATTCGTCTTACCTTCGCCGAACTGACGCCAGAACGTAGTGCCGTAAATTCCCTCGCCGTTCTTTTCAAGCCACTTGCCTATATCGAGAAGAACTGCAGTTTCCTGCTCGGTAATAGTGCCGTCGGGCTTCGGACCAACGTTGAGAAGAAGCATTCCGTTTTTACTGATTATGTCAATCATATCGCAGATAATCTGGCGTGAATTCTTATATCTGTTACCCTTTGTGTATCCCCAGGAATGCTTGCCGATAGCCGTATCGGTCTGCCACGGAACGGGGGATATATCAGTAAGCGCGCCGCGCTCTACGTCGAAGGTTGCAACGGTAGGCGGGAACGCCTGATGCTTGTAGTTAATTGTAACTTCTTTGCCCCATTCCTCGGCTCTGTTATAGTAATAAGCACAGAGCTTTTTAAGGTAAGGCTTGAAGGTGTGGTTGTGAATCCACCAGTCGAAATACAATATCGAAGGCTGAAGCTT
>CAJOER010000143.1 GCA_905233805.1 uncultured Eubacterium sp. | reverse complement strand
CGATGTTGTTGACGTTTCTTCAAGCGATATCAGAAACCGCATTAAAAACGGCGAGAGCATAAAAGGCCTTGTACCGGACGGGGTTGAAGAATATATTAAGGAGCACGGGCTCTATGTATGAAAACTATGTTGAACTGATAAAAAACACGCTCTCAGAGTATCGCTATAATCACAGTATCTGCGTTGCCGACAGGGCAAGGGAGCTTGCAAAAAAGCACGGTGCCGACGAAAACAAGGCGTACCTTGCGGGAATACTTCACGATATTACCAAGGAAATGCCCGATACCGAGCAGATAAAGCTGATTGAAAAGTACGACCGCCCTTTAACCTACATTGAAAAGGGGAACCTTGATAAAAAATTTCGGCATAGACGACGAAGAAATTGTAAGCGGAATCCGTTACCACACGACGGGGCGCGAGAATATGACGCTGTTTGAAATGCTGATTTATCTTGCGGATTTTACGTCTGAGGACAGGCATTATCCCGACGTGGATATTATGAGAAAAAAGACGGATGAAAACCTATATTCCGCTATGCTTTATTCACTTACTTACATAATTAAAAGCGTTGTTGAAGAAAACCGTTTTCTTCATCCCGATACGCTTAGCTGCTATAATTGTATTCTTGAAAAAATGGAAGGGTAAATATGGAAAATTATTTTGAAATTGTAAAAACCGCCGTAAAGGCAATCGACAGCAAAAGAGGGCTTGATATTGAGGTAATCAAGGTGAGCGACCTTACGATAATTACCGATTATTTCGTTATCGCTACCACGACTTCAAACACGCAGCTTAAAGCGATTGCCGACGAAATAGAGTTCAAGCTCTCTGAGCAGGGAATCGAACCCCACCATATCGAGGGAAGAACAAGCGAGTGGATTTGCCTTGATTATACGGGCGTTGTAATTCACGTTCTTCTCAATAAGGGAAGGGATTTTTATCAGATTGAGCGTCTCTGGGACGACGGCGAGAAAATAGATATAAGCGAATTTGTCATCAAGGAGGACAGATAAATGGAATATAATTTTAAGAAAATCGAGAAAAAATGGCAGGATATCTGGGACGAAAAAGGCACTTTTAACGCCGTTGACGGCTCGGATAAGAAAAAGTTTTACGCTCTCGTAGAATTTCCTTATCCTTCGGGCGCAGGTATGCACGTCGGCCACATTAAGGCTTATTCGGGACTTGAAGTGGTATCCCGTAAAAGAAGACTTCAGGGCTATAACGTGCTCTTCCCGATAGGATTTGATGCCTACGGTCTTCCTACCGAAAACTACGCTATTAAAACCGGTATTCATCCCCGTAAGGTTACCGATATGAATATCGAAAAGTTTACCGCTCAGCTTAAAAGAGTAGGCTTTTCTTTCGACTGGAACAGAGTAATTGACACCACCGACGAGGACTATTATAAGTGGACTCAGTGGATATTCCTCAAAATGTTCGAGCACGGGCTCGCATTCAGGGATAAGACTCTCGTAAACTACTGTCCCTCCTGTAAGGTAGTTCTTTCAAACGAGGACTCCCAGGGCGGCAAGTGCGACATCTGCCACAGCGACGTTGTTCAGAAATCCAAGGACGTATGGTATCTCCGCATAACCGAGTATGCCGATAAACTCCTTGAAGGTCTTGAAGAGGTTGACTATCTTCCCAACGTTAAGCTTCAGCAGATTAACTGGATAGGCAAATCAAGAGGCGCCTTCGTAAACTTTAAAATCAACGAGGTTCCCGAGGAACTCAGGATTTATACGACCCGTCCCGATACGCTCTTCGGCGTAACCTTTATGGTTATCGCTCCCGAGCACCCGCTTATCGACCAATACAAGGACAAAATCGCTAACTTTGACGAGGTTGAGGATTACCGTAAGGAATGCGCTAAAAAGACCGAATTCGAGCGTACACAGCTTGTTAAGGATAAGACAGGCGTAAGACTTGACGGCATTACCGCTAAAAACCCCGTAAACGATACCGATATTCCCGTATACATCTCCGACTACGTAATGATGGGCTACGGTACGGGCGCTATTATGGCGGTACCCGCTCACGACCAGAGAGACTGGGAATTTGCAAAGAAATTCGGCATCGATATTATTGAGGTTATCAAGGGCGGCGACATCACAGTTGAAGCGTATACCGGCGACGGTGAAATGGTTAATTCAGGCTTCCTTAACGGCCTTGATAATAAGAAGGATTCAATCGCTAAGATGATTGATTATCTTATGGATAAAAATATGGGCGAAGGCGGCGTTCAGTATAAGATGAAGGACTGGGCGTTCAACCGTCAGCGCTACTGGGGCGAACCTATCCCGATTGTTCACTGTCCCGAGTGCGGACTCGTTGCCGTACCCTATGAAGAGCTTCCGCTCCGTCTCCCCGACGTTGAAAACTTTGAACCCGGACAGGACGGCGAAAGCCCGCTTGCGAAGATTGACTCCTTCGTAAACTGCAAGTGCCCGAAATGCGGCGGCGACGCAAAGCGCGAGACTGATACAATGCCTCAGTGGGCAGGCTCTTCGTGGTACTTCCTGCGCTATATCGACCCGCATAACGATAAGGCTCTTGCCGATATGGATAAACTTAAATACTGGGGACCGGTTGACTGGTACAACGGCGGTATGGAGCACGTTACGCGCCATATGATTTACTCCCGCTTCTGGCACCGTTTCCTCTATGATATCGGCGCAGTTCCGTTTAAAGAACCGTACTTAAAGAGAACGGCTCAGGGACTCATCTTAGGCCCCGACGGAGTTAAAATGAGTAAGTCGAGAGGCAACGTTATCGACCCGAACGAGGTTGTTGACGTTTACGGCGCAGACGTACTTCGTACCTACGTCCTCTTTATGGGCGACTACGAGCAGGCGGCTCCGTGGAGCGAAAGCAGCGTTAAGGGCTGTAAGCGCTTTATCGACAGACTCTGGAAGCTTATGGAAATTGTTACAGACGGCGATGAATATTCTTCAGAGCTTTCAAGTGCAATGCACAAAACAATTAAAAAGGTAACCGAGGATATCGAAGCTATGAAGTTCAA
>CAJOER010000142.1 GCA_905233805.1 uncultured Eubacterium sp. | reverse complement strand
CTTATTTGTGTTAACCTTTATTCCGGGGCCCATTGTTGATGCAACTGCAACGGACTTAAGGTAAGTACCCTTTGCAGCCTCGGGCTTTGCCTTGATAACTGCGTCAAGGAGCGCGTTGAAGTTTTCCATAAGCTTGTCAGCGCCGAATGAAGCCTTACCGATTGGGCAGTGAATAATGTTTGTTTTGTCAAGACGGTACTCAATCTTACCTGCCTTAGCTTCCTGAACAGCCTTGGCAACGTCCATTGTAACTGTACCTGCCTTTGGTGACGGCATAAGTCCGCGGGGACCGAGAACCTTACCGAGACGGCCAACGAAGCCCATCATATCGGGAGATGCGATAGCTACGTCGAATTCCATCCAGCCGCCCTGAATCTTCTGAACGAGGTCAGCGTCGCCTACTACGTCAGCGCCTGCTTCCTCGGCAGCCTTTGCAAGGTCGCCCTTAGCGAATACGGCAACTCTGATGTCCTTACCGGTTCCGTTGGGAAGAACAACGGCGCCTCTTACCTGCTGGTCTGCGTGACGTGAGTCAACGCCGAGACGAACGTGAACCTCAACGGTTTCGTCAAACTTAGCCTTAGCTGTTTTCTGTACGAGGTCAAGAGCCTCTTCTGATGTGTATAAATTAGCGCGGTCAATAAGCTTTGCGCTTTCTGTAAATTTCTTTCCGTGTTTCATTATAAATACCTCCACGTGGTTAATCGGATTTTTCCTCCCACAAGGGAATTAGTCTTCTACTACTACACCCATGCTGCGAGCTGTACCTGCTATCATAGACATTGCTGTATCGATATTAGCAGCGTTAAGGTCGGGCATCTTTGTTTCTGCAATCTTGCGGATATCTTCCTTGGAGATTGTAGCAACCTTATCCCTGTTCGGAACGCCTGATGCTTTTTCGAGACCGCAAGCCTTCTTGATAAGAACAGCTGCCGGCGGAGTCTTTGTAATGAATGTGAACGAACGGTCCTCATATACCGTAATTACTACGGGGATAAGAAGTCCTGCGTCATTCTTGGTTTTGTCGTTAAATTCTTTTGTAAATGCAACAATGTTTACACCGTGCTGACCGAGTGCAGGTCCAACCGGGGGTGCAGGTGTTGCCTTGCCTGCAGGGATTTGAAGTTTAATTAAACCTACTACCTTTTGAGCCATAATTATTTCCTCCTGAATATGTGGTAATTTGCGGAGTAAACGGAGCAAAGCCCGTTATTTCCTCCCACTCATAAAATGCTGTATACAGCACTCTACGGTAAAAGCAGTAAAAACTGCGAGTTACTGAAATTAGTCTTCAACCTTTTCAAGCTGGTCAAGCTCGAAATCTACCGAAGTATCTCTTCCGAACATTGAAACAAGAACCTGAACCGAATTGTTTTCGGCGTCGATAGTTTCAACTGTTCCCGAAAATCCTTCAAGCGGTCCGTCGATAACGTTTACAAGGTCGCCTACTTCGTACGCTACCTCGATAGCGACGGTATCGGTGCCGAGAGCTCTTTTAATCTCGTCCTCGGTGAGAGGAACGGGCTTGCCCTCAGGGCCTACGAATCCGGCGCAGCCGCGGGTATTTCTTACGATATACCACGTTTCGTCGGTCATAACCATCTTGATGTAAATATAACTTGGGAAGAGCTTTCTTTCGATTTCCTTTTTTGTTCCGTCTTCCTTAACCTCAACTACTGTTTCGGTAGGGATACGGATGTCCTGAATCATATCTGTAAGATTCTGGTTTTCGACCTTGATTTTAAGGTCGCTTGCTACTTTGTTCTCATAGCCTGAAAACGTGTGAGCAATATACCATTTTGCTTCTTCCATAACAGCCTCCTTAAATTAATACCGAAATTTCGGTTTTATTCGGCTGCCGGTTCGGTTTCAGCAGTATCAGCCGGTTCCGTGCTTGCTTCAAGAGCCTCGGCAGTTGTCGGCTCTTCAGTCGTTTCGGCTGCTGTCGTCGTAGTCGTTCTGTTCTGCGCCGCCTTTTTGATATTGGCCATAATGCCGTCGGATAAAAGACGGTCAACACCGAAAATGATAAGACCCGAAATAAGAATACAGATAACTACTACAAGAGTGTTCTTCCATACTTCTTTTGCCTTAGGCCATGTAACCTTCTTGCCTTCACTTCTTACACTTTTGAAGAAACTGCCGATTGCTTTAAAAGGATTAGTTCTCTTCTTTTTGTCCTTGGACTTTTTGTCGGCTTTTTTGTCAGACGTCTTTTCAGCAGTCTTCTTAGCCTTCTTTTCCTCAGCCATCGTCTTTCCTCCCGTGTTACTTTGTTTCTCTGTGAAGCGTGTGCTTCCTGCAGAAGGGGCAGTACTTGTTCATTTCAAGTCTGTCGGGTGTGTTCTTCTTGTTTTTCATTGTGTTGTAGTTGCGTTGTTTGCATTCAGTGCATGCTAAAGTTATTTTAACTCTCATTTTTTAAGCACCTCCTATTTTCTTCGATAATCTAATCTCCCTCGCCACACAATAACGGGCAAAAAAATAAAACCCGAAACGAGGTAATGCCTACTATATCACAACGAAATCTGTTTGTCAAGATTTTTTTATATATTATAATAAATAAATTGATATTGATTTTTACAGTGAAATATATTATTATATTACTCGATACATTTTCCACGGGAGGTTTAATGCTTGAAAGCGGTAATTATCGGCGGCGGCGCAAGCGGTATTGCGTGCGCTCTCAGCGTAAAAATGAATATGCCCTCAGCCGACGTTACG
>CAJOER010000141.1:2976-5707 GCA_905233805.1 uncultured Eubacterium sp. | reverse complement strand
AGAGTTTGCTTTCAGCTTAGATTGATTTAAGAAGCTTGGGAAGCTTGGCGATAGTTGCGCCGAGACGCCAGAAGATTCTGTTAAAGCCGACGAAGGAGGACTTTTTATCGTCAAGAATCATCATAAGTCCTTCAGCCTGCTTTAATGAGAAGGCACCCATTGACATTGCAACGAAGTTTCTGATAGGAATCTGGGTTGCCATAGCGGCAAGCATCTTGCCGTCGCCGTTAGCGTCGGAGCCTGCCTTGCTCATAATCTTTTCGATAAGTCTGCAGATTCTTCCGCCCCACTTAGTATGTCTTGCGTCGTTAAGGCAACAGTACTTATCAATTTCCTTATCGGTATCAATTTCGGGGTTCGGGAGCTCGCCGTCATAGCTTGCGTATACAGCGGCAAAATCTTCTCTCGTAATACCCGAAACGTTATTGTAGTAATTCGGAGCAACTTCTCTGTAATCGGGGATTTCGCCCTCGTCGGTGCCCTCAACGTAAACCTCGGCAGCGAGCTTGATATCGGCAGCGGAAGCGCCTACGCCGATTACGAAGTCGCCAGATTCAACGAACCAGCCGTTTGTATTTACGTTAAAGAACGCGAATGCTCTCTTATCAAGAGTGATTTCAACCTCAGCCTCTTCGCCTGCTTCAAGAAATACCTTCTTAAAGCCGCGGAGTTCCTTCTTCGGGCGGTAAATTGTTGACTCCTTATCGGCAACGTAAAGCTCGGTAACCTCTGCACCTGCTATGTCGCCCGTGTTCTTAACCTTAAAGCTTACCGTAAGAGTATCGGTATCCTTAATCTTATTTGCGGAAAGTTTAATATCGCTGTACTCGAAGGTTGTATATGAAAGTCCGTAACCGAACGGGAATACAATCTCTTTATCAGCTGAATCATAATATCTGTAACCGATGAAAACGCTTTCTCTGTGTTCAGAGGTAACGGGGCCGCCCGGATAATTTCCGAAAGTCGGGTTAGACTCAAAAGCGGCGGGATAAGTTTCGGCAGTTTTACCCGAGGGGTTAACCGCGCCCGTAAGAATTCTTGCTACGGCTGCGCCGGTTGCCTGTCCGCCGAGACCTGAATTAAGAAGTCCCTTTACCTTATCGAGCCACGGCATAAGAACTACCGAACCGCCTGCAAGAACAACCGCGGTGTTTTCGTTAGCTTCCGCAATTCTTTCAACAAGTGCGTTATGGCTCATAGGCATATTAATATCAACTCTGTCGTAGCCCTCGCCCTCAAATTCTTCGGTAAGTCCTACGAATACGAGAGCAACGTCAGCGTTCTTTGCCGCCTCTACGGCAGCTGCGAACAGCTCTTCGTTAACCTCGTCCTTGGTCTTTTCATAGCCGGGTGCGTATGTAACGTCTACGCCGAGTTCCTTAAGCTTATCAAGCGCGTTGTCAAGCGCGGTCGGATTGATAACCGATGAACCTGCGCCCTGGAAACGCGGAGAAGCGGCGAGCTCGCCGATAACCGCAACCTTTGCGCCCTCTTTGAGAGGAAGGATAGCATCGTCGTTTTTAAGAAGCTGCATTGAGCCCTCTGCAATCTCCTGGGCGATTGCGTGGTGCTCTTTTTCGTCGAAGGTATGCTCTTTTTCAAGGGCGAGCTTTGACTTAACAATAAGGTCAACAACCGCGTCAACTCTCTCATTGAGAACATTCTCATCAAGAGTTCCGTCTTTAACCGCCTGAATTATAAGCTTTGAATTAAGACTGCCCGAGGTAGGCATTTCAAGGTCGGTTCCGTTTTCAAGTCC
This sequence comes from uncultured Eubacterium sp., assembly GCA_905233805.1. GTDB lineage: Bacteria > Bacillota > Clostridia > Oscillospirales > Acutalibacteraceae > Eubacterium_R. The sequence continues at coordinate 3,948 of CAJOER010000141.1, read as the reverse complement.
GGGGATACGGTCAACGGAAGCGCCCCAGTCAGTTACTATTAAGCCCTCGAAGCCCCACTCGTCGCGGAGAATCTCCTGCTGGGTGTGCTTATTCTCGGAAGCATAAACGCCGTTGATTCTGTTATAGGCGTTCATAACCGTCCACGGCTGCGCCTCTTTAACGGCAATCTCAAATGCGGGAAGATAAATCTCACGGAGAGTTCTCTCATCAATAACCTCGTTAAGTACCATTCTGAACGCCTCCTGCGAGTTAGCGCAGAAATGCTTGAGCGAGGTACCTACGCCCTTTGACTGAACGCCGTTGATAACAGCGGCGGAGCACTTACCTGCAAGATACGGGTCCTCGGAGAAATACTCAAAGTTACGTCCGCATACGGGAGAACGCTTGATATTTGTTCCGGGGCCGAGGATGGTTGAAACCTTTTCTTTAAGGCATTCCTGTCCCATACATTCGCCGGCCTTGTAAAGAAGGTCGGGGTCCCACGAGCAAGCCGAGGTAGCAGCGGGCGGGAAGCAGGTTGCGGGAACGGAATTGCCGAGGCCTATACCGCTTGACGCCTTCTTGTCGGTGCTCTGCTTACGCAGACCGTGAGGGCCGTCGGTAATCATAATCTTCGGAAGTCCGAGTTCCGGTGCCTCTTCAAGGTGCCAGTAATCGTATCCTGATACGAACGCCGCCTTCTGGGCAAGAGTCATTTTTTCAATAATTTCGGGATGTTTCATCGGTAAACTCCTTTCAAATTAAAATACATCAGTATATATTATACAATAAATAAATCAATTTGACAATAATTTTATTTATTTTTTATAAAAATATAAAGCACGGGTAAAACCGTGCTTGTTTACTGTTCGAAATTTATTTCAATCCGGGCGTCGGGGATTGAGATTGATTTAAGCGAATTCGATTTATTCTGTATCAGCGTAAAGGTTCCCGCGCTCGTTGTGCCGACGTAGTGAAAGGCGGAATTTTTT
>CAJOER010000141.1:0-2936 GCA_905233805.1 uncultured Eubacterium sp. | reverse complement strand
GAGGAAACTCCTTTATCATTCCGTTTCTCGAAAAGGTAACTGCGGCGCCGTCGTATTTTATCGTCATCCCCTTTGCGTTGGTATTGAGGGGCGTTACCGAAACGAAACTTGCGGTTTTGATTATCCTGCAGGAATATGAAAAATCCCCCATACTGTAAACGGCGTTGACGTCGTATCTGTTTTCAAGTACGGGGGTATAGGTTTTCTTTACACAGCCCGAAAGAACGAGCGCAATAAAGAAAACCGAAAGTAAAATTTTATATGTATTTTTCAAGCAAATCAGTCCGTTTCAAGTTTGGACATTAAAGCACCGAGCTGTTCTGTCATATCGGAAACAAGCATCCCTTTTTCGCCGTAAAGCTTAGCCGCCATATCGCCGCTCAGACCGTGAAGATAAACCGCCGCTTTTGCCGCGTCGAAGGGAGAAAGCCCCTGCGCGATAAAGGCGCCAATTATTCCGCTGAGCATATCGCCGCTGCCGCCCATAGCCATTCCGGGATTACCGGTAGTATTGACAAACACCTCGTATCCGTCCGTAACGACGGTATTTGCTCCTTTTAATACAAGGATTGAGTGCATCTCCCTTGCAAATGATTTTGATATTTCTATCCTGTTTTCCTGTATCTCGGCAACCTGCTTCGATATGAGCCCTGCCATCTCGCCGGGATGAGGCGTAAGAACAACCGGCACTTTAATCTCCTTAAGAATAGATATGCGCGGTTTTATGCAATTTATACCGTCGGCGTCTAAAATTACGGGAGATTTTGATTTTTTTAGTACCGTTTCAACTACCTCACAGGTGTCGTCGTTTACTCCGATACCGCAGCCGAGGACTATACTGTCAGCCCAGTCGAGATTTTCGGTAATGCCTGCAACTGCGGCAGCCGAGAAGGTTCCCGTTTCGTTTGCGTAAACAGGGTTGAATATCGGCTGGGTAAGATGAGCGGCAACGAGAGGATATGCGCTTTCGGGTACGGTAAGCTTAACGAGCCCCACGCCCGAGCGCAGCGCCGCTTTTGCTGCGATAACCGCCGCGCCGAACATCTTATAGCTTCCGCAGATATTGAGCTGATGGCCGAAGGTACCCTTATTTGCGTTTTTATCGCGCTTTTTAAAGAGCGCCTTAACGTCGGCCGATATTTACCGTCACCGTATCGCCGCAGTAAGCGTTTGCGGGAGGCAGCACGTGGCAGTATTTGAGAGTTGAAATTGCGATAGTAAAATCGGCTCTTATACAGTTTTCGCACACTGCGCCCGTGGTCGCGTCGGTACCGCTCGGGGTATCTACGGAAATTACCTTCGCGACGAGGGAATTTACCTTTTTGAACACCGTATCAAACGGGGCGCGCGCCTCGCCGTGAAAGCCGATACCGAAAATGCAGTCAACGGCAAAATCGCAGGAGGTCACGCCGTCAATACCGATAACTTCAACGTCGCTTGAAAGCGCCTCGTTATAGTACATAAGCGGCTCGGCAATGCTCGGTGCTTTATCGCAGAGGACGATTTTTGCGTCCGCGCCGTACGCCCACAACAGGCGCGCAATAACGAAGCCGTCGCCGGCGTTTTTTCCGTTGCCGCAGAAAACGAGAACGCGCTTATTTTTCATATCGTATTTCTGAGTCATAGCTTCAAAGCAGGCGGTACCCGCTTTGAGCATCAGCTCCGCCTCGGTTGAATACTTTTCAAAACAGATATTTTCAACAAGGCGGATTTCATCGGAGGTTAAAATTTTCATAGGGGTTTCACCATTAATTTAAGTTCACAGCCCTTAACGCTGTTTTTTCTGTATTTCTTGGTCGGCGGAGGTCCGCACGCGGCTGAGCCCGCGCCGAGCTGATAGGCGTCGAAATGGAGATAGGTGAAGTCCTGTAATTCAAGCTCCTCCTGATGCTTTGCTGCGGCGCACTGCTGCGAGGTAAATCTATCCGCTCCGAAAATGAACGGAGAGTCAAATTCTTCAAAGCGCAGTCCCCTGCCCTCGTTATCCGTAATTTCGGCATAGCGCATGCCGCTTCGCATTGAGCTTTCCTGCGGTTTGATATGCTTTTCCCTCATATCGTCGACCTTGCAGGAATACTCTCCGAGGAGCGTATGCTCGCGGAAATCGGGAAGATTTACCATATCGCCGTAGCCGAAATACTTAACGTTTTCGTACTTCTTATCGGTTTCAAGCGTAAGACCGAAGCGCGGCGTGAACGGAATAATTTTTGCGCCGCTGCACTGCAAATCAAGAAGGAGTCCTTCGTCGGTCTTGTTATAACTGATTGTAATATTTGCGAGGCGTTTATTACTATCTGTAATAATCTTATATTTCGCAGTATTGCCCGCCACGCTTACAAGCTTAAGATGCTCGGTTTCGATTTTATGCTTTTTCCAGACCTTATTGTAACGCCGTTGATTTCGGCGTTTACGGAATCCTTGCCGAAGGTAATGCCGCAGGAGAAATCCTCGCACTTTTCACTCTTGAACAATGGCGTAACTTCCGAATTAAAGCCCTCTGAGGCGACTTCCCTTTCCCCTTCAAAATAGTGGAAATTAATTATCTGACAGACCGATTCGGGAAGATAAACCCTCTGGTTTTTACGCGGCGCAATATCAAGCTCGAATTTTCCGTTTGCGTTTTCCGCCTTAAAGGTAACGGTATTCCATTTAACGGTAAGCTTTACGGGCTTGAAATAGTTAAGGTTAGTGAATTCAAAGCAGCCCTCGCCGACCTTTTCGGCTCTTACGGGGCGGTAACCTGGGTGCTGCTGCGCCACCAACCTGCAACCAGTATCAATTAACCATACATTATGAAAAAACTAACCATCTTACTCTCTGCGCTGGCCGTGATGGCTTGCGCCCAGCCTGTGCCTCAGGCTTTTGAAGTAATTCCCCTGCCCGCCCAGGTGAGCCTGGCCGACGGCACCTTCAAAGTAAAAGGCATGGCCGTCAAG
>CAJOER010000140.1 GCA_905233805.1 uncultured Eubacterium sp. | reverse complement strand
GAAGAGGCGGGCTACAGCTTCTATTTCGGCGCGGAGCAGGAGTTCTATCTCTTCAAGCTGGATGAGAATAACGAGCCCACGAAGATACCCTACGATAAGGCGGGATATATGGATTTAGCGCCGTTTGACAGAGGCGAGAATATAAGAAGAGAAATCTGTCTTACCCTCGAACAGATGGGTATTAATCCCGAAAGTTCCCACCACGAGGAAGGACCGGGGCAAAACGAGATTGATTTCCGTTATTCAGACCCGCTGACCGCTGCCGATAACGTAATGACCTTACAGACTATCGTTAACATAGTTGCAAACAGTAACGGTCTTTGCGCCGATTTTTCACCGAAGCCGCTCAGCGATAAACCCGGCAACGGCTTCCATGAACAATATGGTCTATATGATAGCGGGCGTACTCAATAAAGCTCGTGAAATGACCGCGTTTTTAAACCCGTGCGAAAAATCCTATGAGCGTCTCGGCAATAATAAGGCACCGAAGTATATTTCCTGGTCAAGCGAAAACCGTTCTCAGCTTGTAAGAATTCCCGCAGCAATAGGGGAATATAAAAGAGCCGAGCTTCGTTCGCCCGACCCTTCGGTAAACCCGTATATTGCTTTTGCGCTTATGATTTATTCAGGCCTTTACGGTATCAAGAACAATCTTGAATTACCCGTAGTTGCCGACTTTAATTTATTCACGGCAGATTCCGAAACGCTTTCAAAATACGATACGCTTCCTCAGTCGATTGAAGAGGCGAAAGCCGTTGCGGCAAACAGTGAATTTATAAAGCAGTATATTCCCGGAAAGATATTTGATATTTACTGTAAATAATTCATAAAAATCTACGAAAGGAGGGGAGCATATGAGTCTTAAAATGCGGCGGTACAGCGTACTTGTCGTTTCTTCGGCTGACAGTTTTACGGAAGCTATGAAATCTATGCTTCCCGAGTCAGGATATGAGCCTGTCGCTTTCGTAAAAACCGTTTCTGCTGCGCGAAGAGCAAGCGCCGAAAGGGACTATGATTTTGTAATAATAAACGCTCCTCTCAGCGACGACATAGGAATAAATTATGCGATTGATTGCAGCACCTCGGGTAACTCGCTCGTACTTTTCCTTATTCAGAATGAGATTCACTCCGAGGTCTATTCAAAGGTTTCGCCCCACGGCGTTTTCACCCTTCCGAAGCCTATGTCAAAACAGTCCATGACTACTGCGCTGCGCTGGATGAAAACAGTTAAAGGCAAGCTCCTTTCAGTAGAGAAAAAATCAACGAGCATTGAAGACAAAATGCAGGAAATCAGGCTCGTTAATAAAGCAAAATGGCTGCTTATCGAAAAAGAAAATATGTCCGAGCCTGAGGCTCACAGATATATTGAAAAGCAGGCTATGGACAGATGCGTAACCAAAATACAAATTGCAAACGAAATAATTAAAAACGCCGAATGATTTCGGCGTTTTTTCATTTATCAGTTATTTTCCGAAAAGTGATGCGCCTGCTCCAGAAGCATATCCTTAACCTTCATAAGTCTTGCCTTGGACGAACGGTCGTTCTCCTCAAGTTTCATTGAAATATACTTGATAGTTTCGCTGTAACGCGGAATAAGGACGTGTTCAAGGGAGTTAACCCTTCTTCTCGTCTTTTCAATTTCCGCGCTCATCATCTCGCAGGATTTCTCAATCTCGGCAAGCTTTACTAAATCCTGAGCCGTGTCGTTGAGCGCTTCAATCGCTTCGTCAAGCTCAAAAGAGGTATAAGCAAAGCCGTAAGGATAGGTGCTCGCGGATTCGTCGGTTCTCGTCTGAGTAGAAAATACGGGAACGTTAACGCTCATTATGTTTTTACTGTCAGCGTTAGCGTACATTTTCTGCTTAGTCGTGATAAGCGACTCGTCAAGAACTTCGCTGCTCATTACCGCGCCTGCGCTTGCAAAGCCTGCGTTACAGCGCCTGAGTTTTTCCTCAATGGTCTTTCTCAGTTCCATATCCTGCTTTACAAGTTCCAGAAACTGGCGCATTAATTCGTCGCGCTTATCCTTGAGCATCTTGTGTCCGCGAAGAGCAGTATTCAGTTGTTTTTTCAGCTTCTGAAGCTGCATCCTTGTCGGATTTACGTTCATTACTGCCATAATAGCCTCTTAATAATTATTTCGTTTCGTAATACTTGTCGAGCATTTCGTCCTTAATACGTTTAAGCTCACTCCTCGGAAGAATTCTGAGAAGTTCCCAGCCGACTTCAAGCGTATCCTCAATAGAGCGGTTTGTTGTGTATCCCTGAGAAACGTATTCGTTTTCAAACCTGTCCGCGAATTCGGCATACAGCTTATCTATATCGGTAAGCGCTGCCTCGCCGAGGATTACCATAAGTTCCTTCGCGTCCTTACCTCTTGCGTAAGCGGCGAAAAGCTGGTTCATCGAAGCGGCGTGGTCCTCACGTGTTCTTCCTTTTCCGATACCCTTATCTTTAAGACGTGAAAGCGAGGGGAGAACGTCGATGGGCGGCGTTACGCCCTTTCTGTAAAGCTCACGGGAGAGAATAATCTGTCCCTCGGTGATATATCCCGTAAGGTCGGGGATGGGATGAGTCTTGTCATCCTCGGGCATTGAAAGAATCGGTATAAGCGTAATAGAACCGTCTTTACCCTTGATTCTTCCCGCTCTCTCATAGAGGTTAGCAAGGTCGGTATACATATAACCGGGATATCCTCGTCTTCCGGGAACCTCTTTACGTGCTGCCGAAACCTCACGCAGAGCGTCGGCATAGTTAGTAATATCCGTCATAATTACGAGCACGTGCATATTGAGTTCAAATGCAAGATATTCCGCACAGGTGAGCGCAACACGGGGAGTCGCAATTCTTTCAATAGCGGGGTCCTTTGCAAGGTTAACGAACATAACGGTTCTGTCAAGCGCGCCCGACTCCGTGAACGAATTGATAAAGTAATCCGCTTCTTCAAAGGTAATACCCATAGCGGCGAATACAACGGCGAACTGTTCGTCCTTGCCTCTTACCGTTGCCTGTCTTGCAATCTGAGCTGCAAGCTGAGCGTGGGGAAGTCCCGAAGCCGAGACTGGATAAACTCCTGCGGATAGTTTCTCGCCGCGGGGTTCATAGGTCTGCCGTTAATATCCATTCTTGCGTCGGGGATAATTTCGGGGCCGCCGTCAATCGGGTTGCCGAGTCCGTCGAATACACGTGAAAGCATATCCTGAGACACGGGAAGCTCCATTGACCTTCCCAAAAAGCGGACTTTTGAGCCTGAAAGGTTGATACCTGCCGAGGACTCGAAAAGCTGAACGAGGGCGTTGCCGCCGTCAATTTCAAGAACCTTACATCTTCTGAGTTCTCCGTTGGGGAGTTCAATTTCCGCAAGTTCGTCGTATTTTACGTCTTCAACGTTGCTGACCATCATAAGCGGTCCCGCAACCTCTCTTATTGTACGGTATTCTTTCGGCATCAGTCCTCACCCCTTTCGCATGCGCCGTTTACTTCGCTCTGAAGCTGAAGCGTAATAGCGTCAAATTCTTTTTCAATTTCCTGCTCGCTGCAATACTTGAATCTGCCTATTCTCTCTCTTACGGGAAGGGCAATAAGCTCGTCAACCGAAGCGCCGTTTTTTAGGCCTTCAACTGCGGCGTCGTAATATGCCATAATTGCTTTGAGCATGAAGTGCTGCTTTGTAAGCGAGGTATAGGTGTCTATGCTGTCAAATGCGTCCTGATGGAGGTAGTCCTCTCTTATAGACCTTGCAGCTTCAAGTTTAATTCTGTCAGGAGCAGAGAGTGCGTCCATACCGACGAGGTTTACGATTTCCTCGAGTTCTGCCTCGTCCTGAAGAAGAAGCATAAGACGTCTTCTGTAATCAGCCCAGTCGGCGGACACGTTTTTCTCAAACCATACGTCAAGATGGTCTGTATAAAGTGAATATGAGGTAAGCCAGTTGATAGCGGGGAAGTGTCTCTTATACGCAAGTCCCGCGTCAAGTCCCCAGAATACCTTTACGATACGTAGAGTTGCCTGAGATACCGGCTCTGAAATATCACCGCCGGGAGGCGATACGGCTCCGATTACCGAAAGCGCGCCTTCGGTATCCTCTGTACCGTTGATAATAACGCGTCCCGCACGCTCATAGAACTGAGCAAGACGTGAGCCGAGGTAAGCGGGATAACCCTCTTCACCGGGCATCTCTTCAAGACGTCCCGACATTTCACGAAGAGCCTCAGCCCATCGTGAAGTTGAGTCAGCCATAAGAGCAACAGTATAACCCATATCGCGGAAGTATTCGGCGATTGTAATACCCGTGTAAATTGACGCCTCACGCGCCGCAACGGGCATATCCGAGGTGTTGGCGATAAGAACGGTTCTCTCCATAAGAGAATTGCCCGTTCTCGGGTCCTTAAGCTCGGGGAATTCGTTAAGAACGTCTGTCATCTCGTTTCCGCGCTCGCCGCAGCCGATATATACGATAATATCCGCAGCAGCCCATTTAGCAAGCTGGTGCTGTACTACGGTCTTGCCCGAACCGAACGGACCGGGAATAGACGCAACGCCGCCCTTTGCTATCGGGAAAAGCGTGTCGATAACTCTCTGTCCCGTTGTGAGAAGAACGTCGGGGGAGAGTTTTTTCTTATAAGGTCTGCCTATACGTACGGGCCAGCTCTGGAAGAGCTTTATATCTTTGTCGCCGTTTTCGGTTTCTATTACGGCTACAACATCCTCAACGGTATGGTCGCCGCCGTGAATAGCCTTTACGGTTCCTTCAATACCGTTAGGTACCATAATCTTATGGGTAACCGCCGCGGTTTCTTTAACGATACCGAGCGAATCGCCGCCCTTTACTTTATCGCCGACGGACGTGCTTGTTTCAAAGTTCCACAGCTTTTCTCTGTTAAGCGCGGGAACCTCAATACCTCTCTGAAGATTTGAGCCTGTAAGCTTCATTATCTCTTCAAGAGGACGCTGAATTCCGTCGTAAATAGAACCGATTAGACCGGGGCCGAGTTCAACGGAAAGAGGACTTCCCGTAGTTACAACCTTTTCTCCGGGGCCGAGTCCCGCAGTTTCTTCGTATACCTGAATAGAAGCGCGGTCCTCGTGCATCTCTATTATTTCGCCTATAAGATTTTTGTCACTAACACGAACAACGTCGTACATATTAGCATCGCGCATACCCTCTGCAATAACGAGAGGGCCGGCTACCTTGGTAATAGTGCCTTGGTTCATATGCCTCACCTCAGTTTTTGAATATAATATCGCTTCCTACCGCGCGTTCAACAAAATGGGAGAGTCTGTCTCTTCCGATTCCGTTATTGCCTTTAATTCCCGGTACGGGAATAATTGCGGGGAGCATTTTTTCTTCGTATTTTTTACATTCCTTTTGTATTCTTCGGTTTCGGCTGCCGCTTTAAGAATGCTTGCCGCCCTGTCCGCGGTGCATTCAAAAATATCAAAGCCGATAGCCGCAAAGCCTTTAATGCTTTCTCTGTCGCCGATTATTGCAATTTTCTCAGCCATAAAGCTCACGCAGCCTTTCTCTTGTTATTTCCGCAGGGGAGTCGGTTTCAATTCCAACGGCGATAATGTGTATCGCTTTTTCCTCTGCAAGACGGGCGATATAAAATCCGAGCGCCGCTTCAGCACCGGTTCCCGCTCTCTTACACTTTTCGACTGCAAGAGAGTTGAGAAGATTGTCGCAGTATCTTTCAAATGCGGCAGGGGAGGATTTGTACGCCTCAACCGCTCCCGCGCTCTTATATCTGTCTTTAAGCGCGAGATAATCGCAAAGCGCGTCAACGCCTTTTAACGACTCGGTGATTATATCCTTCTTGTCAAAGCCCTCAAGCCCGTCGATAAGCGCCGTTTCAAAGTAGTTTTTATCCGCCTTGGTAATACAGCCTCTCAGCGCTGTCTTTACGTTGCGGTAGAAAATATCGGTTTTGAAGTATTCGATAAGAAAATCAATTTTCGTTTCCTGCGCCTTTTTGAGCTGAGCGTTCATACACGCTAAATCAATGTAAGCGTCCGCAAGCCTTGCGTCAGCTGTATGAGCGAGAATTTCATACGCCTTTTCAGCCGCTTCAAAAAAAGTCTCGGGAAGAAGAGAATACTTCTTTTCCTTTACTGCCGTTTCAATTACGTCAGGCTCAACCGTATAAGGCTCAACGATAAGATTTTTATAATCAACGTAAGCAAGAAGCCCCTTAATCACGGCTTTGATGTTGTGGGCGTCATTGACTATGCTGAAAATATCAAATACGGAAATATCGGGAACTATATCCGAGATATATTTCACCGTGTCTTTTCTCGTGTTATTAATCAGCTCGTCAACGCTTTCGCCCTCGCCGTAGCCCTTATCGCGCAGATAAATCAGAAGCGAATTAATATCTTCGCACGCAAGCATGGCTTCAATATCGGCAGAAGTGAGAAGCTCTTTTTCTCAAACAAAGACTGGTTAATAAAGTCCTCTAATTCATTTTTACGGTCCTCAATAAGCGCGTCAAGAGAGCAGTTAGTCTCAATTTCGCCGCAACGGAGAATAAAGCCGCCCGGAATATCGACAGCCTCGTCGCCTATATTTGCGTCAATTCCCGCCTTCTTCATTTTATCCGTAAAGTCTGAGGGAAGACGCTCTTTATCCTTTTTATTGAGAAGAACCGTGCCGCTTTTTTCGTCAACGTTTTCGGCAGTTTTGTAAATGAAGTCGAAATAGCTTTTATCGTCAAGGGCGGTAATGTATTCAACCATGCCCTCAAGCGTTTTGTTAATTTCGCTTCTCTTAGCCTGAAGAACCGCATTTCTTGTTGTGAGCGAGGCGCTGCTTAAAGCTGAATTTTTAAGGTTGATTGCCTTTTCCTGAGCGGATTTTTTAATCTCTTCTGCTTCGGCTTCAGCTTTCTTTTCAGCTTCGCTCTTTATCTCCGCAGCTTTTTTCTCAGCCTCGGCGATAATTGAGTCGGCCTGTTCTTTTCCTGAATTAATAATGCTTTCAAAAAGCTTGTTATCGTTAGTCATTAACGTTCTGCCTTTCGGTTAGAATTGAAGATTGGGAATAGAAATTACAGCAAGAAGGGAAACGATGAACGAAAGAAGAGCATAGATTTCTACAAGCGTGATAGATACCATTGCCTTTGGCAATACCCGAAACTGCGGTTTTACCCTGTTCAATACCCGAAACAAGTCCGCCGATACCGATAGCGCACGCAGCTGCAAGAAATGCAAAACCGTGAGCAAGGTCGGGGATGTCGCCGCCGAGTACGCCGCAGTTAGCGACGATAAGGAAACCTACGATAAATCCGTAAAGTCCCTGCGTACCGGGGAGAAGAGTTAATACGAGCATTTTACCGAACTTTGACGGGTCCTCAGAGAGAACGCCCATTGAAGCCTGTCCTGCTCCGCCTACGCCCTTTGCCGAACCGATACCTGCAAGTACCGTTGCAATTACTGCTGCAAATACAGCTAATACTAATCCATTCATTTTTTGTTTTCCTCCTTGATTCTAATATATTTACTGTTGAGAGTGAACGGTTCAAACTGTTTTCCGCCGCCCTCGTAAAATTTACTGAACATTTCAACGTACTGAAGCCTCATAGTGTGAACGTATGAGCCGAGTGCGTTAAGACCTATATTAATTAAATGACCTAAGATAAACACAAGCGTCATCGGTATTATTCCGATTACAGACTTTCCGAGCATTTCGGAAAGAAGGTTGAATACCTCCGCCATAACTCCCGTTGTAAGTCCGAGAGCGAGCAGC
>CAJOER010000139.1 GCA_905233805.1 uncultured Eubacterium sp. | reverse complement strand
CGTGAAGGGCACGGACATAAAGCCCGGCGACGTTGCAAGCGTTGATATATCGCCGCTGATGGTAAATCCGAGAATTGAAAGAGTATATAAATAAGGGTGCCGAAAGACACCCTTTTTATTATTCTGATTTTTGTTCGTTTGACTCACGGCGGGCTTTTAATGTTTCCTCAACCTTCTTCCTTTCCTCGGGAGTATAGTGAATAAAGAGAAGAGGAATTATAAACAGCACGCTTGCAACGACGGGGGTGAGCATAACGAGCGGCCAAATCCATTTTTCAAATGCAGCCGACTGCGTTCCTACAAACACCGCCGCAGTATCGTCTATTGCGTGATACTTCATAAGGTGCAGCGCAAGGGCTGAAAGTCCCGCGGTAATTCCGCTTGAAATTTTGGTAAACGAGGTCTGGATTGAAAACGTAATTCCCTCGGTCCGCTTGCCTGTCTTGTATTCCATAACGTCAATACTGTCGCAGAAAATCGAAGTCTGGGCAATAGAACTTGCACCCGTCGGGATACAGCCGATACCTATGATAATCATACCAATCCACAACCGCTTGCCCTCAAAGCCGATAAAGTAAGCGATTGTCCTTGTAACGATATTGCATATCTGCATAAAGATGAGGACATTTTTATATCCGCCGAGCCATTTTTTCATTTTATCGGCAAGGAACATACCGAGGGTGCTCGGGCCGCCGGTAATCGCGTAATAAAGCGTGGTAAGACCGAGGGCGCCTATCATACCGAGTATGCCGTCTCCGTTGCCGAGAAAGTCGGCGGGGATTTTATATTTAAAGAAGTACGTAACGAGATTTGCTCCGAAGCCGAGCGCGCCGCAGAGGTTCGCCGCAGTTACGAGGAGCATCATTTTATTTTTAAAGAGAAGCGAAAAGCTTTCTCTAAGGCTTCCCTGCTGTTCGTCAATATTAGGTCTGATTCGCTCCTGCGCCTGATAGCAGCGAAGCGACATCATTGAACCGCCGAGGCCGAAGATAATCGCAAAAACGAGCGTCATAAGCCTCCACGAAGAACCCGTAGCGTTAACGACAATTTCAAGTATCATGGGGATACCCATACTGAACGCGCCGTAGGATACGGAACCTATCGTACGCGCCCACTGAACAAAGCGGTCGCGCTCGTCGGATTCGGGCGATACGCACGCGGTAATTCCCCATATTGCGACGTCCTGGAAGGTATAGCTTAAATCCCAGCAGATATACATTATAACAAAGTACGCAACCCTGAGCCAGAGAAGGCTCTTTTCCGTTGAGAATACAACGAACATAAGCACGGTGAACGCGCCTACGGGAAGCGGAGTATATCTTAAAAACGGCCTAAGCTTTTCGCCCGTTTTAAAGGCGTGCTTATCGACGTAAGAGCCGACTATCGGGTCGTTTACGCCGTCCCACACCTTCATAACCACGAGCATAACGGAAACAACTATTGCGGGAAAAAGCGCAATATCTGTCAGAAAGTAGGTAAAAAACGAACCGCCTATAAGCGAGTAAACCATATTCTGACCGAAAAGCCCGAAGTAATAATTTGATTTTTCTTTTTTAGATATATATTTCATAAGTACAAAAAACGGGAGGGCGCAGTAACCCTCCCTGTTTTAATAATTATTTCTTTTCTTTTTTCTTGGTTTCTCTTACTTCGTCGCTTTCAAGGAACATATAAGTAAGAGCAGCGAACGTTGCGCCTACAAGCGGAGCTACGATGAAGAGCCAGAGTTGCGGCAGAGCCAGTGCGTTCTCCGAGAAGAGAGCCTGCGAGATAGAACGGGCAGGGTTCACCGAAGTGTTAGTCAACGGAATAGAGATGAGATGGATAAGGGTCAGGGTAAGACCGATAGCCAGGCCTCCGAAAGCACCGTTGGCATGCTTGCTGTCCGTTACGCCGAGGATGACCATCAGGAAGACAAAAGTAAGGACGGCTTCAATAGCAAAAGCACCCCATACATTGGTCTGCAGATAACCTGCTGCGAGGTCTGCCTCGCCGAAGAAATCACCGTAGCCGTTGGCGGCAAACGTACCGATCTCCATGCCTGCGGACTTAGCGATACCGAAGAGGATAGCTGCTGCTGCAATAGCACCAAGCACCTGAGCCAGCCAGTACCAGAGCATCTCCTTCAGGGACATACGACCGTTGACGAAGACACCAAGGCTGACAGCCGGGTTGAGATGCGCACCGCTGATATGACCGATGCCATAAGCAGCCGCTACGATCGTAAGACCGAAAGCCAGCGCTACACCCAGAAAACCAACATGACCGAACAGGGCTGTACCACAACCGCCCAGAACCAATACTGCCGTTCCGAAGAACTCCGCAGCGAACTTGTTACATAGTCTCATAAGCGAATAATTTTTATTAGGTTAAACGATTAAATTGTCAAAATCGACCACAAAGTTACACTTTTTTTTGCACATGTCCAAATATTTTTGTACTTTTGCGGCGATTTATGGCTAAAATAGGTGTTTTTGACAGCGGATACGGCGGACTGACGATACTGCGTGAGATCCGAAAAGTGTTACCGGAGTACGACTATTTGTACTTAGGCGACAATGCCCGTGCGCCGTACGGTACGCACTCGTTCGACGTGATCTATCGCTACACGCTGCAGGCCGTCAAATACCTGTTTGAGCAAGACTGTGCGCTGGTGATCCTGGCGTGTAATACAGCGAGCGCGAAAGCGCTGAGGACTATTCAACAGAACGACATCCCTCCCTTTAGAGCATGCTTGGGTAGGCTCGTTAATGTGTTACGCGTGATACGGCC
>CAJOER010000138.1 GCA_905233805.1 uncultured Eubacterium sp. | reverse complement strand
ACTATTCGAAGATTGAACTTCGCGTGCTCGCCGACCTTGCGGACGACGAAAATATGATTAACGCCTTCAATAACGGCGACGATATTCACGCCATTACCGCGTCGCAGGTTTTCGGTATGCCCCTTGAATTCGTAACCAAGGAGATGCGCTCCCGCGCCAAGGCGGTCAACTTCGGCATAGTTTACGGTATAGGCGCGTTCTCGCTTGCAAAGGATATCGGCGTAACCCGCCGCGAGGCGCAGGAATATATAACGAGTTATCTCACCCATTACAGCGGCGTTGACAGATATATGTCAAAAATGATTGAGCTTGCAAAAAACAAGGGCTACAGCGAAACGCTCTTTAACCGCAGGCGCTACCTGCCCGAGCTCAATTCCTCAAATCATATGCTGCGCGCCTTCGGCGAAAGAGTCGCAAGGAATATGCCTATTCAGGGCACCGCGGCGGATATAATCAAAATCGCCATGGTTAAGGTAGATAAACGCCTGAGTGATGAAAAAATGAGCTCGCGCCTCATTTTACAGGTACACGACGAGCTTATAGTCGAAGCCCCCGAAAACGAGGCTGAAAAGGCGCTCTCGATAGTAAAAGAAGAAATGGAAAACGCCTGCAAGATGAAGGTTCTTCTCCGTGCAGACGGAAGCATAGGAAAAACGTGGTATGATGCACACTAAAACCGAATCTTTTCCCGTTTTACTGCGTTGTACGGCTTATTTGTCTCGGTTACATACACAAAGTATGCGCCCGTCGCCAAATAATCATACGCCTTGTAAAACGAAAAAATCTTTCTGTTTTAGGATTTGGACACTATGATTAGAATTAAGAAAGCAGCGCTCAGTGACGTTGCGCAGATACTGAAAATTGAAAACGCGTGCTTTTCAACGCCGTGGAGCGAAGAGAGCCTGAGGGAGTCGCTTGAAAATCCCTGCTCTCATTTTTACCTTGCGCTTGTTGACGGAAAGACGGCGGGTTATCTCGGCGTTCAGGTTTTCTCGCGCGAGGGATATGTGACGAACGTCGCCGTTCTTCCCGAATACAGGCGGCAGGGGATAGCCAAGGCGCTCATAAGAGCCGCGCTTCAGAGCGATATGGACTTTCTGTCCCTCGAAGTCAGGGAGAGCAACGCCGCGGCGATAAGTCTTTACTCATATCTCGGCTTCGAAAAAGCGGGAGTCCGCCCGAACTTTTACAGGGAGCCTGAAGAAAACGCAATAATTATGACTAAATATAAGGACTGATTATGAAAATACTCGGAATTGAAAGCTCGTGCGACGAAACCGCCGCTGCGGTAGTCGAAGACGGGCGGAAAGTTTTATCAAACGTAATAGCGACCTCGCTTGAAGAACATAAACTCTACGGCGGGGTAGTGCCCGAAATCGCCGGAGTGGTTGAAGAGGCGCTTAAAGGCGCGTCCTGCACGGTTGACGATATCGACGGTATCGCCGTAACATACGCGCCGGGGCTTATCGGCTCGCTTTTAGTCGGCGTGAATTTTGCAAAATCGCTCGCCCTCGCTTCCGATAAACCCGTAATACCCGTTCACCATTTAAGAGGGCATATCGCGTCGAATTATCTCTCTTGCGACATTGAGCCGCCCTTCCTCTGCCTCGTGGTAAGCGGAGGTCACTCGCATATAGTCGCGGTAAAATCCTATACCGATATTGAGGTTATAGGCAGAACGCGCGACGACGCTGCGGGCGAGGCGCTCGACAAGGCGGGAAGAACGCTCGGACTGCCTTATCCCGGCGGCGTGAGCATTGATAAAATCTCACCCGAAGGGGACGAAAACGCTTTCGGGTTCCCGCACCCGAGGTTTGCCGATGCGCCTTACGATTACTCGTTCAGCGGCCTTAAAACAAAGGTAATAAACTACGTTCATAATGCTCAGCAGAAGGGCGAAAGCGTAAATGTACCCGACCTTGCCTCGTCGTTTCAGAAGGCGGTGGTCGACTGCCTTATGAGTAATTTTGAAAAGGCGGCGGAGGATTACGGCTTTACAAAGCTCGTCCTCGCAGGCGGCGTTTCGGCTAACTCAAAGCTGAGAAGCGAAGCCGAAAAAGTATGTAAAAAACACGGCTGGGAGCTGACCGTTCCCGAGCTGAAATACTGCGGCGACAACGCGGCTATGATTGCCTCGCAGGGCTACTTTGAATACCTCGCCGGCGTCACCGCCGACGAAGGCCTCAACGCCTACGCCACCATGCCGATAGATAAACCTAAATTTTAAAGGAATTGAGTATGAAAAAGTATATTAAAATAATGCGTCTTGACCACTGGATAAAGCAGCTTTTTATCGTTCCCGGTATAATATTTGCTTTTATTCTTGTTCCGGATAAGCCGTCAGTTAGCAGCATAGTGATAAACGTTATTTTCGGCTTTCTTGCAACCTGTATGATTGCTTCGGCGAATTATGTTATCAACGAGTGGCTTGACGCGGAATTTGATAAATACCACCCCACGAAGAAAAACCGCCAGGTAGTTTCTCAGGACGTTAACGGTAAAATTGTATGGGCGCTCTGGATTGTTCTTACGGCAATAGGCTTCGTCCTCGGTTATTTTGTAGGCAAGGTATTCCTTCTTCTTGAAATCTGGCTTTGGGTTATGGGAATACTCTATAACGTCAAGCCGATAAGAACCAAGGACGTTTTCATTCTTGACGTGCTTTCCGAATCTGTTAACAATGCAATAAGGCTTATGATGGGATGGAGTATCATTTCGGCTGATACTATCCCGCCCAGCAGTATTATTCTCGGCTACTGGATGGCGGGCGCGTTCCTTATGGCGATTAAAAGATTTGCCGAATACCGTATGATAGGCAACCCCGAGCTTGCGGGAAAATACAGAAAATCTTTTGAAAAATACAGCGAAAAGTCATTATTTGTTAGCGCTTTTTTCTACGCTATGTGCTCGGTGTTCTTCCTTGGAGTATTCCTTATAAAATACAGGATAGAGTTTTTGCTTTTAATCCCTGCGCTTATAGGACTGTTCTGCTATTACCTGTGGCTTTCTTTCAAGGAGAACTCCGTTGTTCAGAAGCCCGAGGCTCTGTTCAGGGAAAAAGGATTAATGATTTACTGTGCGGTATTCGTGCTGTTATTTGTTCTGCTTGTTTATTTTGATATTCCGTTTTTGAAAATCTTTACGGATAATGAACTGATTAAGCTTGGATGATTATGAATTTTGATTACATAAAACAGAAAACGGTTTTCATAGTTGACGTTGACGGAACGCTCTATTCTATGGAAAAAATGCATAAAACGATGGCGAAAAAACTGTTTTCGTATTATTTAGTTCACCCGCTGAAACTAAAAGAACTTTATGCTCTGTATTATTTCAGAAAACTGAGAGACTCGGAAGATTTTAAAAGTCTTTCGGTTGACGAATGTATGGAATTAACCGCAAAAAAGCTTAATATGAAAACAAGCGCGGCAAAAGAGCTGATAAATTACCGTATGTTTGAATATCCGCTTGATATTATTTTTGAATGCAGATTCGGCGGGGTAATAGCTTTCCTCAAAGAAATGAAGAAAAGCGGGAAAAAGGTATTCGTATATTCCGACTATCCGGCATATGAGAAAGTACAAAAGCTCGGCCTTGAATATGACAGAATATTCACTTCCGACGACGGAGGGATTAATGAGCGCAAGCCGAGCTTGAACGCTATGGAATACATTTTGAGTAATGCCTGCGCTCCCGCTAAGGACTGCGTATATATCGGCGACAGGGAAGAGCTTGACGGAAAATCCGCCGAACTTGTTAATATCGATTACTGCGACGTAAAGGCACTGATTGCTTTAATCGGAGGATAGTATATGGCAATTAATAAGAACAAAAAAATACTGATAAGCCTGATTTGCGCAGCAGTATTCAGCGTTATATCCATATACGTACTGTGTGCTTTTGCCTCGATTAGAGAAATATGGTTTTACGATTTTAAAGGGCAGTGGGCAATATCCGCTTACTTTTTTAAAGGCGTTGACCCGTTTGTTCTTACGGGAACGGAGCAGATACCCGACGTTTCAATAGGCGCCGTTCCGAAATACTTCGGTACGGTTCCGTGGGCTTTGCTTCTCGGTAATCTTATTTACGGGGGCTTTTTGCCTTACGTGTATGCGCGTTTTTTGATTTCAAAACAGCTTGACACGGAAAACAAAGCGGTAAGAATACTTACGTTTTTGTTATCTTTTCTGTCAATAAACAGTTTTGTATCCGTGCTGTACGGAAATGCAGGCGTTATTTGCTGCGCGCTTTTGATAATTGCAATAATTAAAATTGATAAAAACCCGATAATTCTGGGCGTTTGCTTAGCCGTTGCAATGATTAAGCCGCAGGTGGCGCTGCTTTTTTGCTTTGAATTTCTTTTGCTGAAAAAAATCAAACCTCTTATAATTGCAGCGTCAATTGACGTTTTCGCATATGCGGCGGTGTGCTTTATTCTGAAAAAAAGCCCCGTAATTCTGTTAAAGGAATTCCTTTCAATTGATATCGGCAACCAGAACAGAAATGTCGGACTGTTTACTTTTTTGAAGTATATGGGCACCTCCGATAATTTTGCTATGCTATTGAGTATGGCAACGGGAATTGCTTTTGTAATAATCCTCCATTTTAAAACGCAGGACGGTATCCCGATGCTTTACAGATTTATTCCCGTATGTATTGCGGAAACTTTCTGGTGCTACAGCTGGTGGAATGACCAGTTCGTAATGATTGTACCTGCGCTTTCCTGCATTGTTCTCATGCTTGCAGACAACGGCAGACATAATATACTTAAACAGTCGGCGTTTCTTTTCCTGTGCTTGTTTAAGCAGTCGTTGATATTCATTAACGCACTTCCGATTGCGAGTGCTTATCCTGAGAACACGAACCTGTTTTTCACGCTTTGGAATTATGAAAACTCGGTTATAACGCTTATTCTTATAGCGATTTGCATATATAATCTCAAACGCCTTGCCGCTGTATATTCCCGAAAACAGATTGACAAGGGTAAGGCTTTATTAAATAATTGATAAAAAATTAACAATCACACGAAATAATTATGTGACAATTTAATGAAATAATTTCATAACTATTGAAATTGTTTTCGGATTTTATTATAATTAAGTTGATTTAAAAGGTTATTTATAATCAGTATATTGTAAAAGGAGATATTTTTATGGAGACTACTTATACTAAAAATCCTACCCTCCTTGCCTGGCTTGATGAGAAAGTTGCTTTCTTAAAGCCCGCAAAGATTGTCTGGATTGACGGCTCACAGGAGCAGATTGACGCTTTAAGAGCCGAGGCATGCGAAACGGGCGAGATGTTCAAGCTCAACGAGGAACTTCTTCCCGACTGTTATCTTCACAGAACTGCGGTAAACGACGTTGCCCGTGTTGAGGCGCGCACGCTTATCTGTACTTCCAAGGAAGAGGACGCAGGCCCGACTAACCACTGGATGGACCCCGCCGAGTGCCATAAGATGCTCGACGAGATTGCAAAGGGCGCATACGAGGGAAGAACCATGTACATCATCCCTTATTCAATGGGCCCCGTAGGTTCAAAGTTCTCAAAAATCGGTATTGAGATTACCGACTCTATCTACGTAGTTCTCAATATGGAAATTATGACGAGAGTAGGTCTTGACGTGCTTAACTGCCTCGGCGATTCCGATGACTGGGTACGCGGTATGCACTGCAAGTGCAACGTTGACCCCGACAAGCGCTGGATTGTTCAGTTCCCCGAGGAGAACTCAATCGTATCGGTTAACTCAGCTTACGGCGGAAACGTACTTCTCGGAAAGAAGTGCTTCGCTCTTCGTATCGCTTCCTACCTCGGTAAGCAGGAGGGCTGGCAGGCGGAGCATATGCTCATCCTCGGCCTCACAAAGCCGGGTGAAGAAACGAAGTATATCTGCGCAGCGTTCCCGTCAGCGTGCGGAAAGACTAACCTCGCTATGCTTATTCCTCCCGAGGGATACCTCAGAAAAGGATATAAGATTGAGTGCGTAGGCGACGATATTTCGTGGATTAGAAAAGGTCCCGACGGAAGACTTTACGCCATTAACCCCGAAAACGGCTTCTTCGGTGTAGCTCCCGGTACCAACGATAAATCAAACCCGAACGCTCTTGCGGCAACCAAGAAGGGTACAATCTTTACCAACGTTTGCCACAACCTTGATACAAATACAGTATGGTGGGAAGGCCTTGACAAGAATCCTCCGACTCACTGCATTAACTGGAAGGGCGAGGAAATTAACGGAACTTCCGACGAGCCGCTTGCAAACCCGAACTCAAGATTCACGGCTCCCGCGAAGA
>CAJOER010000137.1 GCA_905233805.1 uncultured Eubacterium sp. | reverse complement strand
CAGGGTGAGGAATGGGTGACCAAGCTCTCCAAGGAAGCCAAAACCTACACAAAGCCAGACGGCTCGGAGATCACCTTGGAGGACTTCACGCAGCTCGACGCCTATATCGACCTGAAAACAATTCCCACCGAAGGATATTTTGCTTATTTCATCCCGGCGGATTACAAGGTTGCGGTCAGCACCGCCTGGGGCGACGTGCTCCACGCCAATCGGGACGGCGTTCCCCACGGCGAGGCGTGCGCGTTCACTCTTGACTATTTCATAAAGTTCAACGCCGACAATGCCGATGAAGACGGAAGACTTAATGCCTTCGCAAAAGACTGCGGCTTTGATTCACCTTACGCTATGGCTGACGAGATTACGGCTATGAAAAAGCGTATGGGTATGAGAACGACGCTGTCTGAAATCGGCTGCACAAGCGAGGAACAGATTAAGGAACTTACCGAAAAAAGCATGTCAATGCTTATGACGAGAAACCCGATACCGCTGAGCGAAAAAGACATATATGAAATGTATAAAGCACTTATATAAAAGAAACTCCGAAGCCCGTCGGCTTCGGAGTATTTTTCTTTTTTTACCAGTTTTTCGCGCGTTTTCCGCTCTTGCTTATCTTGTTTTTGGATTCGGTTTTAATGGCTCTTTTTTTCGCGGTTGAGGTATAAATACCGTAACCTTTGCTGCTTTTTACTGTGTTACCCGTAATAACGGTGCTCTTTACGCCGTAAAGACCGATTCCGTTATTGCCCGAACCTGAGATTTTATTGCCGGATATGGTATTGCCCTTTGAATATCCGACGTTGATTCCGTCCTTCTTCGCTTTGCTGATTTTATTTGAAATAATCTTGTTTGAAGGGGATGAATAAAGAGTAATACCGTTAAGGTTCGAGGCGTAGCCGCCCTTGGTTTTATTATAAAGCTTATTACCCTTAACCGTATTTTTACCGCTTCCCTGAAGTCTTATCGGGTCGCCGTTTCCGCCCGACGCTTTCTTTTTAATGTTTGCATTAACGGTGTTGCCCTGAACGGTATTTGCCATAGCGCCCCAGAGCCATATTCCGTAACCGGTAAAATTAAGATTAACTGTATTTCCCTTTACCGTTACGCCCGCACATCTGAAATCTCCTGCGGGAACGCTTCCCGACTTTTTCTTAAGTTTTTCGCCGAAAAGCTGAATTCCGTATGCAACGTTCTTATACTTGCCCTTATACGAGTTAAGCGTAATCTTATTATTGTTAATCTGGGATTTCATCTTAACGTATTTTTTATGCTTATTGCCGGATTTTTTTGAGGCATAAAAATTCTTATGGTCAAGTATAGAGGTTTTGAAAACAATACCCGCTCCGCAGTTTTTAATAGTATTTCCGTTAATCTTTGAATTCTTATAGTTTACTGCGGAAATTGCATAACCCGTAATGTTTTCAAACTTGTTTTTTATAAACTTCATACCGGTGAAATATGAATTTACAATACCCGTATGAGTTCCTATTCCTCTTTGAAGATTCTTGAAGTTACAGGATTCTACGGTACAGTTTTTACAGGGCGTTTCGTCCTTATTCGGCGTGTACGCGCTGAAGTGGTTTCCCGTCGGGGTAAGACATTCAAACTGTATCGCCTCATAGTTTGTTGAAACGGTCCACTTTCCCTTGAAGCCTGAGAACGAGCACTTTTTAATCACAAAATTTTTGCAGGCGCCTATCTCAATCATATGGGCGTTTTTAACGTTTTTAAACGAGGAACCTTCAATCGTAATATTTGAAGAATGACCGAAACGCATAAGCGCCTGAGAATTTCCGCCGCCGTCAAAAGTACCGCCGATAATTTTAATGTTTTTAAAGCCGGTGTAACCGGGATGACCTTTTCCTTTGTTGTAATTGTCCCAGTCGTCGCCTCTTCTGCCGAGTCGCAAAAGGGTGTTGTCATTAGCGGAATGAATAATCTTTACGCGGGTAAAATCAACAGTCGTATTGCTGTAAAGCCTGAGCTGCTGACCTCTGCGGACATGATATGTTCCGGGCTTAACTTTTATTAAATACTTTTTATTTCCGTATCTGGCATAATCTGAAAGATTGTTAAACTCATAAGCGAAATTCTTATCCGAACATTTTAAATTAAGCACCTTTGTTTCCGTTGCCGCAAAAACCTGAACGGGAAACATTGTAAAAATGAATAATATACTGATAATTATTGCCGTGATTCTTTTTGCTGTTTTTTTCATTTTTAATTCCTTTGCCTGAGTTTTGCTTATTTTTTCCAGCTTCTTGCGCGTTTTCCGCTCTTGGTAATCTTATTACCCTTATCCTTTTTAACAGTCTTTTTCTTTGAGAGCGAGGTATAAATACCGTAAGTCTTGCTCTTCGTTACAGTGTTATTGGTAAGGATAAGTTTTGTTGAACCGTAAAGCGCAATACCGTTCTTACCCGCGCTTGTAATCTTATTCTTGTTACAGGTAACCGATGCGGATTTTTCAAGATGAATTCCGTTTTGCTTGCAGGAAGTAATCGTATTGCTTTCAATCTTACTGCTATTGCCGGCTGAAATTGAAACGCCGTTTCTCTTTGCTTTATCAAACGTATTTGAACTGATTTTAAGAGATGCAGAGCCTTCCGAATGAACCGCGTCACGGCCTGCCGAAGTAATCTTATTACCCGTAAGCTTGTTTGACTTTGATTTTTCAAGGTGGATACCGTCTTTCTTAACCTTGCTTACAACGCAGTTGCTTACTGTGTTTGAGGTTGAAGAATCGTCTTGTTAATCTTGTTTTTAATGCTTGATTCAAGGCGGATTCCGTCGCCCGTTCCGCCGCCGCTGCCCTTCTTTGAAAGGGTGCAGTTAACGGTATTTTCTTCAAGCGTGTTTTCAACGGAACCGATAAGCCAGATTCCGTAGCCCGTACAGTTAAGATTAACGGTATTCTTCTTAATCGTTATACCTGCACAGCGGTAGTCACCGGCGGGAATTCCGTTTGACTTTGCGCTGAGCTTGATTCCCGAAAGCTGAATACCGAAGGATACGTTGCTGTACGACGCTTTGTATCCGGTTGTAACGTTAATTGTGTTGTTACAAATCTGAGTGTTTTCCTTATAATAAGCAGTACGCGAATTGCTGTGCGTATTCGACGGATAGAAGTTCGCGTTTGATTTGATATAAGAGTTAAACGCGATACCGCTTCCGCAGTTTTTCATAACGTTTCCGTTAATACGCGAATTCGTGTAATTAGTTGCGATAACCGCAAATCCGGTAACGTTTTCAAAGGTATTATTTTCAATTATCATATTGTCGAAATATGAATTTATAATACCCGTATGAGAACCGATACCTCTCTGAAGATTCTTAAATGTACAGTCCCTGACAGTTATGTTTTTACAGGGCGTTTCGTCATTGTTATTTTCATATCCGCTGAAATGGTTTCCTCTTGTTGTAACTATCTCAAACTGTACCGCCTCAAAGTTCGTGTTTGAGGACCATGAACCTGAAAATTCTTTAAACGTACAGTTTGTAATGCTGACGTCAGAGCAACCGGCAATTTCCAGCATATGAACGTCTTTAACGTTGCAGAAAGTTGTATTTTTAAAAACTATATTTTTTGAATGTCCTATCTGCATTATGGTTTTTTTCAAACCGCCGCCGTCGAAGGTTCCTCCCTCAATACGGATGTTTGAAAAGCCGTTATAACCTTTTATGGGATTAGCTTTCAAGTCGCTTTCATTTCCGAAACGAATCATATTTGAGCCCGTACTCGTATGCTTAATGGTCGCGCCGTTCATATAAAGATGGGTGTTCGACCACAGTTTAAGCTGGTCGCTCGCTTTATAACTGCCGGCGGGAACCGTTATCTTGTATATTCTTCCCGACCTGTCGTCCTTTGCGTTTCTCGTTGCAGCATTGAACTTGGCGGAAATATCCTCCCCGCTTCTGACGTCGAGCGTTATTTCGGTAACGCCGTCGTCAACGAAGGTATATTCTTTCTTCGCAACAGTAATCGGATTCGTTGAGTTTGCGTTTTCGTACAGATTGAACGCAACCGTCATTTTGACGTCATAGGGAACGTCCATTCCCGTTGCGCCGACTTTAAACTGTTTAATAAGATTTACAACGTCATAATAGGTAAAGCCCGAAGCCCTGACCTTTTCAAGAAGACGGATTTTACTTGTCGTATCGTAATAAACAACGTCGAACTTGTTCCATTTTCCTCCGTTATAATCGGGGTATGAATACGCAAGCTGAAGCTCGCCTTCATTTATCTCATGGTTAAAGCTTACTTCAAATTCGGCAATATAGTTTCTGAATTTGCTGACAGACGCTTTCTGCGCGGTCTGGTTCGGAGCAAACGAATACGCCGTTACAAGTCCGTCCGCCTTTACGCCTGAAACCGTAGCGGTCGGCACAGCTGCTTCCGCGGCAAACGTATAATCAACGTCTTTAAGAAGAATCGGCTGGTTTGACTGTTCGTTTTCGTAAAGATTAAACGAAACCGTCATTTTTACGTTTATGCACGCAGAAGCTTTTCCCAGTGCGTTAATTTTAAATCCTTTAATCAGGTTTACAACGTCATAATACGTAAAATCCGATTCTCTTTGAGTCGACTGAGCAATAAGTTTAAGTATGCCGATACTTTGTCCCTGCTGAACGGCAGGAACATCGTAAGTCTGCCATGCGCCGTCATTAAGTCCGTCACAGGCATATTTAAGCGTAACTGCGCCTTCGGGTAACGCGCTGTCAAATCCGATTTCAAAGTCGGCAATATAATCCTTATACTTGCTGACTTCCGCCTGCTGAGCAGTCTGAACGGGAACAAACGAATACTCCGCCTCGGTTTCCTCCGCCTTCACTGTCGTAAGCGTAACTTCGCTGTTGCAAACTGCCTCAGGAACAGTAACCGAAGCAACGAGTTTTTCGTTGTAAAGGGTTATGTCGTCGGAAGCGGTGCAACTGCCGTTAGTAACAGTCCATCTCAAAGATACGCTGCCGGCAGCAGGAATATTCTTAACCGTAGCCGAAGCATTGTGGCTGTCAGCGGTTGAAATATAGTGTTCTGCCGAAGTTCCGTCAGTTAACGTCCATGTACCCTGACCGCCGTGCTGGTCGGTGTTAGCAAGCATTTCAAACGTGCTGCCGCAAACTCTGATTTCTTTATCAAATCTCGTATCAGCATCAGCCGAAACTGTAGAGTTGTTAACGATTACTACATCAGATGTCTTATGGCAGATACCGCCGTCAGAATAACCGTCTTCGCCGGTGATACCCGGAACGATTCTGTAAACATTCCATGTAAACTGATATTCACCGTTTTCAGTCAAATTGTAAGCAGTCGTAACATTAGCGTTAGAGTTAGAGATTGCTGCCGTAGTAGAGGGCGACTGTTTAATATGCCACTCGCCTACTACCTGAGTATTTTCTATTGCATACGGAGTAAGAGCGTCCGCTTTGAGCTTTGCCTTTCCGAAGTCTTCACCGCAAATATCATCAACCGTGTATACAACAGGTTCAACATCGTAGTTAGTAACCGTTATGCTTTCGTTCTTAGAACAATTGCCCTTATGAAAAAGCTTATC
>CAJOER010000136.1 GCA_905233805.1 uncultured Eubacterium sp. | reverse complement strand
ATCCGTATGGGCGAAAACGGTAAGGGACTCGTTATGAAAATCTGCCACAATACTCTTGTTGCGGAAATTCAGAACGGCGTCAACGAAACTATCGCCCTTGCGCAGAAAATGGGTATTTCAATCGAGGATTACGCGACTGCTATCTCCTACGGCGGAGGTCAGAATTTCTACCTCGACGGCCAGTGGAAGAATTTGCAGGACGAAAACTGGACAACCGCTTTTTCGCTTGAAAACGAGCATAAGGATTTAGGTATCTGCCAGCGTCTTTCCGCCGAGGCTGAATTCCCGATGCCCGGTATGGAAAACGCAAAGTCCGTTTATGATAAGGGTATGGAACTCGGTATCGGAAAAGAGGACTGGCGTGCAACCTATAAAATCGTAAGAGGGGATTATGATGCTTAACCGCCTCAACGAAGTTAACAGTGTTAAAGTGTATTCCGTGTTTGACGAAGAGTTCAGATCTTACGGGAGGATTGTAAAGGGATATAACTTTACAGAACTTATTTCGTATATGGAAAGCGATACCGATATTCCCGAAAACGGAAATGTGTACTACCCAAGTATTGAGGCTATGGAAAACACAGCGGTTTTCAGGGAAATTGAACAGGTTTTTTACGGCGGTATGCCTGCTCAGGCGGGTTACTGCAATGGAAGGAATACTACTTATAACGGCTTTGAATATCACAAGGGCAGCGAGATAAATGTCGCTGTTACCGACTTCGTTCTGGTCCTCGGCCACATATGGCAGATTGAGGATAACCGCTTCTTCGTCGGGGGTGAAAAGGTCTTTTTCGTACCGAAAGGCACGGCGCTTGAAATGTATCAGACTACGCTTCATCTCTCACCCTGCAGAGTTGACGACGGCGGTTTTAAGGATGTTGTAATTCTTCCTAGGGGTACTAATACGCCCCTTGACAGTAAAGAGAAAAATGCCGACAGAGAAAGCGAACTCCTTTTGCAAAAAAACAAGTGGGTTATCGCGCATAAGGACAGAGAACCTCTTATTAAACAAGGAGCGTTCGCAGGCTTAATCGGTGAAAATAAAGAAATAAAGTATTGAGGATAAACGATGAGTTTTGAATATTTGTATTTACCTATAGGTGTGCCGACCTTTCATCTTGAAAGTGCGCAAACGGAATTCGAAAAATCGCTTTCTCTTCTGAAAAGTTCAGACGAAAGCGTATCGGCACCCGACGAAATGCTGCTCGGCATCGATAAACTGGACGCCTTTATTCAGGATAAGACGCCCGATTTTGTTATCGTGCAGAACGTTACCTTCGCAAACGGCGCGTATATGACCGAGGTATTGAATAAGCTTGACGCTCCCGTTCTTTTGTGGACGCTGCGCGAGCCTGTAATTGACGGAACGAGGCTCAGGCTTAACTCACTTACGGGCGCATATTCCGCGGGCAATGTGCTTAATTCCTTCGGCAGGCCTTTTGAATATGTTTTCGGCTCGGCTGACGAGGAGAACGTTAAGAAAAAGGTCAAGGCCGTTATCGCGGCTGCAAAGGCGAAAAAGGCGCTGAATTCGCTTAATATCGCACAGATAGGCGACCCCCCGCAGGGCTTCGGCTTCGGAAGGGCGCTTGATATGGAGCTGATGAACGCCTTCGGAACAAATCTTGTTTGCGCCGGAATAGATGAGTTTATTGATAAGGCGAAGAGCTATTCAAACGACGATATAAAAGAATATCTTGCCGACGCAAAGACGAGAATCAACGCTCTTGAAAAGATTGACGAAAATAACGTTCTTGATTTTGCAAGGCTCTATAAAGCATACGGCGAATTCGTTAAGGAAAACAATATCGGCGCGCTTTCCTCACGCTGCTGGCCGGATTTCTTCACGGCTTTCGGAACGCCCGTGTGCTCAGTACTCGGAATACTTAACGATTTGGGCGTTGCCTCTGCATGCGAGGCGGATACCTTCG
Source organism: uncultured Eubacterium sp. (assembly GCA_905233805.1). GTDB lineage: Bacteria > Bacillota > Clostridia > Oscillospirales > Acutalibacteraceae > Eubacterium_R. Next base: position 2,160 of record CAJOER010000136.1, on the reverse strand, counting down.
GCGCGCTGACTATGTATATAGGCGCTCAGCTGACGGGTAAGCCCGCGTTTTTCGGCGACCCCGTTTCGCTTGACGAAAAGGAAAACACGATTACTTTCTGGCACTGCGGTATGGCGCCGTGCTCTCTTGCAAGGGAGGATACAGGCGCGTGCGCGGGTGTTCACTGTAACCGCAAAATCGGCCCGACTCTTGAATTCGGCTGCAAGGCGGAAAAAGAGGTAACTATTTTCAGAGTAGGCAAAAAGCCCGACGGCTCTTTCCGCTTCTTTATTGCGAAAGGCGAGGCACTCGACAAACCGCAGCAGTTCTTCGGAACATCAATAGTGGTTAAAACCGAAAACCCGTCCTTTGACATAGTGAATAACTCGGTGAAAGCGGGCTGGGAGCCGCATTTTGCCGTTGCCATGGGCGATATTGAAGAAGAACTCAAATCACTTGCAAATATGCTTCAACTTGAAGCTGAAATATATTAAACCTACGGAGGTATGAATATGGAAGAAAAAATCTTAACTCACGGCATCAAGCTGAAAGATAAGATAGGCTATGCCCTCGGTGACGCAGGCGGACTTCTGACCTTTTCGCTTATCGGTGCTTTCCAGAATAAGTTTTATACCGACGCTCTCGGAATAAGCCCTGCAAAAATTGCAATTCTTATTCTCGTAGCGAGGGTATGGGACGCTATTAACGACCCGCTCTGGGGCGCGTTTATTCAGTCGAGAAAGCCGAGACCGTCGGGGCAGTTCAGACCGTGGATTTTAGGCTTTTCAATACCGCTTGCAATTTCGGCGGCACTGATGTTCCTTAAAATTCCGGGACTCAGCGAGGCTAAGTATCTTGCTTACGCGTATATTACTTATATTATGTACGGTTTGCTTCCGTTATTACGGATGATGAGCTTGAGCGCTCCTCGCTTTCAATGTGGCGTTCAATCGGCGCAGGCGTCGGCGGACTCCCCGGAACAATTGTACTTCCGATGATAGTTTACACGGTTGTAGGTAAGTACCCCAACGGTAAGGATATTCAGGTTCTTAACGAAACGAAGCTTTTCTGGTGCGTGCTTATTCTCTCGGTTGTATCGGTTCTCGTTTACTTCCTTCACTATAAACTCACCAAAGAGCGTATTGCTCCGCAGAAGAAAAAGAAGGACGAAAACTATAACGCAATCGCAACTCTTAAAGCGCTTATGAAAAACAGAGCTTTCGTAATGCTCTGCATCGCTTCAATGCTTCTTATTGCGTTCCAGTTCTATTATCAGTCAACATATACATATCTCTTTACGGACTATTACGGAAAACCGGGGCTCTACGCTATGGTAACTATCTGTACCTATGGCCCCATGGCAATCTTTATTCCGATTATGAATAAGCTGATTAAAAAGTTCGGCAAGAAAGAGCTTTGCGCCTTCGGTATGGCGTTTGCAACCGTTGCGTGCGTAATCCTGTTCTTATTCAGAGGAACAGCGCTTGCCGAAAATCCGTATATCTTCCTCGGTCTCACGTTCTTCTCGGGCCTCGGCCAGACCTTCCTCGTACTTGAAGTATGGGCGCTCGTTATGGACGTTATCGACTACCACGAAGTCAGAACGGGCAAGAGGGAAGAGGGGATGGCATATGCGTTCTTCTCCTTCACGAGAAAACTCGGCCAGACTCTTGCAGGCGTAGGACTTAACGCACTGCTTGCGGTAATTCACTACGACGGCCAGGCAACCCAGAGGGGCGAAATGCTTTCTCAGGACGTGCTTTCAAAGCTCTACGATATTTCAACTCTTATTCCCGCGATTATGCTTGCAATTATGGCGCTCGTTCTTTTCCTCGGTTACGACCTTTCGAAGAAAAAGCTCGTTACCGTTCATGAACAGCTTGCCGAAATCCGCGCAAATGAGGAAACCGAATAAAAGTAAAAAAATCAAAGTGTTCTCCGTTTTCGGGGAACACTTTTTTATATGAAAAATTGAACATATTAAAATAAGATTGACAACTTATTTTTTAGTGCTATCATATCTAATAACAATAAAAAAGGCGGACAGAAAAATGAAAAAGATTTTAAGCGTTATTCTTGCGGCAGCTTTGATTATAACCGTGTTTGCGGGCTGTAGCGCAAAGGAAAACGAAAACAGGGAAGAAAGTAAACTCAGCGTAGTTGCAAGCATTTTTTCGATTT
>CAJOER010000135.1 GCA_905233805.1 uncultured Eubacterium sp. | reverse complement strand
TCGGTAAGATTATTGCAGTAGTTATTCAAAAACTTACGGTTATCCTCCTGCGACTTCTTGCCGCGCTTTCTTCCCTTCTTCTTGGAACCGTCCTTTGTATCGGCGCCGGAAACTTCTCCTTCGCCGCCGAAAAGTTACGCGAAAGGCATAGTCTGCGCTCCGTCGGCATTATCGGGATTGAACATCTCGCCGAGGTCGCCGAAATTGAAGTCTTCCATATTTTCCATAAACTGAGCCATCTGCTCGCTTGCAGCTTCTATTTCCTCTTCGCTGATACCGAGCTTCTCAATCATCTGGTTAATAGGACCGACGTTGAGTTCCCTTGCACAGGGTATACAAAGTCCTTCGGGCTTAACCTCGTCGCCTTCCATTTTCTGAATAAACACTACCGCAGGTCTTTTACCGCAGCGTGAACACATCTGATGTTTCATTAATTACAGGTTTCTCCTTAAATTATTCGTCTCTGTCAAGAAACTTCTTTTTCTCTTTAAGCTGTTTAATAAAGCCGGGAACGTAACTGAACATCGCGGCAAAGGTAAGAATAAGAGAAATGACTACCATACCTATCATTACAGGCTCGGGGAGAATGTTTTTAATAGCAGCGTTTTCTCCGCCGAAAGCGATAATCATAATCATAAATACGTAGAATACCGTCGTCGCAACCTTGCCGACCATTTCGGCGGGTGAGGGTCTGAGTCCTTTTGAAAGAAGGAGTCCGCCGCCTATGAGCATAAGCAGCTCCTTGGCAATAAACATAAACAGAAGGACTCTGAAGTATTTAATATCCCAGAACTTATAAATAAGAATAATTACGATAGCCATCTGGGAAAGCTTATCGGCAATCGGGTCAAGGATTTTTCCGAGATTTGATACCTGATTGAACTTTCTCGCAATTTTACCGTCGAATAAATCGGTAAGCGCGGCAACTACCATAACGATTGCCGCAATTAAGAAACAGCCAGTTGGGAATTGTGTTCCAGTTATAAAACAGCGCGTCTTCCGGCTTTTTTTCTTCGGTCTTTTTTACTTCTTCGTTCATATTAATCCCTCCGTTATTGCGTTAAATGGGTTTATTTCCGTTATGTATTTCAGCAATACGCTGTTCTGAGCTTCTTTGAAAAAGCCTGTGTCGTTAATCGCCGCTTCGTCCATATTTGCAAAGTACATAATAATCGAAGTCAGCGCAAGTATGATAATAAACGATTTTATCACGCCGAAAAGCATTCCGAATGCCTTGTCGGCAGTTCTGAGCGGTGAAAGCCCGCCCCTCTTTTCTTCTTTCTTCCTGATATGGTGTCTTATGACGGCGAGGATAATTCCCGTTGCGCCGAAGAAAAGAATAAATGCGGCAATAAAGATTACAATCTTAATAAGTACCATAATCAGCGGCTCGAATATATTATCGAGAATTGACTCGGAAAGAGCCGTTGATGAAATATCTATATTCTTTATGTTCAGAGAATTCGATATAAATTCAGGTAAGCCGTTTACAAAACTGTTGAGATTATTAATGGTTTCGTCAATATTGTTTGAAACGACTATTTTCTCATTGATTTGGTCAAGACATCTCTGGCGAACATAGTTTTCATACACAATCTGCGAAAAATTGGAGCTGAGATAAAAGCACAGGAAAAAGCCGAAAGAACATCTTATAAAGTTCGTTACGCTTATTGCAATTCCGCGCTTCCACCCCACTATTGCAGTCAGCAGAATCAGCGCCGCAATACCGACGTCAAAATAATTAACCGTATAATTGAATATTGTCATAATGCCTCCGGATTAATCTATTACGTCAAGCTGCTGGCCTTTAATGATAAAGACCCTTGACGAAAGTTTATATGCGCTGCTTACGCCGTCGTCACATTTAAAACTATCTTTCTCTTCTCCGCTTGTCAGCGAATAGATTTTGATTTCATTTGTAAAGAGCAGGCAAATCTCATTGGAAACCGAGGTAACGGCCTTGGGTTTCTTTGACAGCTCTATCTTTTTACGTTTTCTTCCCGAAGGAGAAACGTTGATTAAATGATTTTCATTAGCCGAGGAATAATCCGAATATACGTAAAGAAGCTCGTCATCCCTCGTATAGCCGAAGCAAACCGTATTTGCCGTGCCGGATTTAAGCACCTCGTGCAGTTTTTTCTGTGAAGTAACGGTATATAATCCGTTATCGCCGACGAAGTAAAGTCCGTTATCGCAGTAATGCAAGTCAAGGACGTTCGTTCCCTCAAATTCAAAGGACGCCCTTTCGCCCTCGTCGCCGATATTGATAGTATAAACGGTAGTTATAAACTTGGCGTTTTTGGAATTTATTGCGGCAAATGCGCACCGCTTTCCTGTAGGGTCAACGGCAACGGAAACTATGTAGCCGTCGTTGAATTCATGTTTCAGAAGCGTTTTATGCGATTTATTGACGACGTAAAGAGTTGCCTTATTGTCCTTTGCAGTGGTGGCGTAAATAAAATTACCCGTTTTGGACACATTTGCGCAGAGGATTGGATACTCCGTTGTCATATCAAACTCGCATTTTTTAAGGTTGTCAAGCCTCATTTTAGTCGAGCCCTGGTCAAAGGTTACAAAGTAGTTTCCCGCCGTTTTAACAACAGGATTTGCATAGCCGTGAACAAAGCTGTTGAGGTTTGTTGTATCCTTGGGATTGATTACCGTACACGAAGAACTTGTAAGAACGTTGAGTTTATCGCTCTGATAATACAGTTTTACGCCTCCGGAGGAGTCAAGCTGATATGGATAAACACCGCTTTCGATATCCGCCGTAACGTTAATCTTACCGTTTTCGTCGATATACTTATCTTTAATCGAATTGAAATCGGCTTCAACAACTTTCATTGCAATAAGAATAATCGTAATAAAGATAATTATACCCCAGATAATTCTCTGAAGTCTGGCTTCTTTTTTCAGTTTTTTAGTTTTTCTTTCGTTTTCTCTTTGGTTAGATGCCATTGATTTTCCTCAAATTAATAGTTTACTTTACTGAGATACAGTCCCTGAGGCGGGGCTGTTTTCCCTGCTCTTTTTCTGTCTTTGGAATCGATAACCGAGGCGAGTTCGCCCTCTTTGATTTTCCCTTCATTTATAAACAGAAGAGTACCGACCATAATGCGAACCATATTGTAGAGAAAGCCGTCGCCCTCCACTTCAAAAAAGACTGTATCGCCTTCACGGTAAACCTTAACGTCGTTTATGGTGCGCACGGTATCCTCAACGTCGCTTTTAATACTGCAAAAACCCGAAAAGTCGTGAGTACCGAGGAACGCCTGCGCCTCACGGTTAAGATACTCCTCGTCAATTTTCCATCTGTAATGATAAGCGTAGTTTCTCAAAAACGGGTTTCTGATTTTCCCGTTGTAGATTTTATATGTATATCTTTTTGACTTGCAGTTGTACCTCGGGTGAAAATCCGTAGGAACCTCTTTACATCCGATAACAGCAATATCTTCGGGAAGATAGGTATTCAGAGCAAGCACGGCGTTTTCAGGCTCGATATTCATATCGGTATCAAGCGACACGCAGTACTCCCCGGCGTGAACGCCGCTGTCAGTTCTCGAACAGCCTTTTACGTCAAGCCGCGAAGAAAACACTTTTTCATGAGCGCGTTTTCCTGCACCTGCCAGCCGTGATAAGCCGTTCCGTCATATTTAATTGTAAAAAGAAGTCTTTTCATATATCGGCCTTTAAATAGATTTTAAGCAGGATAATTCCCGCCACATAAACGGCGCATATGACAAGGGCATAATAATCCCTTTTCTGCATATGCATGGCGTTCATCTTGGTTCTTCCTTCACCGCCGCGGTAGCAGCGGCAGTCCATAGCGTAGGCAAGCTCGCTTGCTCTTCTGAACGAAGATACAAAAAGCGGAATTATTACGGGAACGATTGCCTTAACGCGTTTTACTATTCCCCCGCTTTCCATATCTGCTCCGCGCGATTTCTGCGCAGACATAATTTTATCAACTTCTTCAACAAGAGTCGGGATGAACCTCAGCGCAATAGTCATAGTCATGGCAAATGAGTGAACGTCGAGTTTAAACATCCTGTGAAGCGGTTTTAACAGCGCCTCAATAGCGTCCGTAAGGCGCGTAGGCGTAGTTGTATATGTAAGCATTAATCCGATAATAACGAGCATTAAAACGCGGAATGACATAAATACCGCATTATATATTCCCGCCCTTGTTATCCTGAACACCCAGAAGCTGACGAGCGGCTCGCCCGTGCCGTAAAAGAGATTGAGAAAAGAGGTTATCAGAATAATGAATATTATGGGCTTTACGCCTTTTAACACTACCTTGATATTGAGTTTTGAAATCAAAAGGATGGACAGCGTGAATAACATACATACGCCCAGGGCAATAAAGCTCTTGCACAGGAACACGCAGACCATAAGAGTGAGCGTTAATATAATCTTAATTCTTGCGTCGAGTTTATGTATAACCGAATTGCCGGGATAGTACTGTCCTATAGTTACGCCGGAGAGCATTACTGCACCTCCTTTAACGATTTAAGGCGGCTGAATTCCTCAGCAGCTGCGTCAACAGTATAAATATCGGTTTTGCAGGGCACGCCCATATTTTTAAGTTTAAGGAACACGTCGGTAATTTCGGGAACGTTAAGCCCCATGGCTTTAAGTTCCTCGCCGTGCGAATAAACCTCGTTAACCGTTCCGCACATAGCCACCCTGCCTTTATTCAGCACGAGTACACGGTCGGCAAGTTTTGCTATATCCTCCATAGAGTGAGATACAAAAATAACGGTATTCCCTTCGTTTTGCTGATAGGCTTTTATCATGCCGAGAATACGGTCCCTTCCCTTAGGGTCAAGGCCTGCGCAGGGTTCGTCAAGAATGAGAACCTGCGGTCGCATAGCGATAATCGAGGCGATTGCAACGCGCCTTTTCTGCCCGCCTGAAATATCAAAGGGTGAAGAGGTTTCAATTTCGCGGTCAATTTCAAGATATTCCATACTGTCATATACGCGTTTTTTAATTTCCTCTTCGTCAAGCCCCATCTGCCTCGGGCCGTAAGCAATTTCGTCAAACACGGTTTCCTCAAAAATCTGATACTCGGGATACTGGAAGCAAAGCCCTACCGCAAAGCGGACGTTTCTTATCTGCTTTCTGCTTTCCTTTTCCCAGATATCCTTATCGAGAACGAACATTTTTCCGCCCGTAGGTTCGATAAGCCCGTTAAAATGCTGGATAAGAGTTGATTTACCCGAACCCGTATGGCCGATAATTCCGATTATCTCGCCTTTTTCAGCTTCAAAACAAATATCTTTTACAGCCGTGCACTCAAACGGAGTACCGACCGAATAACAAAATGTTAAGTTTTGAGCTGCAAGTATCGGCATTTTACTGTAATTCCTTATATATAACGTCGGCGCACTGCGCGGCGTTTAAAACTGTTTCGTCTGTTTTTAATTTAAGTTTGTCAATCAGCATGGTTGACTGCGGTACGTCAAGCTGAAGGGCGCGAACCTCGTCAACCTTTGAAAATACGTCGGCGGGTGCGCCGTCGAGCATAACCCTGCCCTTGTCAATAATAACAACACGGTCCGCCTGTACTGCCTCGTCCATATTGTGAGTTATGAGAACTATCGTAATTCCCTCTTCGCGGTTAAGTTTAAGAATTGTATCCATAACTTCGCGTCTGCCGCTCGGGTCGAGCATAGCGGTAGGCTCGTCAAGAACAATACACTTAGGCTTCATGGCGATAATTCCGGCAACGGCAACGCGCTGCTTCTGACCGCCGGAAAGCTTATTCGGAGCGTTATTCTTAAACTCATACATTCCCACGGTTTTAAGCGCAGAATCAACGCGTTTTCTGCACTCCTCGGGAGAAAGGCCTAAGTTTTCAACGCCGAACGCGACGTCCTCCTCAACTATTGAGGATACAATCTGATTGTCGGGATTCTGAAAAACCATACCGACATTACGCCTTATGTCGTATATGCTCTCGTCCTCTTTCGTTTCAATTCCGCAGGAGATAACCTTGCCCTTATTCGGGAAGAGTATTCCGTTAGTCAGCTTAGCGATTGTTGACTTACCCGAGCCGTTATGACCGAGGATTGCAACGAAAGAGCCTTCTTCAATTTTTAAATCAAAGTTTTTCAGTACGGGCTTTTCCCTCGTACTGCCGTCTTCCTCGTCAATGAAATATGAAAAGGTAACGTCCTGAAATTCAATAATGCTCATATTTAATCAGCCGTCCATACGGCCGTAGCGCCGCAGGGCAGAACTCCGCCGCTTGCGGTAACGGGAAGCCCTATTTCGTCAGCCGACGTACTTCCCTTGCGTTTTTTAGTTACTGTTTCGTCAAGTATGTATTTCATAACCGAAGCGGAAAGCCCGGTAGTATATGAATTGAGAATTACTGCAACGGGCTCGTCGGAAAGGACCTTTTCAACAGTCTTCATAAAATCGAAAAGGCTGTCTCTATATCGTATTTGTTTTCGCGCCTTATTTCGCGCTGAACGAACTTTATACAGTCGTCGACTATCCAGCGCACGTCGCCGTCGGATACTCCGCTCGCCTCGGCATTTTCCTTAGCCCAGGCGGTCATACCCTTCGACGCGTCAACGTGAACAACGGCAGCGCCCTCTTTAAGACACGCAACGGTTGCGGCGCCGGTATATGCAAAGAGGTTGAGCACTTTAACCTGCTCCTTGCCGCTCTTTTTAATAAGTTCGCGCACCAAGTCCCAGTTAACTGCCTGCTCGGGAAAAAGACCTGTATGTTTAAAGCCCATAGTCTTGATATTGAAGATTAAATCCTTATATCTGACCTGCCACGAAGCGGGCATACGTCGGTACATCTTCCACTGTCCTCCGCCCGTTCTTGAACGGAAGTACTTTGCGGAAGGCTGCGCCCACATACGGTGTTCCTTTTCACTTTTCCAGATAACCTGAGGGTTGGGACGGATTAATATCTCTCTCGTCCAGCGCTCGAGTTTTTGAAGCTCGTAGTCCCTCCATTCGTCAGCAACACGCATTACGATAATCTTTCCTTTACAACTGCGGCGATGTCTTCGCCGAGTTTCTGAATATGGTCAATATCCTTACCTTCGAGCATAACTCTTACGAGAGGCTCGGTTCCGCTTACACGGACGAGAACACGTCCGTCACCCATAAGTTCCATTTCAGCCTTCTGGGTTGCGGCAATAATATATTCGTCGTTATTATATTTCTTCTTACCCTCGGGTGAAACCTGAACGTTAATGAGAACCTGAGGATATACTGTCATAATTGAGGCGAGTTCGGAAAGCTTCTTTCCGCTTTTTACTACGGTTTCAATAAGCTGAACGCCCGTGAGTTCGCCGTCACCGGTCGTAGCATAGTCGAGGAAAATAACGTGTCCCGACTGCTCGCCGCCGATATTGAAATCTTCTTTAAGCATCTTTTCAAGAACATACCTGTCGCCGACAGCAGTTCTTTCGCATTTAATTCCCTCTTCGTCGCAGAACTTGAAGAAGCCCATATTACTCATAACGGTAACAACGGCGGTATTCTTCTTAAGTCTGCCCTCGGCCTTCATACGCTTGGAGCAGATAGCGATAACCTTATCGCCGTCAACAAGCTCGCCGTTTTCGTCAACCGCAAGCATTCTGTCGGCGTCGCCGTCAAAAGCAAGACCGAGGTCAAGGCTCGCCGTCTTAACAAATCGCATAAGCTCTTCGGGATGGGTTGAACCGCAGTTTTTATTGATGTTTACGCCGTCGGGTGTATCGCTGAGCATAATACACTTTGCGCCGAGGGCAGTAAATATTTCCTTAGCGCAAACGGACGCAGAGCCGTTAGCGCAGTCAATAGCGACAGTAAGTCCGTCAAAACGCGTATCGGTAGTATTAACAACATGCTCAATATAATCTTTAACCGCGGTTTTTGAATAGAGTAAGAATAATTGCCTCGATTTCTTCTTCAATAGCGTCGTCGAGTTTATATCCCGTTTTCTGGAATATCTTAATTCCGTTATATTCGCACGGGTTATGAGAAGCGGAAATCATTATGCCCGCCTCGCACTCGTACTTGTTGACAAGATATGCAACCGCGGGGGTCGGAACGATTCCTATTGAAAGCACGTTGCAGCCGACGGAACAAAGTCCGGCTGTGAGCGCAGCTTCAAGCATATCGCCCGAGGCTCTTGTATCCTTACCGATAAGAACGGTGGGTTTTGCGCTTTTTGCTTCTCTTAATAATACAGTAGCGGCAGCGGCGCCGATTTTCATAGCAAGCTCGTTAGTTAAATCTTCGTTTGCAATTCCTCTTACGCCGTCTGTTCCGAATAATCTGCCCATATTAATTTCCTTTCAGAATAATTATAAATCAAGTTTTAACTGCTCGGATGAATTACCGCCGTTAAACTCTATGCCTAAATGCTTATATCCGGCGGGGGTAACCTGCCTTCCTCTCTGAGTTCTCGCAAGGAAGCCTATCTGCATAAGATAAGGCTCGTATACGTCCTCAATCGTTACGCTCTCCTCACCGATAGCGGCTGAGATAGTTTCAAGTCCTACGGGGCCGCCGTTATAGTTTTTAATCATTGTCGTGAGCAGGCGTCTGTCAATAGAGTCAAGGCCGAGCTCGTCGATTTCCATTGAAGCGAGCGCTTCGGTTGCCGCCTCTTTTGTAATAACGCCGTCGTACTTGACCTCGGCGAAGTCCCTTGAACGCTTGAGAAGTCTGTTCGCAATTCTCGGCGTACCGCGTGAACGGCTCGCAATCTGAAGCGCGCCCTCGTCGTCAAGCGGTATATTGAGAATGCCCGAGGAACGCTTGACAATCTGAGCAAGCTCCTCGTTTTTATACATTTCAAGCCTTAAAATTACGCCGAAACGGTCACGCAGAGGAGCGGAAATCTGGCCCGCTCTCGTGGTTGCACCTATAAGCGTAAACTTAGGAAGGCTGAGCTGATAGCTTCTCGCCGACGGTCCCTTGCCGATAATAATATCAATCTTGCCGTCCTCCATAGCGGGATAGAGAATTTCCTCAACCGTTCTGTTAAGGCGGTGAATCTCATCGATAAAGAGCACGTCGCCGTTTTCAAGATTAGAGAGAATTGCTACAAGGTCGCCCTGCTTTTCAATCGCAGGTCCGGACGTAATACGGATATTAACGCCCATCTCGTTCGCAACGATACCAGCAAGAGTAGTCTTACCGAGACCGGGAGGACCGTAAAGAAGAACGTGGTCAAGCGGCTCGTTTCTGAGTTTTGCCGCCTGAATATAAACGCTCAGGTTTTCCTTTGCCTTTTCCTGCCCGACGTAATCGGCAAGCTGCTTAGGTCTCAGCGAATTTTCAATTTCGTTATCTTCGCTTGTGTATTCGGGAGCGGCAAGCCTGCTCTCAAAATCCATTTCGTTTTCAATCATATGTTTTCACCAAATAAAATTATTATTCAAATTATAAATTAGCGGCAAGTTTTCTGAGCGCCTGAGAAACAAGTTCTTC
>CAJOER010000134.1:1490-4475 GCA_905233805.1 uncultured Eubacterium sp. | reverse complement strand
ATTCTCGGAGCGCGGCTTTCGGTAATCAACAACGAAGGTCCCGCCTACGGCGGCGCCCTGCTCGTATCAAAAGCAGAGCCGAAAATAAAAACGGAATATACGGTCGTCCCCGACGCGGAAATGACCGTTTTATATGAAAGAAAATACGAAAAATTCAGAAAACTCTATCCTGCGTTAAAGGATTTTTACAAGGAGGAAAAGTGATGAAAAACATACCTGATTTAAAACTCGGAATTATTGCCGTATCGCGCGACTGCTTCCCGATTGAGCTTTCGATAAAGCGCCGCGAAGCGATAGTTAAGGCATACGGCGGAGACATTTACGAATGCCCCGTAACGGTTGAAAACGAGCTTGATATGCTCGACGCCCTGACGGACGTAACTCTTGAAGAGTGCAACGCCCTCGTTGTATTCCTCGGCAACTTCGGCCCCGAAACGCCCGAAACCCTTATTGCCGAAAAATTCGACGGCCCCGTTATGTACGTAGCGGCAGCCGAGGGCGACGGCGATTTGATTAACGGAAGGGGCGACGCATTCTGCGGTATGCTCAACTGCTCATATAATCTCGCCATGCGCAAGATTAAGGCGTACGTTCCCTCCTATCCCGTGGGAACCGCCGACGATATCGCAAAAATGATAGCCGATTTTATCCCCGTCGCAAGGGCGGTCATCGGCGTGAAGAATCTTAAAATCATCACCTTCGGACCCCGTCCGCAGGATTTCTTCGCCTGCAACGCGCCGATTAAGGGACTTTACGAACTCGGTATAGAAATTGAAGAAAACAGCGAGCTTGACCTCCTTGTATCCTATAAGGAGCACGCGGAAGATGAGCGTATCCCCGCCGTCTGCGAAGATATGGCAAGCGAACTCGGAGTCAAAGGAAATCAGTATCCCGAACTCCTTCCCCGTATGGCGCAGTTTGAACTCACCCTTCTCGACTGGGCTGAGGCACACAAGGGCGCGAGGGAATACGTCGTATTTGCCGACAAGTGCTGGCCCGCCTTCCCCGAGCAGTTCGGCTTTGAACCCTGCTACGTAAATTCACGTCTTGCAAGCCGCGGTATCCCCGTTGCCTGCGAGGTTGATATTTACGGCGCGCTTTCGGAATATATCGGCGCTTGCATTTCAGCCGACGCCGTAACCCTTCTTGATATAAACAATTCCGTCCCCGCTTCTCTTTACGATAAGGAGATTAAGAGCAAGACGGATTATAAACTTACGGATACGTTTATGGCTTTCCACTGCGGCAACACCCCGTCGTGCAAAATGTGCGCTGACAGAGCCGTAAAATATCAGCTTATTCAGCACCGTCTTCTTGAACCCGAGGGAAGCGAACCCGATTTCACAAGAGGAACCCTTGAGGGCGACATCGCCGCGGGAGAAATCACCTTCTACCGCCTTCAGTGCGACAGCGAGGGCGTGCTCAGAAGCTATATCGCCGAGGGCGAAATCCTCGACGTGCCGACGGGCTCCTTCGGCGGAATAGGCGTTTTCGCCATCCCCGAAATGGGACGTTTTTACCGCCACGTGCTTATTGAAAAGCATTTCCCGCACCACGGCGCGGTAGCTTTCGGCCACTACGGCAAGGCGCTCTTTGAAGTGTTCCGCTTCCTCGGTATTGCCGACGTTTCCTACAATCAGCCGAAAGCCCTTCCGTACCCCACCGAAAACCCCTTTGAATAATTCAGGAGAGTTTTATGAACAACACCGTTATATCCGATAATTCCGTAATCTTTTCAAGAAACGGCGAGCTTGTAAGAATTACTCCCGTACATAAAAATGCAATCCGTTTTGAGGCGTTCCCCGACTGTAAGGCGTTTGACGAAAACTTTACCCTAATGCCGCAGAGTGCGGAGTGCTCCGTTGAAGATAAGGGCTACTGCATTTTTATGACTGCGGGACGTCTTAAAATCCAGCTTGAACAAAACGGAAAGGTCACCTTTTATAAGGACGGAGAAATTATAATCGAAGAAAAGCCCGAGCTTGCTTTTAACGACGGCTACCGCCACTATGAAAAAAACGGCGCGCGCTGGTCTGCAAGGCTCACCTTTAAAAGCCACGAGGGCGAGCGTTTTTACGGCCTCGGCCAGGAGGCGAGTGGAAAATTCGACTTAAAGGGATGCTCGTTTGATTTGCGCCACGTAAACGCAAAAACGACTGTTCCCTACGTCTATTCCTCCCTCGGCTACGGCTTTATATGGAATAATCCCGCCGTCGGCAACGCCGAGCTTTCGGAAAACCGTACCCGCTGGAGCGTAGGCGCAACGAAAAAAATCGACTATGTTGTAATAGCGGGTAACCCGAAGGAAACCTGCGAGGCGCTTGCGGATTTAACGGGCCACGCCCCCGTTATGCCCCACTGGGCAACCGGCTTCTGGCAGAGCCGCCTCCGCTACGAAACGCAGGAGGATTTGCTCGAGGTTGCAAGGCGCTACAAGGAAGAGGGCGTGCCCCTTTCCGTAATAATCTGTGACTATTTTCACTGGACGGAGCAGGGCGATTATAAGTTCGACCCGAAGTACTGGCACGACGTAAAGGCGATGACCGACGAGCTTCACTCAATGGGTACGCGCCTTGTTGTATCCGTCTGGCCGACTATAAACGAAAACTCGGAAAACTATTATTATATGCGCGATAACAATATGCTTATCCGCACCGCAAGCGGCTCCGACAGGGTGTTCAGCTTCTACGGTCCGCAGGCGGAAATTGACGTTACTAACCCGAAAACGCGCGAGTTCGTTTTTTCAAAACTGAAAGAAAATTATCTTGAAAACGGCGTCGACGGACTCTGGTTTGACGAGGCGGAGCCTGAAATTCACCCTGAGCATTTCGGCAATCTTCTTCTGAACGCCGGCAAGGGCGACGAGGTCGGGCTTATCTACCCGTATTACTACGCAAAAACGGCGTATGACGGATTTACCGCTATGGGCGAAACCCCCGTAACGCTTATCCGCGCCGCCTACCTCGGCTCGCAGAAATTCGGCGC
>CAJOER010000134.1:0-1464 GCA_905233805.1 uncultured Eubacterium sp. | reverse complement strand
AATGTGCGGTATCCCGTGGTGGAACACCGATATAGGCGGCTTCTGGGGCGGCGATACCCAAAGCGAGGAGTTCAGGGAGCTCATTGTCCGCTGGTTCCAGTACGGCGTATTCTCCCCCGTAATGCGCGTTCACGGCAACAGAAACCGCCACGGCGAAAAGAAGCGCGACGTTAAGGAGCCCACGGGCGACCCCAACGAAATCTGGAGCTTCGGCGAGCGCAATCATAAAATATTGAAGGACCTCGTTCTTTTGCGCGAAAGGCTGCGCCCCTATATTGAAAAGCAGATGGAAACCGCGTCGGAAAAAGGCTGGCCGATTATGCGCCCGATGTTCTTTGAATATCCCGACGATGAAAACTGCTACGCCCTCGGCACACAGTATATGTTCGGCGACGATATAATTTTTGCCCCGATAGTAAACAGGGGCGAAACCGAAAAGACGGTCTACCTCCCCGAGGGAAAATGGGTGCTCGCGAAGAATAAAGAGGTCTACACTCAGGGCTTCCATACCGTTCACGCGGGAATTGACGAATTTATCGCCTTCGTAAAAGAGGGCAAAGAAGTGCTTGATTGCTTCAACTAAAAGATATATAATAAAGAAAATTTCACAGGCGGTGAAAAAATGAAAAAGGTACTGAAAAAAATCGGTAAAATCGTTGGTATAACCCTCGGTTCAATAGTGGGCTTCCTTGCGGTTTTATGCGTAATTACTCTTATCTGGGGCGGCGTTCAGCGCTCCGTCGGAACTAAATATGAAGCGCTCCCGAGCGCTCCCGAGGACTTTACCCCGACGGTCCGCCTTGTCGTTATGACAGACACCCATAACGAAAACGAAAACGTTGCCGACGCGATTGACACGGCGTATAAGCTTTTCGACGGGGATAAGACTTATAAGGGCGTTGACGGCTTCTTCTGCCTCGGCGATTTTTCGAGCATAGGCACGGAGCCTGACTACGAGGCATATGCAAACACCGTCAAAGAGCACGTAAGAAAAGAAACTCCGTTTATTACAATCCACGGTAACCACGAGCTTAAAAACAAGGGTGAATACAAGGATTTATTCAAAAAATATTTCGGCTACGACCCCGATACCGTGACCGAAATCAACGGCTTTTCCTGTATCGCATTTTCGGGCGAGCGTTCTCTCACCGAGTGGACCTTCACCCCGAAGAGCCTCAAATGGCTTTCGGGCGAAATTAAAGCGGCTGAAAAGAAGGCCGACGGAAAAGCGGTATTCGTATTCCAGCACCCGCACCCGTGGGGCACGGTTTACGGAAGTACCGTCTGGAGCGACCCGCAGATAAACTGCGTTCTCAACGGCCACACCAACGTAGTTGACTTTTCAGGCCATTCTCACTTCCCGCTCAACGACCCGAGAAGCATTAATCAGGCTTCCTATACCGCGGTCGGCTGCGGTGCTATGGCGCGCTTTGAGCTTGACAATAACGCAAGTTATGAAGTAGT
>CAJOER010000133.1 GCA_905233805.1 uncultured Eubacterium sp. | reverse complement strand
GGCTTCTGCGGCGGATTCTGCACCACGAATTCACGGTCGGAATACGGCTCGATCAGGGTCTTTGCGGAGAACGGGTCGGTGTTGCGATACTGCGCCGCAAAGCTCTCGGCGTAGGCCCTGCCGCCCTCGTCGTAGCTGATATCCTCATTATTCTTAGAAATGTATTCGGCTCCCTCGGCGCAGTCTGCTCCTTCAAGAGTTATGACAACGCTCCTTGAAAGCACGGTTTCAAGCATGGCTGCCTTATTTGTGATAGTCAGAATAAAAATCACGTGCGAAGGCGGCTCCTCAAGCACTTTCAAAAGGGCGTTCTGCGCGCCGACAGTCATAGACTGGGCGTTGCCGAGAACATAAATCTTATAATCCGCTTCGTTGGGGCTGAGATAAGCGTCGTCGCGGATTTCCCTGATTTTCTTGATATGAAAGGCGTCCTTTTTATTCTCCGCGGTATATTCGATATAGTCGGGGTGAATATTTTTCAGAAGCTTTGAACACTGCGCACACTGTCTGCACGGCTTATCCTCGCTGCGGCAAAACAGGTTTAACGCTATTTCCCTTGCGAGAGTGCGTTTGCCCATACCTTCCTCGCCCTCAATAATAATTGCGTGAGGCAGGCGCTTTGATTCAATCAGATACGCAAGTTGTTCTTTTACCTTTTCATTTGAAACAAAATTTGTAAAATCCATAGTTTAAAACTTTTCGAATCTGTCTATATCGGCGACAAACGCAAGCGCGCCGTATTCTTCAACATCGACCGCCTGATTCAAAAGCGAGCCAGTAATGGTGCTTTTTACGCCCTGCGTTTTAATTTTTCTCTTGGTTACGCTTGATTTAAGGATTTCATAAAGTCTGTCTACCTTTTCGTCCTCACAGCACACAAGCAAGGCTGTGTGACCGTCCACGAGGAACTGCCCCGTGGTTGAAATCTTTGTTGCAAAATAGCCGTTAATTGCTACTGCGTCAAGCACTTTTTCCGTATCATTATTTGAAATTATAGTTATTACAAGTTTCATTCAATCACTCATTTCTTTTTTTACACCATTAGCGCGATAGCTACTATTACCGGCATGGTTATTATTGAGAACACGCTCGTCTGCCCGACTATTTCGCTCGGGAGAGCGGTATCGTTATCATATTTTGCCGCGTACATTGCGGTGTTTGTTGCAACGGGAGCGGCGGCGGAAATTGTAAGCGCAGTCCTCATTTCGCTGTTCATTCCGCATAACCTGAATACCGAGAGCATTATCACGGGTATCAGTATAAGCCTCAGGAAGGATACGAGATAAACTTCCTTTTTGGCGAATATGTTTTTAAAACTGCAGTTTGCAAAGAACGTACCGAAAACTATCATCGCCATAGGTGAGTTGCACGCCGCCACCCTCTCCATGGCATTTGATATAATCTCGGGCGGGTCGATTTGCAAAAGGAAGAGCGGGATACCGATAATTACGCTCATTGAGCCCGGGTTTAAAATAAGGTTTTTAACGTTAATTTTCGCCTTATGGCCCGATACCTCATATATTCCGTAAGTAAAAGCGAAAACGTTAAACACTGCAACGTAACATGAAGAATAGAACACACCCTCTCTGCCGACAACGCTTTCAGCAAGCGGCAGCGCAAGAAACGCCGCGTTTGAGAAAGTAATCGCGTAGTGATATATTCCCCTCTTCATTAAATCACTCTTTCTGAAAGAGAGAGAAGCAACGCCGATTGCAACTACGTGGGTAAGAAACGCAAGAAGAAGCGCAAACGCAAGCCCTTTTACGTGCTCGGGCGTTCTTTCCATTTTCAGAAAGGTATTGATTATCGTAATAGGTAATATCAGGTTAAACAGCAAATCGACGAGGCGTTTGCCGTCCGCCTGAACAAATATTTTTGTTTTATCCGCTGCAAATCCGACCGAGGCTATAAGGTATAGTACACCAACCTGAAAGGCTACGGTCGAAAGATTCGAAAAAAAGCTCCCTGCCAAAATTAAAGCTCCGTCATTTCATTATTGGAATTATTAAAAATATTCTTTTCAAAAAAGAAAGTAAAGCCGCAAATCATAAGCCCTGTAAGGGCAAAGGCATTTTCGGCGCCGAAAAGCCTTACGTTGCCGGTCAGAACAAGTATGAGTCTGTCCGTAAAAAACAGTATCGAAAGATACGAGTACAATCTTGCAAAGAGCACCGTCGTATTATGCGCTTTTTCGTCGCTGTCGGTTTCAAGCGCGAAGCAATAAAAGAAGCACACGAGTATCATAACCGTCGTATATTTCAATACGCTGTCGATACTCTTTTCAAAGCCCGTTGAAAGCTCTACAAGATTAAACACGTTCGAGAGCGCCCAGAGCATAGGAACTATATGAATCAGTTTAAACTCTCTGAAATCGTAATTCTTATCCCCGAATGAGAAGCCCACAATTATAAAATAAACGCTTGATACGAGGGCGCAAAGCGCGCTCATTATCGTTGAAAGAATAACCGTGAGGCTGCGTTTCGGGGTTGAAAACGCGCTGTAAAGCATTACGCACTGAGTAATAAAGCTCAAAAACATTCCCGCCGAAGTCAGGTAAGAAAAAACGTCAAGGTGAAACGCGTTTTTGAATTCAAAGGCTTTTGCATACCGCTTTGTTTTAAGGCTCTCGTAAGATATTGATATAATCGCGGCGGCAACCAGCGCAATATAGATTCCGGCGCAGATATAGTTTTTGTAAAAGACCGAAAAGAATCTTATAACGGGCGCCGCAAACAGCGACATAATAACAAACAGAGAATAGTAAAATGAACTGGTTTTCTGCATTTATCTCTCCGTTATTCCGTTCTCTGGTCGATGGGTATGTACTGTCTCGGCTTTGACACGCTCTTATACGCGGGACGCATAATTCTTCCGCCCGTGGTAAGCTCTTCAAGTCTGTGCGCCGACCAGCCTGCAATTCTTGCTACAAATCAATATTTGCGCACATCGCCTTGTCAACGCCCTTAACCTCCGCAAAGACCTCGGGAGTGAGCTTTTCAATATTGTCAAGAGTAAGGAACTCTTTTTCAAAGCCGTTTTCAATGGCAAGCTTCTTCGCGCTCTTTTTGAGAATCTTTGCTCTCGGGTCCGAAAGAGTATAAACCGCGTGACCCATACCGTAGATAAGGCCTGAATTATCGTTAGCCTCTTTATTGAGGATTTTTACAAGCATATCCCTCATCTGTTTTTCGTCGGTCGGATCGGCAACGTTTTCAAGTATGTAATCCATCTGCTGAGCAACCTTTATGTTTGCGCCGCCGTGACGGGGACCTTTAAGAGAGCCGATACCCGCCGCGATAGCCGAATAAGTATCGGTTCCGCTTGAGGTGAGAACTCTTGTTGAAAACGTAGAGTTATTACCGCCGCCGTGGTCAGCGTGGAGCATAAGGCAGATATCAAGAAGATGAGCCTCCTCCTGCGTATACTCCTTATTGGGTCTGAGCTGACGGAGTATGTATTCAGCCGTGGATATATTCTTCCTTACGGGATGAATATACATTGACTTGTTATAAAATGCGCGGCGCTTAACCTGATAAGCGGTATTCATAATGCTAGGGAACTGAGAGAGAAGCTGTAAGCTCTGACGCAGAACGTTAACCTCGGAAATATCGTCGGGGTTTTCATCGAATGAATAAAGCGCCATAACGCATCTTGCCATCTTGTTCATTATGTCCTTGGACGGATGCTTCATAATAACGTCTTCAACAAATGCGTCGGGAAGAGTTCTGCACTCGCCTATAACCTCGTTAAACGCGTAGAGCTGAGAGGGAGTGGGAATTGAGCCGAAGATAAGAAGCCATGCAACTTCTTCAAAACCGTAACGGTTATCGTTAACGCAGCTGTCAATAATATCTTCAACGTTATAGCCTCTGTATAAAAGGCGGCCTTCCTTAGCGACTCTTTCACCGTCGAGAATATAGTAACCCTCAACCGAGCACACTCTTGTAAGCCCTGCCATTACGCCGGTACCGTCGGGATTTCTGAGTCCTCTTTTTACCTCGTACTTTTCAAAGTTGGCGGGGTCGATTCTGTTATTCTTATTAAGCTCGTCACAAAGAGCAGATATAGCGTCCATCGAAATAGGAGATATATAGTTTGTTGGCATAATCACGCCTCCTTGCTAATATATTTTATATAGTATACAGGTCAAAAGTTATAATTACCCATATTAAATCATTTTATGGAAAATATATTATACATAATTTTTATATTAATGTCAAGAAACGGGGGCATAACCGTAAAGAAATTCATTATTGTTTTATTAATCGTTTTCCTTGCAACTTTTATAATTCCGTTCTTTTCAGTCGGTGCTCAAAAGAATGAAACCAAAAGCGAAGAAAAGGAAATCGTGACAATATTCAGCAATCAGTAAACTATATATCCGCTGTCGTTAAGGGAGATTATCCGCGGCAGTTTTATACCGTTATCGCCGAGGTAATCGTTGACGTTTACAAGCGCGTTTTCGCTTTTCAGTTCCTTGCACACGCCGTCAATCGGAACGCGCTCGTTGCGAAAGCCGTTTTCAATAACCTTTCTCCCCTCTTTGCTTCGTGAGAGAAGGAGGTCGCAGCGGAAATTATTATTGCGCAGAAGCTCGTTTTTCAGTTCTGTCATATGCTTTTCGTAAAACGCGTCGCCGATAATTATAAGCTTAGTCTGGCCGTAATACATTTTATCGGGCATGGTTGAGGCAAGCTTTGTCATAGCCTCAACGAGGGTTTTCCCGCTCCCCTGCGCGTTGGAGGTAAGGGAAGAATTAAGTCCTTCGTTTTTTCCCGAACCCTTATTCAAATCAAGATACTGAATACATACGGTAACCTCTCCGCCGATTTCGTCAAGCGATATTCCCTGAACGACCGACATCTCGTTGAGCATAAAGCTCTGAGAACAGCCGGTCAGCAGAAAAACAAGCATAATAATCGAAAGAACGGTTTTAACAATTTTCATTTTTAACCCTCACAAGATAAGCGGAAAGTTTTACAAAAAGCGCACAAACAAGCGGAGCCGTAAAGAGAATATCGAGTTTATTATAACTGCCTATTTCCCCGAGCTGAAACAGGGTGAAAACGGGATACGGATAATACTCAGCCGAACTCTTCAAAACAAAAAAGCAAATTAAATATAAAACAAACGAAACGGAATAAGAAGCAATAACGGAGCCTGCAAGGGCTTTTTCTTTTTTGCCTTTTACATACGGAGAATAAAGCAGGTAGAGCACGGGAATATCAAAGCACTTAATTATACTGAGTGGAGATATTCCGTAGATTTCAGGTCTTATTTCCGAAAAATTATTTACTCTGCGTATATTTACTGCTGTTCCGAGAAATACGGCGGCGACAATGATAAAAGCCGAAAACTGAGAAAATCTTGCTACCGCTTCCATACCGAGCGAGGCGGAATACAGCACGGCTGAGCAGAGCAAAACCGCGGCAAAAACGTCGGGAACATTAAGGCTTATTGCCCTTTCCTTGAAATCAAGGAGGGTGAAAACCGTTGCACCCGTAAGAAGAATACAGAAAACTGTAAGATACGCTCTGCGTACTTTTCCGCTTATTCTGTTTGTTTTGGAAATAACGTAAGCTGCGCCCGATAAAACAAAGCTCAATGCAAACTGAAATAGGAAGCCGAAAACAGTTATTTCATTAGTCACCGCAAGCCCCGAAATTCTTGAGGTTAGCAGGAGAGTAAAAAGCTGAAACGGGGATATAATTCCGGGTTTTGTATTAATCATTTTTGCCCTCCATTTCATCAATTCTGACGCGTCTTGAAGTCAGTTTTTTC
>CAJOER010000132.1:2177-7452 GCA_905233805.1 uncultured Eubacterium sp. | reverse complement strand
GTATACGATAAAGACCCGAACAAGTTTGACGACGCGGTTAAATTTGATACCGTATCCTTCCACGACGTTATTGTAAACGACCTTAAGGTTATGGACTCAACGGCGTTCTCGCTTTGTAAGGATAACAATATGCCCATTATCGTTTTCAACCTTAACGACCCCGATAATATTTTAAGAGTTGTAAACGGCGAGGCTATCGGAACAGTAGTAAAAAATTAAAATTCATATAAAGGAGTAAATTTATGGATAGAATTTTTGACAAGACTAAAGAAAGAATGGAAAAATGTCTTGACTCTCTTGACAGAGATTTTCAGACAATCAGAGCAGGCAGAGCAAATCCGAAAATCCTCAACAACGTAATGGTTGAGTATTACGGAACACCGACTCCGCTTAATCAGCTTGCAGGTATCTCGGTACCCGAGCCGAGGCTGCTTACGGTTCAGCCCTACGACGCTTCAATCGTAAAAGACGTTGAAAAGGCGATTAATATGGCTGATATCGGAATTAATCCGCAAAATGACGGCAAGGTTATCCGCCTTAACTTCCCCCAGCTTACCGAGGAGCACAGAAAGAACCTCGTTAAGGATGTAAGCAAAAGAGGCGAAGAGGCCAAGGTTGCAATCCGTAACGTCCGCCGCGATTCAATGGACGACGTTAAGAAGTTGAAGAAAGATAACGAAATTACGGAAGATGACCTTAAGGACGGCGAAAAGAAAATTCAGGACATTACCGACAGCTATATCAAACAGGCTGAGGAAATGACAAAGAATAAGGAAACGGAAATCCTTTCAATCTGATTTTATTCTGCGGAGCGTACTGCTCCGCTTTCGTGGATTTTTAAGGAGTGTGTATTATGGCGCTTTTTTCAAAAAAAGAAAAACTCAGCGAGGCTGATTTTCAGATTGTTCCCGAGCATCTCGGAATAATTATGGACGGTAACGGCCGCTGGGCTAAAAAAAGAGGCCTGCCGAGAACGGCGGGGCATAAGGTCGGCGCGGAAGTGTTTCGAACCATATGTCAGGAGTGTGTTAACCTCGGAATAAAATACGTTACCTTCTACGCCTTTTCAACCGAAAACTGGAAAAGGCCGAAGAGCGAGGTTGACGCTATTATGGCGCTGTTTAAAGACTACCTCCTTGAAGCAAAACGCGATTTTGTAAAAGCGGGAAACAACAGAATCATTTTCATAGGCGAGAGGGAAGGCATTTCGCAGGAACTGCTCGACCTTATGGACGAGGCTGAGGCTGAAACCGCCTCCCATACGGGAACTATCGTATACCTTGCCGTAAACTACGGCGGACGTCAGGAGATAGTCAGCGCGGTCAATAAGCTTATCGCTCAGGGTAAGACCGAAATTGACGAAAATGATATTTCCGAAAATATCTATACGGTACCCGAATGCGATTTGATTATCCGCCCCTCGGGCGAGCAAAGGCTTTCAAATTTCCTTCTCTGGCAGGCGGCTTACAGCGAGTTCTGGTACAGCGACGTGCTCTGGCCGGATTTCAAAAAAGAAGATTTATATTCCGCGCTCAGGGAATTTGAAAAGAGAAACCGAAGATTCGGAGGTTAAACGAATAAAATGAAACAAAGAGTTATTACTGCTTTTTCTCTGCTTGGACTGCTGTTTTTGGTTGTATGGCAGATTAATACGCCTTTAATCGTAGTAGTTGTATCGTTCTTCGCTGCGGTTGCGGCGCTTGAAATAATGCAGTGCGCAAAAATCACGAACAGATTTTTACTCATAGCGGGCTGTGCGGTCGCAGTGTTCGTTCAGTTTTTTGCAACAAATACGGCGCTCGAGCCTTTCGTTTCCGCTGAGTACTGGGACGGCGTTGTAAACTACGTTCCGCTTACCGTATACGTCGGCGCGCTGATTATGGCTTACTTTATCGCCATGCTTGCCGATTATGCGCATACGAAGTTTGAGGATGTTGCTATCGCAATAGTTGCGAGCGTGTTCGTACCTTATGCGTTTTCAATGCTGATTAAACTCCGCGATATCGCAGGCTATAAAACGCAGTTCGGCACCCTTCTTATTTTCTACGGATTTATCTGCGCTATGGGAACCGATATGGGAGCGCAGCTTATCGGTATGAAGTTCGGCAAGCGTAAGATGTCGCCGAACATATCCCCGAAAAAAAGCTGGGAAGGCGCAATCGGCGGAATAGTAGTCGGCTTTGCGCTCAACGTTGTTGCTATCGTGCTTTATAATTGCTTTGCAGGTAAGGCGCTTGATAACAAGACTATGGCTATCCTTCTTATAGCCTCCCCGTTTATCCAGGTTCTCAGTATGATGGGTGACCTTTCCGCGTCGGTACTGAAAAGAAATTTTGACGTAAAGGATTTCGGAAAAATCTTCCCCGGCCACGGCGGAGTTATGGACAGATTTGACTCTTCAATGTTCACCCTCCCGGTTACATACGCTTTAGGACTGTTTATATTGAATTGACGGAGACGGTATGACTAAAAATATTTCTCTTCTGGGCTCAACCGGCTCAATAGGAACTCAGTCTCTTGACGTGTGCAGGCTTCACGGCTACGGCGTAAAATGCCTGAGCGCAAATTCAAGAGTCGATATTATTGAAAATCAAATTAGGGAGTTTAAGCCCGAACTCGTCTGTATGATGAGCGAAACCGCCGCAAAGGATTTGAAGGCGAAAGTTGCCGATACCGATACGAAAATCGTCTGCGGTATGGAGGGGCTTATTGAGTGCGCAACTTATGACGGCGCCGACACGGTACTTAATTCCGTTGTCGGTATGGTCGGCTTGCAGCCCACTCTCGAAGCAATTAAGGCGAAAAAGACGATTGCCCTTGCAAATAAGGAAACACTTGTTGCGGGCGGTCATCTTGTTACTAACCTCGCTGAAAAAAACGGCGTTGATATCCTTCCCGTTGACAGCGAGCACTCCGCAATTTTCCAGGCTATGCAGGGAAGTCCCCGCAAAGAGGCAATAAAGAAAATTATTCTCACGGCCGCTCAAACATCCGAACTGGGATATGGGCGCAAAAATTACCATTGACTCTGCTACAATGATGAACAAGGGCCTCGAATTCATTGAGGCTAAGTGGCTTTTCGATATGCCTAACGAGGATATTGAAATAGTAGTCCACAGAGAGTCGGTGGTTCACAGTGCAATAGTTTATAACGATAATTCCATGATAGCTCAGCTCGGCGTACCCGATATGAGAATACCTATTCAGTACGCCCTGACATATCCCGAAAGGTATGAAAGTCCCGTTAAGGAACTCAGCCTTGCGGATTACGGAAAGCTCACCTTCTTTGAACCTGATTACGATACTTTCAGGTGCATTAACGTGTGCAAAGAAGCTATCGCCCTCGGCGGTTTGCATCCCGCCGCGGCAAACGGTGCAAACGAGGAAAGCGTAAAATTATTCCTTGACGGAAAAATTAAATTTAACGATATTGCATATCTTAATTATGAGGCGATGAAAAACGCGCCCGAAAAGAAAGATTTTACCTTGCAGGACGTTCTTGATACGGACAGAGCTGCAAGAAACTATGTTTTGGAGACGGTTAAGTGATTTCAGATATCTGGCGTTCAGTATACCCGATACTTATTGCTATTCTCTTTTTTGAACTGATAATAATAATTCATGAGGGCGGTCATTTTGCCGCCGCCAAGCTTATGAAAATTAAGGTCAACGAGTTCTCAATCGGAATGGGGCCTAAGGTGTTTCAGTTCACTAAGGGCGATACAACCTATTCTCTGCGCTGGATACTCTTCGGCGGCTACTGTGCCATGGAGGGCGAAAGCGAGGAGAGCGACAGCGAATTTTCCTTCGCCAAGAAAAGCGCACTTATGAATTTACTGCTCGGCGTAGTTATCGTTGCGATTATAGTATGCTCCCAGAATCTTATCGGAAGCCCTGAGATTGCAAAGTTCGACTCCGACGCCGTTAGTTCGCAGAGCTTACAGGTCGGCGACAGGATTAAGGCAATAGACGGTATGAGGGTTTACAGCCCCAACGACGTCAGCACCGGTCTTTCTCGTTCTCCCGACGATACTCTTGAAATGGTTATCGTCAGAAAAGGGAAAGAAGAAAAACTTAACGTAAAATTTGATATGGAAAAATACGAGGGCAGAAGTTTTATTAAAATGGACTTCTGGCTCCTCGGGTATAAAAAGACTTTTAAGGGAATTGTAAAGAATACCGCTACCGAGTTTTTATCCTACGCAAGAACGGTATTCCTTTCGGTTCACGATTTGATTATCGGAAGATACGGGCTTAACGATTTGAGCGGTCCCGTAGGAGCGGTCGGCATAGTATCAAAGGCGGTCAAAACGAGTTCGCTTTCAATGCTGAGAATAATGGCGCTTCTTACGATTAACGTAGGGTTGTTCAATCTCTTCCCGATACCTGCCCTCGACGGCTGGCGTCTGTTCCTCCTTATCTTTGAAGGCATATTCAGGCGTAAACTGCCCGACAGATTAGAATGGGCGGTTAACGGAGCAGGGCTTGTAATTCTCTTAGGTTTTATGTGCATAATAACATTTTCGGATATAACAAAACTGTTTAAGTAGTTGAGAATGCAGAATGGAGAATGGAGAATTTCGGGCGGACGCTGTCCGCACCTGAATTAACCGATGTTGTTTATGAAAGATAATATTATTGTTGAAAAATCATTTGACTATGCAGTCAGGATAGTTAAGCTTTACAAGTATTTGAACGAAAGCAAAAGTGAATATGTTATGTCAAAACAAATACTTAAAAGCGGTACAAGTATTGGCGCAAATATATCCGAAGCACAGGATGCCCAGACAAAGAAAGACTTTGTTTCTCAATTCTCAATTATCCATTTTCCATTAAACGAGGAATCAAAATGAACAAGAACACGAAAAAAATTAAACTCGGCAATACCTTTATCGGCGGGGACGCGCCCGTACTCGTTCAGAGTATGCTCAATATTCCCGCGTCGGATATTGAAGGCTCGGTAAAGCAGGCGCTTGCTCTTGAAAAAGCGGGATGCCAGGTTATCCGCTTTGCCGTTCCCGACGAGACGGCGCTATCTCTTATTGAGCCGATAAAAAAAGCGGTAAGCGTTCCGCTTGTTGCCGATATACATTTTGATTATAAACTTGCTCTCGGCGCCGCCGAAAGGGGAATTGATAAAATAAGAATCAACCCCGGCAATATCGGAGGCGAGGACAGGGTTAAAGCGGTAGCCGATATATGCAGACTTAAAGGACTGCCTATAAGAATAGGCGTAAACTCAGGTTCCCTTGAAAAAGAGATACTTGCAAAATAC
>CAJOER010000132.1:0-2116 GCA_905233805.1 uncultured Eubacterium sp. | reverse complement strand
ATTAAAGCGTATGAGCTTGCGAGCGAAAGATGTAACTATCCGCTTCACCTCGGCGTAACCGAGGCGGGAACGAAGCGTATGGGTATTATTAAATCAGCCGTCGGAATCGGCTCGCTTCTCACTCACGGCATAGGCGACACTATCAGGGTAAGCCTTACCGACGAACCCGTTGAAGAGGTGTACGCTGCGTTTGATATTCTAAAAGCCATAGGACTTAAAACCGACTGCCCCTATCTTATCTCGTGCCCGACCTGCGGAAGAACGAAAATTGACCTCGTAGGTCTTGCAAAACAGGTTGAGGAAAGACTGAGGGACTGCAAGAAGCCGATTAAGGTTGCGGTTATGGGCTGTATCGTAAACGGTCCCGGCGAAGCAAAGGAAGCGGATATAGGAATTGCGGGCGGCGACGGCTGTGGTCTTATATTCAAAAAAGGACAGATACTTAGGAAGGTTGACGAAAAAGACCTTCTCGACGAATTAATGAAAGAGGTAGAAAAGCTTTAATGAACAAGTTTTTTGAAGTTTTTTCAGGATACATAAACGAAGATGATTTACAGCTTTTGGGTTTAGCCGAAATCGGAAAATTCACATTGTATGAAGCGCAAAGAATCTTAGAGCTTAAGCTTATCTTCAATACGCTTGTCGATTATTCGGTTTTTGAAAGAGTGCAGGACGTTGTAAAAGACAAGCTTTTGCTGAATAAAATAAACTTTAAAATTAAATATAACAAGGCATTATTTGAGCTTGATGAGATTGAAAAAATCCTTTCGCCCCTTAAATACTCGAACAGCGTAACGAACGGTTTTTTTGAAGGCGCCGAGGCGGAACTTGAAGAAGAAACCCTTACCGTATGTCTGAAAAAAGGCGGCAAGGACATCCTCGAAGCGCAGAGAATTGACAAAGAAATTTCACAGCTTATTTACGACGAATTCGGCCTTGATTATGACGTCGTATTCTTAGAGGTTAAGAGTTTTGATATCGATAAGGCGGTTCAGGAGGCCGTTGAGGAAAAACGCAAAGCCGAAGAGGAACGCAAAAGGAAAGCCGAAACGGAGTACGCCAAAACCCTGTGGGGCAATACGCCGCTTTACGCCGAAACAAAAAAGGTTGTCTGCGGCTCCCCGATAAGAGAACTGCCGAAACCTATCGCCGAACTTGACCAGTATTCGGGATATGTTGTCGTATGGGGCGATATCGTAAATCTTGAAACGCGCGATACAAGACGCGAAGGTTCGCAGATACTCTCATTTGACATTACGGACTATACCTCGTCTATTGCGATTAAGCTTTTTGACAGAAAAGAGAGAATTGAGGCAATTGTTGAGGCAATCAAGAGTACGGGTACAGTAGTTGTGCACGGTGTATATCAGTTTGATAAGTACGCAAAGGAATACGTGATTAACGCGGATTCCATTGAAAAAGTAATAAAAGCAGAAAAAGAAGACAACGCCGAGGAAAAGCGCGTTGAACTTCATCTTCATACATCTATTTCGGAAATGGACGGAATTACCGCGCCCAAAAAGCTTGTTGAAAGAGCAGCAAAGTGGGGGCATAAAGCCGTAGCGGTAACCGACCACGGCGTAGTTCAGGCGCTTCCCGAAGCGTATGACGCCGCAAAGAAAAACGGAATAAAACTCATTCTCGGTATGGAGGGCTATCTCGTTGACGACGAAAAGTTCCCGAATTACCTTACAATGAAAAACAAGGAGATTAAGCGTAACCACATAATCCTCCTTGTAAAAGAAGATACCTCCTTTGACGGCAGTATCCCGAAGGAGGAGAGAAAGTACGGACGTAAGAATCTTTACGAGATGATTTCCTACTCGAACGTAAAGGCGTTTAAAACCCGTCCGCTTATTCCGAAATCAATGCTCGCCGAAAAAAGGGACGGTATTCTTATCGGCTCCGCCTGCGAGCAGGGCGAAGTAGTACAGGCCATCCTCAGGGGTGAAAGCGAAGAAGAGATTGAAAGACTAGCTTCCTTCTACGACTATATTGAGGTTATGCCGATTGGCAATAACTACTTTATGATTGAATCGGACAGGGAACTCCACGCAGGTATTAATTCCGAGGATGATTTAATAGAACTCAATAAACGCCTTGTCGCCCTTGCGGA
>CAJOER010000131.1 GCA_905233805.1 uncultured Eubacterium sp. | reverse complement strand
GCCTGCGTATAAGGATTCAAAGGATAACGTTGAAAGCAAGGATTATCAGGTTATTTCGGCGTGCACTAAACCGAACAAGCAGAAGCTTAATAAAATCGAATCTAACGACGCCGGAATTATGAGCGTTGAATGGGAGATTAATCCTAAGGCGCTCGGATATGAAATCCAGTATTATGAGGGCGACGGAAAAGATTTTTCAAAGGCTCAGAGCATTACGGTCGGCGATAAGGCGATAGGCGATTATAAATTCGAGAAGCTTAAAGCCGAAAAAACCTATGCCGCCAGGGTAAGAACCTATATTCAGTACGGCGAAGAAAACCTCTACGGCGCATGGAGCAACGTCGGCAAAGTCAAAGTAGCGCAGAAGATTGAAATGCCGGCAAACCTTGACAAGAGTAAGCCTATGATAGCCATTACCTTCGATGACGGACCGGGATATAACAAGTCAAGCGATAAAATTCTTGACGTACTTGAAAAATACCACGTTCGCGCAACCTTCTTTATGGTCGGCGAAAACGCAAGGGACCATCCGGAAAACTTAAAGCGCAAGGTTAAGCTAAAATGCGAGCTTGCAAACCACACGTGGAATCATGACCACTACGGCGAAAACGTAACCGCCGCCGATATTAAAAAGGCGTCGAACGCAATTAAAAAGGCCTCGGGCGGCCACGCTCCGACGGCGTTCCGCTCACCCGGAGGAAAGACTACCGACGCTATAAGAAAAGAGTGTAAGGCCGAGGGACTTCCGCTTTACTATTGGTCGCTTGATACCCAGGACTGGAAGACAAGAGACGCAGAAGCAATTTATAACGCGGTTATGAATAACGTCAGCGACGGCGATATTATTCTTATGCACGAGATTTACGATTCAACAGCCGAGGCAGTTGCAAAAATGATTCCCGAGCTTATTAAACAGGGTTACCAGATTGTAACCTGTCAGGAACTTGTCCTCGCAAAGACGGGCAAAATGCCCGAGGCGGGTACTCAGTATATGAATGCAACGACAATTAAAAACGAAACAAGTTAAAATAATAAACGGCAGGACGGACGTCCTGCCGTTTGATTTTAGTATTTTTTAAGCTGTTCCTCGTCGAAGGTTGAAAGGAATTCGTCGTAGGTTCCCTTGCGGTCGATGTATTTATTGCCCGAAATCTCAATGATTCTGTCCGCAACCGTCTGCACGAACTGATGGTCGTGAGAGGTAAAGAGAACCGTCTCGGGAAAGCGGATAAGTCCGTCGTTGAGCGCCGTGATTGATTCAAGGTCAAGGTGGTTGGTCGGCTCATCGAAAATGAGAACGTTGGCGCCCGATACCATCATCTTGCACATCATACAGCGCACTCTTTCGCCTCCCGAAAGAACCTTACAGATTTTAAGCGCCTCGTCGCCCGAGAAGAGCATTCTTCCGAGCCACGTTCTTATATCGCTTTCGTGCTGCTGGGTGGCGTCGGTATACTGCCTGAGCCAGTCCACGAGGTTGAGTTCGTTTCCGTCAAAGTAAGAACTGTTGTCAGACGGGAAGTAACTCTGAGTCGTCGTTACTCCCCACTTGTAAGAGCCTTCGTCGGGCTCCATTTCGCCCATAATGATTTTGAAAAGAGTTGTCTTTGCCACGGCGTCGGAGCCTACGAAGGCAACCTTTTCTCTCGGGTGAATTACGAAAGAAATGTCGTCGAGAACCTTTCTGTCGCCGATTGTTTTGGTAAGGTGGTCAACGCGGAGCAAATCGTTTCCGCACTCTCTGTCGGGCTTGAAGTCAACGTAGGGGAAACGTCTTGAAGATACGGGCATTTCAAACATTTCAAGCGCGTCAAGCTGCTTTTTACGGCTCGTCGCCTGCTTTGATTTAGCGGCGTTTGCGGAGAAACGGTTGATGAAGTCCTGAAGTTCCTTAATCTTCTGCTCGTTCTTTTTGTTCTGGTCGCGCATCTGGCGCTGACGCATCTGGGTATATTCATACCAGAAGTCGTAGTTACCCGTGTAAAGAGTAATTTTCCCGTAGTCAACGTCACAGATATGGGTGCATACCTTATTCAAAAAATGTCTGTCGTGCGATACGACAATAACCGTATTTTCAAAATCAAGAAGGAAGTTTTCAAGCCAGCTTATCGCGGCGAGGTCGAGGTGGTTCGTCGGCTCGTCGAGAAGAAGAATATCCGGATTGCCGAAAAGCGCCTGCGCAAGCAGAACCTTAACCTTTAAGTCGGAGGGAAGCTCAGCCATTTTCATAAAGTGGTATTCGTCGGACACGCCGAGTTTGTTGAGCATAAATTCGGCGTCGCTTTCAGCCGTCCAGCCGTCAAGGTCGGCAAATTCCGCTTCAAGCTCGCCGGCTTTGATTCCGTCCTCGTCTGAGAAGTCGGGCTTCATATAAAGCGCGTCTTTTTCTTCCATTATTTCAATAAGACGGGGGTTGCCCATAAGAACGGTTCTTACAACCTCGTATTCGTCATATGCAAAGTGGTCCTGCTTTAATACGGAAAGCCTTTCGCCCGGCGTAATGTGGATATCGCCCTTACTCGGTTCAAGGTCGCCCGAAAGCACCTTCAGGAAGGTCGATTTTCCCGCGCCGTTTGCGCCGATAATTCCGTAGCAGTTACCTGCGGAGAACATAACGTTAACGTTTTCAAAGAGCGCTCTTCCGCCGAACTGAACCGAAATATTGTTAGCCTGAATCATATGAATTCCTCCGTTTGATTTTTGTGCGGTGAGATTATAACATAATTATTGCAATTATGCAACTCTTATGATATTATTGTTTTATAATATTTTCAGGAGGACAAAACTATGATTAAAGTTGGTATTTTAGGCTACGGAAATCTCGGACGCGGAGTGGAGGCAGCCGTTAAAAAGAACGACGATATTGAGCTCTGCGCGGTATATACAAGACGCGACCCCTCTTCGCTTACTATTGCGACCGAGGGCATTGCCGTAAAGAGCACCGCCGACCTTGACAGCGGAAACGAGGATATTGACGTTCTCATTATCTGCGGCGGTTCGGCAACCGATTTACCCGAAATGACGCCTAAATATGCGGCTATGTATAATGTAATAGATTCTTTTGATACCCACGCAAAT
>CAJOER010000130.1:5108-7521 GCA_905233805.1 uncultured Eubacterium sp. | reverse complement strand
ACGGCTTTTCCGCTCACCGAAACCGAGCCGCCCTTAATAAGCGACCTCGCCTCGCTGCGCGTGATATTCATTTTATGAGAAATAAATTTATCAAGCCGTTCCATTTTCTTTCAGTGCAATAAGGAAACCGTCCTCCGCCGAAGGGTCGCACAGGTCCGCCGCAATCAGCTTTCCCTGATATACCATAAGGTCGGCTATGACGTTGCCGTTTCCTTTATAATTGGTTATTTTATATGTGTAGAGCACGGCGGTTTTGCCCTTGTACCGTTCAAGGTCAAAGCCCTGCTCCTTGAGTACAGAGTTATATTCCCCGTAGACCTTGTTGAATTCTTCGGGGATTTTTATTTCCTTACTTTCGGGTGTTTTTTCGAATTCATAGCCGAGGTCCGAAAGATACTTCGCCCTCTCCTCCTCGGTTGCACAGCTTATTTCAGCCTTTGCGTCAACGGGTTTTCCGTTATGATTTGAAACAAAGGTTAAAACTATAACGATAAGCCCCGTTATAGCAAGCACTGCGCCGAAAAGCTGACGCGGTTTCAGTTTAAAGGTTACAATCTGCATAGCATCACCCGACTTATTTATTCAGATAATACTATGCAGAATACGCTTTG
The DNA here is from genome assembly GCA_905233805.1 of uncultured Eubacterium sp. GTDB lineage: Bacteria > Bacillota > Clostridia > Oscillospirales > Acutalibacteraceae > Eubacterium_R. The sequence goes on along the minus strand of CAJOER010000130.1, from coordinate 6,910 downwards.
TTTATTATATATTATTTTCTGTATTTGTCGGCAACCGCCTGCATTACCCTGTTAGCAACGGGACCTGCCGTCTGTGAACCCGAGTTTCCGTGTTCAATCGCAACTACGAATGCATAGGGGCAGGAGTCGTCGTCCATAAATCCCGTAAACCACGCGATATTATGATTTTCGTCGCTGTCAATCTGAGCCGTACCGCTCTTTGCGCAGAGGTTCAGCCCCTCGTAGCGCCAGTCGCCGTACTGATTTTTTACGTTGTTCCTCAGCATATCCTTCATTGTTGAAGCAACCTGAGGCTCCATAAGACGCGTTTTATTAGTGGGAAGAGTAATATTAAGACGTTTTCCTGCCTTGGAAAAAGCGTTTTCAACTACGTTCATTGAAACTGCGTCGCCGCCGTTTGCAATCGCGCTGACAATCCTCAGCATTGTAATCGGTGCAATTCTCGTGTCGCCCTGGCCTATGCCCGTCCAGCCGAGTTTATCCTCGGCAATTCCGTCAACGTTCCACTTTCCGGGGTACGCCTCAATTTCTCCGCTGACTTTGACAGTCGAGCCTATTCCGAGGCGTTTTGCCGTTTCGTTAAGTTTATCCTCGCCAAGCTCAATAGCAAGCTGAGCGAATACCGAGTTACAGCTTTTTGCAAGCGCCGTTTCAAAATCGACTTTATGGCCGTGGTCCGCATTACAGATAATGTCCGTACCCTTTGAGGGGGTGAACTTTCCGCCGCAGTCCCACGTTCTCTCGAACACGTCGGGGATGTTTTCAATCGCGCAGATTGCCGTTACGATTTTAAAGGTTGAACCCGGAACGTAACGCGCCGAAAACAGACGGTTAATGAAAAGGCCTTCATAATCTTCGTCGTTTTCAATTTCGCTTGCGCTCGGGGGATAATTTACGTCGTAAGTCGGATTTGAAACACAGCAGATTATATCGCCCGTTTTGTAATTGATTACTCCCACGGTGCCCTTTCTGCCGTTGAGTGCCTCATACGCTCTGTTACAGATTTCGCTGTCAACAGTGAGTTTTATATCGTCGCCTTCGCCGTATTTTTTAAGCGAATACACGCCGAAAACCTTATTATATCCCGTAAGGCGTGAGCCGTATACCTTCTGAACTCCCGTTGAAATGGAGTTTTTCGGGTCGCCGACTATGTGAAGAGTGGATTTTCTCGTTTCTCTTCCTTCGGCGTAAACCCTCTTTCTGTCAACGGTTTTTGCAAGTTCCACGTTATCGGAATCGTAGACCGTACCGGCGCCGACGAGGGTGCCGTAATTGTAAAGATGCTTGTTATACGTTTTCAGCGCCCAGCTGTCCGCATTTGTAAAGAAGGAGTAGAGCAGAAAGCCCGTGCCCGCAAGAAATGCAATTATGAGGATAAGAAGAAAATATCCTCTTCGTCTAATCATTTTCATCTCACATTACCTCCCTTCTCCTCGGCTGCCTTTCTGGCAAGTTTCACGTTCCTGTTTGAAAGGTAATTATATGTCCTTACGTCGGACGCTTTAATAAACGCAAGTATTCCCCAGCAGCTTATCATTGACGAACCGCCGAGAGACACGAACGGAATTGTAACGCCCGTAAGGGGAAGAATATCGGTAATGCCGAATACGTTGAGCGCGCACTGGAAGAGCAACAAACCCGCTCCCGCAATCGCTGCAATTGAATAAAATGCCGAGCGCGACGCTATTGAATTCACTATGGCAGAAACCGCAATCGCCACAAACGAGAGGATAAGAAGAATTCCGAAAAGGAGTCCCCACTCCTCGCATATTACGCCGAAAATACTGTCCGACACGGGAGCG
>CAJOER010000130.1:0-5055 GCA_905233805.1 uncultured Eubacterium sp. | reverse complement strand
CCCTGGTCTGCTGCATGCCGTTGCCGTACGGGTCCTCAAAAACGTGGCGGTAGCTTGAAAAACGCCTCATAGCGTAGGAACGGTATTTCAGAAGAATTGCCGCGCCCATACCTGCGCCCGTAAGCGCCGCCGCGATAGTCTTGACGTCGCCCGAGTTCATAAACGCAAGGATTAAGAACGTTACGAAGAAAATCAGCGCCGTACCGAGGTCGCGTATTACGATAAGCGAACCCACGCATACAACCGAGAATCCGATAAATAAAATTATGTTCTTGGAGGTCTGGATTTTTTCAAGCGTCGCCGCGCCGACGAATATAAAGGCAACCTTTACGAATTCGGACGGCTGAAGGCGGAATCCCGCAATTTCAATCCAGTTTCCCGCGCCGTTTAATTTGTGCATCATTCCGAGCACTACGTTAACAAATAAGAACAGTATTGCGCCGAGCGCAACAAAAGGTCTTATTTTCATACAAAAATCTACGTTTCCCATAAGGAAAACAAGGAAGACAAATACCGCGATTCCCGCAAGTACCATAAAGAACTGCTTGAATGCCGAGTCGGGATATACGCTTCCTATGGTTACAAGCCCTACTCCCGAAAGGAAGAAGGCTATCAGTTCAAGTTCAAAATTTCTTCTGTGGAACGCGACATAAAAGAAGATGAGATAAACCCACTCAACTGCCACGAGGCAGAGCAGCGCAAGAAAGGCGCGGAGTTCAAACTCTTCTCCGCAGGACGCCGCTATATAGCCCGTTCCTATCTGAAAGACCGATAAAACGAAAAGAAGAAGGAAGTTGTTTACCGGCTTTATTCTGGTTGGTTTTTTATACTTCTTTGCCATTTACTGCTCCTTACTTTTCGTAAAAGATAAATACCTTGTCGCCGAAGGTCAGCATATCCTCATCGAATATAAGCTGAGGCTGCGTGATATATCGTCCGTTGAGCTTAGTTCCGTTGTGGGAATCCAGATCGGATACCGCCCAGCCGCGGCTCGTCTTATGAATACGCGCGTGATTTGCGCTGACCGCCTGGGACATAATCTGGATATCGCATTCGTCTGCGCGTCCGATTAATACGTCCTGCTTTTTAAGATATATCGGGCGTTTTGTCTTAATGTCAACAAGAACTCCGTACGCCACGTTAGCGTTATTATAAACAGTTCTCATCTGCTGTCTGCTCTGAAGTGAAAGCGCCTCGTCGCACACGAATTTCAGCCCGACCTCGCCGATTTTAATAACGTCGCCGTTTTCAATAACCGCGCGGGAATCAATCTCTTTCCCGTTAACTAAAACGGGTACGGGAGGGGAGGCCTTCGCCTGAACAAAGCTCAGTATAAAGTCGGGAAGATACGCAAGAAGCCCCGGCTCGTAAACCGTTGTATTTTTAACAATCCAGTCGTCTCTCTTTTTTGCAATAACCGCGTGAAAACGCGAAATCCCTTCAAACCTGAGCACTATATCGTTAGACTTTGACCTTCCTATCGAGGTTTCCCAGTGGTCAATATCTATGCTCTCCCCGGTCGCTTCGTTTACAAGCCTTGCAAGAGTGTGAACTCTCGGACGGTTCCTGAAGAGCGAAATAATACAGGTAAAAAGAATTATTACCGCCGCCGTTGGGGCAATATATCTCATAATTGATACAATAAAAGCCATAATCGCTCCGCCTTTTCTGTAACAAATTTTTACTAATTTGTAATATTTTGTTATTATATATTACTCTAAGCAAATTAAAAAGTCAAGAGTATTGAAATTATGTTATGATTAATATATAATTTTGTTAGAAAAACAGGAGGTGTTTTTATGTCAGCAGAAAAAACATTATTCGGCTATATTAACGAAAACGAACCCGTTTATCTCTATAAGATTTCAAACAAAAACGGTATGTATGCAACCCTTCAGACTCTCGGCGCGGGAATTCAGTCGCTCTTCGTGCCCGACAGATGGAGATCGTCAAGGTTCTCTACACCAATCCCGATTACGGCTATCAGGGACTCGTTGTAGGCCGCTGGGCAAACAGAATCCGCGACGGAAAGTTCACCTTCGAGGGCAAGGAGTACAGCACTCCGAAAAATCAGGGCACGTGGACTCTTCACGGCGGCGGACGTTTTTCCTTCACCAACTGGGACGTTGACGAGGCGGGCGATAATTATATCGTGTTCAGCCGCTTCTCCCCCGACGGCGAGGACGGCTTCCCGAACGACTTTAAAATGAAGGTAAAATACACCCTTACCGACGACAATGCTCTGAGGATTGAATACACCGTTTTAAGCAGTAAGAATAACGTTGCAAACGTTACGAACCATGCATATTTCAACCTCTCGGGCAAGAGCGGCGAAACCGTTGAAAACCACTATCTTGAAATCCTCGCAGACTATTTTACCGAAACCGACGACAGCCAGCTCCCGACGGGCGAGCTTTCCGAGGTTAAGGGCACGGTTATGGACTTTACTTATCCCCATAAGATAGGCGACAGGATTGACGAGCCTTTCCGCGCCTTAATCGAAGGCATCGGATACGATAATAACTACTGCCTTAGGAGCAAGGGCGGCTCGCTTGAAAAGGCGGCGGTGCTTGAAGATAAAGAGAACGGAAGAAAAATGGAGGTCTTTACCGACCTCCCGGGAATTCAGCTTTACTGCGGTGGCTGGCTTGATAAAAACTACACCGCAGGCAAGGGCGATTCACTCGTAACCTACCGCCGCGGCGTAGCGCTTGAAACTCAGTTTTACCCCGACACGGTCAACTTCCCCGATAAGTTCCCGTTTTGGACGGTAAAAGCAAACGAAGAATTCAAAACCGTAACCGAATTCAGATTTTCGGCAGAATAAAAAAAGACGGGCAGAACCCGTCTTTTTTATTTGTTATTTAAAGAATTCCTGCGCGATTCTTACCGTTTCCATCGCGTCCTTTGCGTAAAAGTCCGCGCCTATCATATCGGCGTAGGATTTAGTGAGCACCGCGCCGCCGACTACCGCCTTTGCGTCGCTGTTTTCGTGAAGAAGGCGCACCGTCTTTTCCATATTCGGAACCGTCGTCGTCATAAGCGCCGAAAGCCCGACGAGCTTGACGTTCTTTTCAAGCGCCTCTTTGAGCACGTCCTCGCATTTTACGTCCTTGCCGAGGTCGATTACGTCGAAGCCGTAATTCTGAAGAAGCACCTTGACTATATTCTTTCCTATGTCGTGAATATCGCCCTCAACCGTTGCAACTATTACCTTTTCGCCCTTTACCTGAGGCGTACCGCTGAGGGTAATGCTCGCCTTGATTTCGTCGAAGGCGGACTTTGCCGCGTCCGCGCTCATAAGAAGCTGCGGGAGGAAAAGCGTGTTTTTTTCAAATCCCTCGCCTACCTTGTCAAGCGCGGGGATAATATGCTCTTTGATAATATCAAGCGCCGCCGAGGTTTCAAGAAGCTGCTTTGCGCACCTTGCGCTTTCGTCCTTCATACCCTTGACTATCGCTTCGGTAAGAGTCAGCTTCGCCTCCTCCTTAACCTGCTCAACCGTAACCGCCGAGTTTATGTATTCCTCGCAGTTATCGTCAAGCCCCGCAAGCGCGTTGTGGGCGTAGTATGCGTTCATCATACTCTGCGACTTCGGGTTGATTATTCCCGCCGAAAGTCCCGTCATTAGCGCCTGCGAATAAAACGCGGTGTTAATTGCCTCTCGGTTCGGGAGACCGAAGGAGATATTTGAAACTCCGAGCACGGTATTCACGCCGAGCGTGTTTTTAACGTAGTCGACGACCTTCAGGGTTTCGACTGCGTTATTTTTATCCGTACTTATCGTAAGGGTGAGCGCGTCGATTACAAGGTCTTTTTTATAAATACCGAAGTCCTTTGCGCGCTCGATTATCTTTTGCGCAATCTTAATTCTTCCCTTCGCGCTCTCGGGGATTCCGCCCTCGTCAAGGCAGAGGCAGACCGCTACTCCGCCGTATTTTTTAACGAGCGGGAAGATTTTATTCATTGACTCCTCTTTTCCGTTGACCGAATTAATCATCGGCTTTCCATTATAAAGACGAAGCGCTTTTTCCATCGCCTCAGGGTCGGAGGAGTCTATCTGCAGGGGCGTTGAGAGTACGGTCTGTAATTCATAAACCGCCTTTGAAAGCATTTCGCCCTCGTCAATTTCGGGAAGTCCTACGTTTACGTCAAGTATGTGTGCGCCGCACTCCTTCTGGGAAATACCCTCTTTGATTATGTATTCAAAATCCTTTTCTCTTAGCGCCTGTTTTAAGAGTTTTTTGCCCGTAGGGTTAATCCTCTCGCCGATAACCACACTCTTTTCGCCGAGTTCGGCGCATTCGTTTGAGCTCGTTACAAAGGTGTTAGTTTTATACGTCGGAATAACGTCGGGGAGGTCCTTGGTCTTATCAATAAGCGCCTTTATGTGCGCGGGAGTCGTACCGCAGCAGCCGCCGAGATATGACACGCCGAGGCGCGCAATTTTTTCCATATAATCCGAAAACTCGTCGGGCGATACGTTATACACCGTCTCGCCGTTTATTACCTCGGGAAGCCCTGCGTTCGGGTTCACCATAACGGGAATTGAGGCGTATTTCAAAAGCTCCTCCACGAGGGGAAGCATCTGCTTCGGACCGAGTCCGCAGTTAAAACCGATTACGTCCGCGCCGAGGCTCTCAACCGTCGCAACGGCGGTTTTTACGTCCGCGCCCGTAAGAAGCCTTCCCTTTTCGTCAAATATCATTGAAACGAAAATCGGAAGGTCGCAGTTTTCCTTAACTGCAAGCACGGCCGCCTTAATCTCATAAAGGTCGCCCATGGTTTCGATTAAAACGAGGTCGGCGCTGTCTGCTCCCGCCTTTACAACCTCGGCATAGGCGTTAAGGCAGTCCTCGAAAGCGAGGTCGCCGAGGGGTTTTAAAAGCTTGCCCGTGGGGCCTAAATCAAGCGCGACTCTTTTACCAGCTTTTTTTGCGAGTTCAACGCCCGCCTTAACAATTTCGGCGCAGTTTTCGTATTTAAGCGGGTTCGCGCCGAAGGTGTTTGCGGTAATGATGTCCGCGTCGGCTTCGGCATACGCTTTATGAATTT
>CAJOER010000129.1:3458-6575 GCA_905233805.1 uncultured Eubacterium sp. | reverse complement strand
CGTAGAAAAACAAACGTTCTATAATGAAACTGTCTCAGAAAAAACTTAATAAGGTGATTGTTTGAACAGCGAAATTTTAGTTGCTCTCCTCGCGCTTGTAGGTACTCTTTCGGGAACCTTCGGCGGAATTCTCACTTCGTCAAAGCTTACCGCGTACAGAATTCAGCAGCTTGAAAACAAGGTGGACACGCACAATAACTTCGCTTTAAGAATACCTATAATAGAGGAGAAGATTAAGGTTCTCAACCACAGAATTGAGGACCTTGAAAAAGGAGACAGTTAATATGCATATTACAAAAGACGGTTTTCAGAGAATACTGAGAACCTTTATTCAGTCAGCCCTCGCCTACATAGCCGTTAACATCGTTTTGATTGATTTCAGCGAGGAGGGCGCAGGCATAAAGAGCGCTTTAACGGGACTTGCCGTCGCCGCTCTTGCCGCAGGCCTTTCAGCGGTTATGAATATTGAAATAAAGGGGGATAATACCTGTGCCTAAAACAAATAAGGGTCTGGTAAGGTACGCAAAAGCAATGCTCGGACACCCCTACTGGTACGGAACCTACGGCCAGATTTCGACCAAAGCGCTGTACCGTACAAAGAAAAAACAGTATCCTTTGCAGTATCAGTGGCCGTGTCCTGCAAGTCAGCTGAATACAAGAGTATTTGACTGCGTAGGGCTGATTAAGGGTTACCTCTGGTCGAAGAATATAAACTCCGGTCCCAAGTATAACCCCGCTCAGGACGTAAGTGCAAACGGTATGTACGCCGTATGTAAAAAGAAGGGGAGAATTAATACTCTTCCCGAAGTCCCGGGCGTGCTCGTATTCAGAACCGGTCACGTCGCCGTATATATCGGCAAGGGAAAGGTTATAGAAGCGAAGGGTCATAAGTGGGGCGTAGTCGAGTCAAAACTTAAAGACAGAGGCTTTACTCACTGGGGCTACTGTCCGTGGATTGTTTATGAAGAGGAAGAAAAGAACATCGATAAGAAATACTTCAAAAAGTATACGGGAACTTCGGTTTCAATCGTTGACGCGCTTGAAGCAATAGGTGCGGATTCCTCCTTTTCATACAGACAGAAAATTGCAAAAAAGAATAATATAAAGGACTACGAGGGAACTCCCTCACAGAACACTCAGATGCTCGCCCTTCTTAAAAACGGCAGGCTTCTGAAACCGTAAAAAAAGGACCTAAGGCGTTTGCCTTAGGTCTTTTGGCGCAGAAGGAGAGACTCTCTTCTCAGCTATCGAACAGTCCACAGGACTGTTCTCCCAATCAGTCTGCCGATGGCAGCCTTCTCGGAGTTCGTTTCTCGTCTCTCTTTTGTAATACAAAAACAAGACCGCAAACGCGGTCTTGTTTTGTTTGGCGCAGAAGGAGAGACTCGAACTCTCGCGGCGGTTGCCCACCCTACGCCCTTAGCAGGGGCGCCTCGTCACCAACTTGAGTACTTCTGCGTGTGACTTAGTTAACCTGTCAAGTTTTACACTTTTCTGTGCTTAAATACTTTATCATATAGGTATTAAAAAGTCAAGACGCAAATTGAATTTTTTGTCTTGACAATGAGGGGTTGATATGTTACTATATCTAAGCATTAAATATGCAGAGGTATCGAAGTGGTCATAACGAGGCGGTCTTGAAAACCGTTTGGGTTCACGCCCACGTGGGTTCGAATCCCACCCTCTGCGCCAAACGGCCCGGTAGTTCAGTTGGTTAGAACGCCAGCCTGTCACGCTGGAGGTCGACGGTTCGAGCCCGTTCCGGGTCGCCATTTGCTGATATGGCTCAGGCGGTAGAGCGCATCCTTGGTAAGGATGAGGTCACCGGTTCAAATCCGGTTATCAGCTCCAAAACTCCGAAAACAGCTTTTGTTGTTTTCGGGGTTTTCTTTATATAAATCAAGAGCCCGGTGAACGGGCTCTTTAATTAATTGTTATTCGGTTTCTTCGTTTTCTTGTTCTTCGCTTAATTTTGCGAAGCATTCACTGCAGTATACGGGGCGGCCTTCGGTCGGCTCAAACGGTACTTTGCATTCTTTTCCGCACTGTGCGCAAACAGCATCATGCATTTCTCTTGGGGCTTTCGCAGCTGCTTTTCTCTTGTCTCTGCAAGCTTTACAGCGTTGAGGCTCATTAACGAAACCTTTCTCGGCATAGAACTCCTGTTCTCCTGCAGTGAAAACAAATTCGTTGTTGCATTCCTTGCAAACTAAAACTTTGTCTTCGTACATCACCATTTCTACCTCTCTAAAGATTTTGCCGGGGGAAAGCGGTTTTAAAGTTACTTGCTTTTGCAAAATCAAAACCGTGGTGCTGGGGATAATATTCAAAAAGCAACTCCGTTGAGTTTCTTGCGAATACGTTGTATTGCATTGTCTATTGCTTTAGTATTTTTGCCGAGTCTGTCTGCTATTTCGTTATATGAGCAGCCGACCATATGCAGTCTGAGAACCTCGTTTTCAAAACTTGAAAGGCCTTCGTAGAGAATATCCGTAAGCGTGTTTACACTTTCTTTTGCAAGATATTCGTCCTCGGCACTCAGACCGAACTGGGAATCAAGGGTTTCGTCTTCAAGGGAAATAAGATTCGCCTGAGGGATGTCCTTCATCCGTGAGAATTTTTTCAGGGCTGATTTAATTGAGTTGTTAATGCAGCGCGAGGCGTAGGTTGAAAACTTAGTGCCTTTTTCGCTGTTGAAGGATTTTATTGCGGCCAATAATCCTATCATACCTTCCTGGACTAAATCGTCCTTTTCAAGCGGGGAATCAATATACTTAAGCGCAATTACTTCCACAACGCTCCGGTATCGGATTATCAGCTTGTTAGTCGCATCGGAATTACCTTCTTTTATCAGTCGGAGAAGATGTTCATCTTCCATAGATTTCTCCAAAATCGCCCTGAAATAGATTTATTCAATCTCTATACTACTTTAAATAATGTGAATAGTCAACTGTTTTTTATAAAATTAGACATTTTAACAATATTTACCGTAATAATTCACTAAACGTTAAATCTGAATAAAACGATATCTCCGTCTTTCATAACATATTCCTTGCCTTCTGAGCGGACAAGGCCTTTTTCCTTGGCTGCCGCCATAGTTCCGCATTTCATAAGGTC
>CAJOER010000129.1:1673-3416 GCA_905233805.1 uncultured Eubacterium sp. | reverse complement strand
CCTTTTTTTATCGTCCACGCCCTTACTTCGGGCTTTCCTGCGGTAAGATAACTGATTAAACCGAGCAGGGAATAGCTCTTTTTTATAAGCCTGTCAAGGCCCGAGCTGTCAAGCCCCATATCTACTAAAAACATCTCTTTTTCGTCCGCGTCAAGCTCGGCTATTTCCGCCTCCATTTCGGCGCAGATAGGCAGCGTTTCGGCTCCTTCCGCGTCTGCAATTTCCTTAACCTGCTTATAGTATTTATTGTTCTCAATTCCGTCAATAAAGTCGTTTTCGCCCATATTACAGGCGTAAATTACGGGCTTGCTCGTGAGAAGTGAAACCTCTTTGAGATATTCTTTTTCGTCATCGGTCATTTCAACCGAGCGCGCGGTTTTTCCCGTTTCCATTTCAGCTATGAGTTTTTCCAGAAAAGCAACCTCGGAAGCGATTGATTTATCGCCCTTCATAGCCTTCTTTCTGTTTTCAACCCTTCTCTGAAGGATATCGAGGTCGGAAAGTATAAGCTCAAGATTAATCGTTTCAATGTCGCGTTTCGGGTCTATACTGCCGTCCACGTGAGTAATATCGTCATTTTCAAAACAGCGTACAACGTGAATAATTGCGTCGACCTCTCTTATGTGGGAGAGGAACTTGTTGCCGAGTCCTTCGCCGTTGCTCGCGCCCTTTACAAGCCCTGCTATATCAACGAATTCAATCGTCGCGGGCGTGAACTTGTCAGGCTCGTACATCTCTGCAAGCTTGTCGAGTCTTTCGTCGGGAACGGATACCATACCGATATTCGGTTCTATCGTGCAAAACGGGTAGTTTGCGCTCTGCGCTCCCGCATTTGTAATAGCGTTAAATAAGGTGCTTTTTCCTACGTTTGGAAGTCCTACCATACCTAGTTTCATAAGCCGGATTACCTTCGCTTTCCTTGATATTACTGTTATATGTATAATATATACTTGACCTTGAACAATGTCAAGAAAGATAATTAAATGAGAATATTTTTATACTTGACAATACCTGTCAAATGCTCTAAAATACTTTTATTATTAAGAGGAGAGGTGAAAAGCTATGAAGCTCAGCGGCGCTCAGATTGTTCTTGAAGTTCTTAAAGAGCAGGGAGTCGACACGGTATTCGGTTATCCCGGCGCTACGAATTTAAATATCTTTGATGAGCTTTATAAATACGGCGATACGTTTAAACATATCCTGACCGCTCACGAGCAGGGCGCTGCGCACGCAGCCGACGGCTACGCGAGGGCTACGGGTAAGGTCGGCGTGTGCTTTGCAACCTCAGGCCCCGGTTCAACGAACCTTGTAACCGGAATAGCAACTGCTTATATGGATTCCGTTCCCGTTGTAGCCATAACCTGCAACGTTGCAAACGGTCTTATCGGCCGCGATACCTTCCAGGAGATTGATATAACAGGTATTACTATGCCTATAACAAAACACAATTTTCTTGTTAAGGAAATTGAAAATCTGGCTTCAAGTATCAGGCGCGCTTTTAAGATTGCAATGAGCGGAAGAAAAGGCCCCGTCCTTGTTGATATACCTAAGGACGTAACCTCAGCTTATTACGATTATTATCCCGAGGAAGCGCAGCTTCCCGAACCCTCTCCCACACCTTCGGAAAAGGCTTTAAAACGTGCGGCAGAACTTCTTCAGAAAGCCGAAAAACCGCTTATTTATGCGGGCGGCGGCTGTATTCTGTCCGACGTCGGGGATGACTTGATTACTTTTGCGGAAAAG
>CAJOER010000129.1:0-1600 GCA_905233805.1 uncultured Eubacterium sp. | reverse complement strand
GCGGCGCACGACTGCGACGTCCTGATTACCTGCGGCGCAAGATTTTCCGACCGCGTGGCTATTAACAGAAACCGTTTTGCTCCCAATGCAGAGATAATTCATATTGATATCGACGCCGCGGAACTTGATAAAAATATCAATTCTAACTATCACATTGTGGGCGATTTGAAAGAGGTTATCCCGCTTTTGACGCGTGAGATTGAACAGCTTGACCACAGCGCCTGGAAAGCGGAAATTGAAAAGAGCAGAAAGTCCTTTGTTCAGGACGATAACGAGGGCTTTGTCAACCCGCAGATGCTTATTGAAAAGGTTGATTCTTTAACCGCTGACGACGCTATCGTTGTAACCGACGTCGGCCAGCATCAGCTCTGGACTGCTCAGTTTTATAAGTTCCTCAAACCGAGGACTTTCCTTACTTCTGGCGGCCTCGGCACTATGGGCTATTCAATGGGTGCCGCTATCGGTGCGAAACTCGGCAAGCCCGAAAGTCAGGTAGTTATGTTTGCGGGTGACGGCGGTTTTCATATGAATCTTTCCGAACTCGTAACAATGGCGAGTTATAACATCCCCGTAAAGATGTTCATTATGAACAATTCGGTTCTCGGTATGGTTCGCCAGTGGCAGATGTTCTTCTGCGACGGAAGGTATGCCGATACTGTCCCCGGAAGGAAAACCGATTTTGTAAAGGTAGCCGAGGCGTTCGGAATTAAAGGGCTGAGAATCAATGACGAGGTCCCGTTCTCGTTGACTGCTCGATAAGTCCTGACGCTAACGTTCTTCCGATGATTGCGCCGGAAGAAGCGTATTAAGGAGGATAAACTATGAAACAAAAACTTGTGCTTTCCGTTCTCGTAGATAACGAAAGCGGCGTACTTCAGCGCGTAGCGAGCCTTTTCTCAAGAAGAGGCTATAACATTTCCTCACTTACCGTTTCCGAAACCGAGGTTGAGCAGTTTTCAAGAATGACAATCGAGTGTATGACTGAGCCTGAAAATTTCAGCCAGATTAAAAGCCAGCTTGCCAAGCTTGAAATTGTAAAGGCGGTAACCGAACTCACCGACGAGAACTCGGTATCCTCCGAACTTCTTCTCGTTAAAGTTAAATCAAAGGGAATTGACATAAAAAACGAACTGCTTGCATTTAATTTAAAGTACGGCGCAAGAGTAATTGATATTTCGCTTGAAACGATTACTCTTGAGTTTACGGGTAAGGGCGAAACGATTGACGAATTTGTTGATTATATCGAAAAGAATTTCGGCATAGTTGAGCTTGCAAGAACCGGTATTACCTCTATGCTCAGGGGCGAGGGTTCTTTTACCGATAATATTGAATTGGAAGGATAAGGATATGAAAAAGTTTTTGCTTAATGAAGAAACGCTTAAAAAAGGCTGGGGCGACGACAGCCAGTACTGGTTCTCGCTCGACAGTTATACTATAAAGAATCATTACGATTTTGCGGATAACGAAAGACCCGAAGATATGAGCGAAACCGAGTTTATGCTTTCAATGAAGTGTATCCCTTATTTCAGAGTGAGCAGAATTGAACTTGCAAAGGCGTATATCGAAGCGGTTGCAAGCGATAAGTTAAAAGCTTGCGTGT
>CAJOER010000128.1:878-9714 GCA_905233805.1 uncultured Eubacterium sp. | reverse complement strand
AAAGGCTGTGTTAAACACAGCCTTTTGTTTTTGTTTTTATTCTTCAATTTCGGCAGCCTCTGCCTTTTCGGCGTCGTGTTTTTCAATAAGAGCTTTAAGTATACTGTCGTGCTCGCTCTTCGTAATCTCATATTTAAGAGTGGGAAGAACGGCTATAATCATACCGATTGCAGCCGGTACGGTAAGCAAGAACCACATGGCCGAAGCGTAGTTCTGATAATCTGTTGCAAAGTGTTTCGCACCGGAAGCGAGAAGCTGGTTCATATCGTCGATATTCTTGCCCGTATAACCAACGTAGTTATATACGTAAGCCGAGATAATTGAGGAGATACCTGCGGAAAGCTTTGTGATAAAGCTCTGGCCCGAGAAGAATATTCCGTCGGGACGGAAACCGTTATGGTATTCCTCATAGTCGATACAGTCGGCAATCATCATCGACTGGCAAACCATTACAAGACCGAATCCCGCGCCGCCGATAAGAATAAGAACTCCGAGAACGGCAACGTATTTAACCTGGTCAAGCTCGGTCGGATGGAGCTTGTAAAGAAGATAAATAAGTCCCGTCGGGATACCCGCAAACGCCGTAAGGTTATACAGCTTTTTAACGTCAATCTTCTTGATAAGGTGCGGGAATACGCCCATAATACCGAACTGGCCGATAAAGAAGCCGCCCGCGATTATAAGAAGAATAGCAAGCATTTTCTTATTCGTAAAATCAAACGCCTTGTTCATATCGCCGTCGCAGTAATAGTAAGTAAACAGAGTCATTACGACGATAGTCATAAGCTGGATAGGCGCACGGAGAACACCCGAAATAAGAAGTCTTCTGAACGGCTTACAGCTCCACATAAGCTTGAAGCTTTCCTTCATCGTCTTCGTTTCCTCGGATACGGGAACTCTTTCCTTCGTTCCGATACCGGCAAGTTCAAAGAGAATTGAAGAAAGTACCGTGGTCGCAATCGCTGCGATAATGAAGCCCTTCTGAGCGTTAGGTGATTCGGGGCCGTTGATTGCCTGAGAAATAGGAATAATTCCGACAACCATGGTTGCGCCGAAAATCGAAGCAAAAATCCTTGCAAGCGAGATAAGCTTAGCGCGGTCGCCCTCGTCCTCGGTCATACGCGGAATAATACCCCAGAGCGGAATATCGCCGATAGTATAGCTCATACCCCAGAGGATATACGAAAGCGCAGCCCAGCCGGTAATGAGTATCATCTTTGTCATATCGCCCGCTCTTTCTGCAACGGCATAGTTTCCGTTAAGGAAGGTAGCAATAGTTATAACGCATACGATAGGCGGAACGAAAAGAAGGTAAGGTCTGCATTTACCCCACTTGGTTTTCGTCTTATCAACGATTGTACCCATCATTAGCGTTAAGACAAATTACGTTCAGAAAATAATAGTAAAGTCCCGTAGCTATGATATTAGAAATCATAATCTGGCCGCCGAGACCTACAAGATACATAGCCGCTTCTTTTCCGGTATATGTATTCTTTTTGATAGGTTTATTTCCCATAAACATCACTCCTTGGTTTCATTATACAACTACTGTACATAAATTGCAACAAAAAACCCGACGCGTTGCCCACGTCGGGCGAAACCGTTGATTTATTCGTATATGTATCGTCGCAGCGTATTACCTGCCCTTTGCTGTCGTAATAGAAATGCTGATTGTTTGCTATGCTTCCGCTTTAGAAACAGGGGATCGACCCCTGTCCAGCTACTTCAAGTAACAAAGTTTTATCATTTTTTAGTACACAAATATATTTGCTACAGTAATCAGTTTTTACTCTAAATAACTCATTTTTGTTAAACGCAGAATAAGTTATTAATAGTTTATTACTTTTACCGTCATAAATGGAAATGAACCCATAATGCGTAACAATAAAGAGTTCTCCATTGTCAAACCAATTAAAATCAATAAAACGTTTTCTAAGTTTTATCTTTCTAACATTATTTCCATAAAAATCACATATTTTAATTGTTTTACCGGAACCGTAAGCTATTTTTGAATGATAATAATCTATGCTCATATTTGTTAAACTTAATGCATAACTTGTTGTGCTGCACTTAAATAAAGATGCGTTTTCTGTTTTGCTAAAAATACACAATTCGTTTTTTGGACTCAAATATGTATTTGAAGCGAGAAAAAACACTTTATTCTTTACGCCTATAATATCAAAACAATTCGTCGGTTCACATTTCATCTCAAAAATTTCATTGTCATCAATAATATATGCCTTTTTGTAAAAAGAATTATGTATTGATACTATTAAAAGCTTATCATTGTACACAGAATAAAGCTCACAATCAATTCCAAAATTTCCAATTAAAGAATATTCAAGTGTACCAATATTTAATGAGAAAACATTCCCATCTTCATCACTGATAAATACAGTTTTATTAATTAACAAAAATTCACAAGATTTTTTTATTGGTATTTTCTTTAATGTATGTTTCTTATCTTTTAAAAAAACATAAGAAGCTGAATTATAAAGCATAATTTCACCATTATAGAAAATACTTGTTTGGAAATAATCACTGCTGTTTTGAATGCTATATAATTCATTTATTTGCATAGATTTCCTGCCCCTTTAAGAACAAAACCAATAAACATTAAAGCACCTTGAATTTTATACTTTATTGTTTTTTTCGTTTTTCCTTTATCAACACTTTTCAAGATGGAATATACACAATTATGATACGCATTAGTATGTAAATGCTTGTGTAAGGTCTTTCTAATACTCACTAAATTACATTTATCATCAACATTAATATTATATTTACCTAAAATAATTCGAGAATCCTTTGCTCTATGGTCTTTTTTTGCGACAATGTGATGTTTTTCATTTGAATTATACTTTCTACTTGTTCTGGCGATTTTAACAATTGATGTAATAACAGATGCAAAAGATTTTACAGCTGTTATTGTATGTTCAACCAATAATGAAATAATATTATTAACAGTATTTCTAAATGTAGAATTAGTAGCATATAATACCGCTAATGTAAATACAGCAACAATTAAAGCAACTGTACTTGCGGTTATTGCAAAACCTGCTATTACAGCTAGTGTAAATAATCCCGTCGGGTCGCTGTTATTCACCGGGTCATTACAGCAGTATGCAAAGAGGTTAAGTCCGTTGATTTCATTTTTGCTCTGCTGTGCGATTTCGGGTAAATCGGCGTTGAGAAAGCGGTTCCAGTTTGCCTGAATTCATTTCTTACTATACATATTTTTATGCTTTTGTCAACTCTTTTTGCAGAAAATGATAGCGTCTTTATACAATAAATGCCGCGTGTTACAACGCGGCATTTCACATTTATATTATTCAGACTTTGCTAATTCCTTAACCTTTTTGTTTTCTTCTTTATGGTGATAAGGGATGAATTTGAGAAGTACCCAGCCGAGGAAACCGCCGACGGTATTACAAATCATATCCTCCATCGTATCGATAACGCCGTAGGCCGATAGTTTTACCGGCGTTTTTGGCGTCCTCAATTGCCTGAAGCGCAAGCTGATAAGACCAGTGCTGCGCGTCGCCGGGGGCTACGGGGTTAAGCTGGTCGGCAGTGAACTCGAAAAGCTCCCACGCATTACCCGCAACGAAAGAGAAGCAGAAAGCGCCGAATACTATAATCGAAACGCTTGACTTTGTATCGCCTCTTAAAACGTCGCGCTTTTCCATAGCGGTAAAAATCTCATAGCCGATAATGGTACAGGCA
This sequence comes from uncultured Eubacterium sp., assembly GCA_905233805.1. GTDB lineage: Bacteria > Bacillota > Clostridia > Oscillospirales > Acutalibacteraceae > Eubacterium_R. The sequence goes on along the minus strand of CAJOER010000128.1, from coordinate 5,988 downwards.
ACGCCGCCTACGGTATGCATAACTATATCAAGAACGGGCGCGCTGTAATAGAAGTTGAGATATGCACCGAAAAGACTTCCGCCGATAAGTGCGGGCGCGCTAACGTCCTGAATATATGCGGGGATATGCCTTGCAAAGCTCTTCTTCGGGAAAAGCATAAGAATTTCCCATACGAACTGACCGAGCAGGTTACCGAAAACCTGAAGCGCCATTTTTGTATGGTCCTCGGACTTATTGAAGAAAAGCGCGTGGATGAACGTTGCGATAAGTACGCCTCTTGCCGCCCACCAGATTGCAAGTTCCCATTTTTTCGGGCTGTTTTCACTGTGTAATAATCTGTCTATATACGATTTCATTTAATGTGGTTTCCCTTCATCACGGTAATGAAAAATCGGTACGGTAATGTACCGCTTTTAAATCTTAATTATTCTGCAGCTTCTTCTATTTCTTCAACAGCTTCTGCAACTGCTTCTTCGCTGTCTTCCTTCTTTTCTCTTAAGAGGACGAACTTCTCCATCGGGAAGAGAACTACCATCTGAACAAAGCCGGCAGCAAGACCTGCAATTGTTCTTGCAAGACCGTTAAGCCATGCCCACGGTGCCTTTGCGATAAGACCTACGAGCCAGCCCTGGAACCAGGTTGAGAAGAGAATAAGAGCTATCATGAGTACAATATAAATTGCGAAATTGTACCACGGAGCGTCAGACTTGAAAGTAGTCTTCTTATTCTGATAGAAGCCGTAGATATTAGCAATAAGGTTTGAAAGGAAGAACGGAAGAAGGAAGCCCCACGTTACGATACCGCCGACTACTACGCCGTTTTCGATAACGCCGCCGAGGTTGCCCGTTGCAGCGTCGATAACGTATTTACCGACCTGCTTTGCGCCTTCTGCCGTGTTCGGGTCAAATACAACGTTGGGGTCGAATATGCCCTGTAAGAACGTCGGAAGAGGAGTTGTTACCTTATCAAATACGAACGGAAGTACGTTAGCAAGTACAAGCTGAATGATAGTTACAAGTCCGCTTACTACGAGAAACTTAACAAACTGCCATATAGTCTTAATGCCTGAGCCTTTTTCCGCTGCGGCGTCGTCTATACCGCCGAGTGAAAGTTTTTTCTTTTCATCTGCCATAATTTCTACTCCTTAATAAATAAAAAATTAACAAATTTATTATAACAAAAATTATATATTAATGCAATAATTAATTTAGATATGATGAATCAAAGCGATTATTCCGCAGACTATGAGCGCGATAATTCCGACGATAAGCGCGAGCAGAATAAGTACCGCAAGGATAAGAAGAATAAGAATAAGCGGGCCTTTTTTGCTCGGCTTGACCGTATCTTCGAATTCTTTCTTCTCAAACATTTCCGCGGGCGCGGGGTTTTCGTCGTCGTAAAGCGGATAGAGCGGAAGAGTTGCCTCGGCGTCGCAGTAGCCGTCGTTCCAGAGAAGCGGCTCTACAAGCGAGCGCACGCTCGTTGCGCCTTTAAGGAATTTTCCGATTGAAAGATGAATCGTATTGAGGAAGCTGTCAATAACGTTAAGGAAGCCGCAGGTCAGCTTATATTCCCTCGTATCGGGGGTGTAGGGCGAATCGCCGCAGTAGAGATTCTTAACGAGTTCAACTATGAAGTCAACTACCTTGTTGTCCTTGATGTCCTCAATGTCAGCTTTCTTAAGTCCGCTTTCCTTCTTGCAGAGCTTCCATATTTTCTTAAAGGTGAGCTTATTGAGGAATTTTCCGACCGGCTTGATTATCGCCTTTGCCTTATATACCTTTTCGCTCGGGATTGAGAATGCGGGAGACATCTGTGCAAGGGTATCAATATCGTAGCCCATAGCCCAGACTACCCTTCTTATCATACCGAAGAAGAAGCCCTCCATATATTTATCAAAGGGCTCGCCCTTCGTATCAACGCCGGGAACGTCCTTAATCGTTACGGTTTCAACGTCGATTTTCGCGTTCTTCGGGTCGAAGGTAATATTTCTGTAATTCGGGGGGCAGCCGATAAGCGCGGAGCACGCAATATCGTAAAAGCGGTTGCCCTTTTCGGTAGTTATGTAACCGATATCGTGAACGTGGGTATGGCCCGTGAGCATACAGTTAAGTCCCGCGTCGGCAAAAATCTCACGCGTTTTTTCGTGATTTTTCTGCATATCGCCGCTGCCGATAATCGAATAAAACGGCGACGGGGAAATCATCGGGTGATGAGTCATCGCGATAACGTACTGGTCGTTTTTCTTCGCGTCCTCAAGCTGCTCGAGTATCCACGCCATACAGTCATCCGAAAAGCCCGAACCGCCCTCGCCGTCGGGCTTGCAGTTATAGTCGTCGTTAAGGGCGAAAAGACGGTATCCGTCAGCGAGCTGAACTACGTAGGACATAGAATCCCTGTGATAGGAAATCGCCTCGTTCGGGCCGAAATCGTAGTACATATCCCAGAGGTCGGCTCTGTCCTTAACCGCGGGAATTTCAAGCACCTTATCGCCCTCAAAGCCCCTGCCGTAGCCCTCGCCGCGGTAGTCGTGGGTGGCGGTGATAACGTAAACTCTCTTCCCTCTTTTCTGTAAATCGTGAAGGAGGTCGATTATACCCTTGTGAGAGGTGTATTCGCCGTTTCTCGTGGTATCGCCCGCAAGAACGACAATATCGGTTGACGTGTCCTCGCAGAGCATATCAAAGCCCTTTTTGATAACGAGGTCGCTGTCCTTGATAACCTGCTGGCTCTTCGCCTCTTCCTTATCGTAGGCGGGGCCTTCGGTTCCGTTTTCACGCGCGTAATAGTGAACGTCGGTAATAAACTGAATTTTAAGCGGCTTGTTGTCTGCGCCTGTAATTCTGCCTGACATATAANAAACAAGGCACTCAGCGTACCTTGTCTTCATATCCGTCGGCATATGAGCCGTATATTTTAAGCATTTCCTCTGAAAACTTGCTCTCGCTGTTTTTTATCACGAGCGAGGGCTCGACTTTAAGAAACGGCTTTCCGCCCTTTTTCCCCTCGACGAGAAACAAAAACGGCGCCTCACCCTCCCTGTCGATTACGAATCTCAGGCGTTTCGGCTCAATTTTATTCTCGCGCATAATACTGAGCGCGTCAACGAGCCGTTCGGGACGGTGGCACATTGAAAACCTTCCTCCGTAAGTGAGAAGATACGCCGCCGCTTTGACCGCGTCCTCAATATTGCAGCAAACCTCATGCCGCGCAATTCTCGCGCTTTCGCCGAGGGACTCAAAGCCCGTATTAAGCGGCTTGTACGGCGGGTTCATCGTAACGAGAGTGAAACCCTCGGGGGAAAATTCCTTTTCAATCTCCCTTAAATCGCAGAGATGAGGAATAAGCTTATCCCCGAGCGAATTATACTCTATCGACTCTTTGACCTGCTCTATCGCGTTTTCCTGAATATCAAGGCAGTGCACGGTGCTCTGCTCCTTATCGCGAAGCCATAAAAACGGGATAATACCGCAGCCCGTTCCCATATCTATTGCCCTGTCTTTGCGTTTTATATTTGCAAAAGCGGCGAGAAGAACGGCGTCCGTTCCGAAGGTGTGCTCATCACTTACGGCGATTTTTATGTCGTCGCTCAGTCTTTCGTAAGTATAGCTCATACAAGCCCTCCGTTTACGCCGAGAATCTGCCCCGTTATATACGGGTTTTCAGCGAAGAAAAGAACCGCCTTTGCAACCTCTTCTGGGGTTCCGAGTCTGCCGAGCGGAACCTCGTTTTCAAGTTCCTTCCTGTCAAAGCAACTGTTCATTTTTGTATCGATTATTCCCGGGGTTACGCAGTTTACGGTAATTTCCGACGGCGCAAGCTCCTGCGAGAGCGCCTTCGTGAGTCCTATTATGCCCGCCTTGGTCATTGAATAAAGCGTTTCGCACGAGGCGCCGCATTCGCCCCATACGGACGAGATATTGATAATCGCGCCGCTGTGTTTTTTTAGCATTGAAAGCGCTGCATATTTTGAGCAGAAATACACCGCCCTTTCGTTGACCGCGGTAACGTTTTCATAGTCGTCGGCGCTGACGTCGTTTATCATTTTAATAAGCGAAACACCCGCGTTATTTATGAGCACGTCAATATCCCCTGTTTCGCCGAAAAGCGCCTCGATTTCACTGACGTTTTCAAGGCTGCATTTATGAGAAATAACGCCCTCATAATCGGGCACGGTTTTATTATATGTAATATGAACTTCGTATCCGTTTTCTTTAAAAAGAAGGGCGCACGCCTTGCCTATTCCGGTAGCTCCGCCCGTAATTAATACCTTTTTCATTAAATCACCAAGAATAATATTACCATTAATTATTGAATTTTTCAACAAAGTATTATATAATTTTATAAATATTGATAATAAAGGTGTAACTATGGAAAGAGAATTCTATACTATTTCTGTTTACGTTGACGAGGACGAAAACCTTATCGGCATTCCCTGCGGCGAAAGCGAAAAATACGGAATTGCCGATATAGATACGGTAATGCTCCTTAAAGCTCCGTATACCGACAAGGCGCTTGAAAGTTATATCGAAAAGGTTATAGGCGCCTGCTATACGAAAAAGCATAACGACGAAAGCGACGTTTCCACAATCGAGCGTTATACAAAAAAATCGGGCTTCGTAAACGCGACTGCCGACTATACTCTTATTTCAATAGTTAAAATGCAGTCGGGCTATTCGCTGATGCCGACTTTTAACGATTATGAAAGAGGTCCGCTCGCCATTGACGACGACGAACACCTCCTCCCCATCGGCTATGCCGAGGGCGACCTCGCAGAAGTTATACGCGGCTTCATCGAGGTATATGTTAAAGCTAATATGTTTTATAAGGAAAAGGAAGAACTCGCAAAAGAAAAAGCAGAAAAAGCAGATAAGGAATAACCTATGCACCTTTTAAAAATCGATAAAGAGAACTATATCGGTCAGGCAGACCCCTATATTCTCAAATCAGGCGGAAAATATTATATCTACACAACCGGCCACGACGGCGTTTACGCCTATTATTCCGACAGTCTTTTCAAAAACTGGGAATTCGCGGGGCGCGTTATGACGGTCGAGGGGCACGAGGGCTTCTGGGCGCCGAGCGTAATTGAGCTTGACGGAATATATTA
>CAJOER010000128.1:0-851 GCA_905233805.1 uncultured Eubacterium sp. | reverse complement strand
GTTGCAACCTCCGACAATCCGCTCGGGCCGTACACAAACGCAAAGCAGATACTTCATCCGTTTTCAATCGACTCACACGTTATAAAAAATGAAGCGGGGCTGTTTTTGTTTTATTCATCGAACCGATACGAGGGCGACAGAGTCGGAACCTATATTGTAGTTGACCGCCTGCTCGACCCGTACACCCCAGAGGGCAAGCCCCACACGGTCGTAGTTCCCACACTTGACGAGGATATTTACAGAAAAGACCGTTTTAAAAAGGGCGAGCACTGGCACACGATTGAAGGCGCGTTTTATCTTCGCGAGGGCGACTGGCACTATGTTATGTATTCGGGCAACTGCTTTGAGCAGCCCACCTATTACGTCGGTTACGCAAGGGCTAAGACTGATGAAAACGACCTCACTAAAATTGAATTTGAAAAATATCCCGACGACAACACCTACTCCCCCGTACTTTCAGCCAACGAATTTGAAGAGGGTACGGGACATCACTCGATGATTAAAGAGGACGGTCAGTGGTACGCGATTTACCACGCGCGGGATTATGACGACGGGCTCGGAGCCGACGCCTTTGACGCGCGCAACGCCCGTATATGTAAAATGCATATTAAAGACGGTATTATTACCGCGGAAAGATATAAGGACAAAATATGAACGACTTTAAAAACAATCTGCGAAATATCGAGCCGTACGTTCCCGGTGAGCAGAGTAAGGAGGAGAATATCGTTAAACTCAACGCTAACGAAAACCCCTATCCCCCTTCTCCCGAAGCTGTCAGGGCGGTACGGGATTTTGACGCCGAAACGCTTCGGCTTTATCCCCCTGCCGACGCGACTCCGCTCAAAAAAGCG
>CAJOER010000127.1 GCA_905233805.1 uncultured Eubacterium sp. | reverse complement strand
AGTCCGGCAACGTTTCTCGCGTATTCAATTACCGCAATCTGCATACCGAGGCAGATTCCGAAATAGGCGATATGATTTTCTCTTGCATATTTAGCCGTACTAATCATACCCTCAATTCCTCTGCTGCCGAAGCCGCCGGGAACAATAATTCCGCCGAGTCCCGAAAGAATTTCCGCCGCGTTGTCGTCGGTAATCGTTTCTGAGTCAATCCAGTGGATTTTAACCTTTGCGTCGTGATAATATCCCGCGTGTCTTAATGCCTCCGCTACGGAAAGATATGCGTCGTGAAGTTCAACATATTTTCCTACAAGGCCGATGTGTACCTCTTTTCTTTCTGCGCGAATCTTTTCTACAAGCTCCGTCCATTCTGCTAAATCGGGTTTATCCGTCTTAATGTCAAGTTCGCGGCAGACAATCTCCGAAAAATGCGATTTTTCAAGCATAAGCGGGGCCTCGTATAAATTCGGTAGGGTAATATTCTCAATTACGCAGTCAGGCTTAACGTTACAGAAAAGCGAAATTTTATTGAATATCGACTCTTCAAGAGGCTTGTCGCAGCGAAGCACGATTATATTCGGGTTTACGCCCATACCCTGCAGCTCTTTTACCGAATGCTGGGTGGGCTTTGTTTTATGCTCGTCGGAACCGCTTAAAAACGGTACTAGTGTTACGTGAATAAAGAGGCTGTTTTCTTTTCCGACTTCAAGCGAAATCTGGCGCACTGCCTCAATGAACGGCTGCGATTCAATATCGCCGATAGTACCGCCTATTTCGGTAATAACTACGTCTGCGTCGGTTTTCTTGCCGACGGAATAAACAAACTCTTTAATCTCGTTTGTAATGTGAGGAATTACCTGAACGGTTGAGCCGAGGTATTCGCCTCGGCGCTCTTTATTCAGTACGTTCCAGTAAACCTTGCCTGTAGTAAGGTTTGAATATTTGTTAAGATTTTCGTCAATAAAGCGCTCGTAATGGCCGAGGTCAAGGTCTGTTTCTGCGCCGTCCTCGGTAACGTATACCTCGCCGTGCTGAAACGGGCTCATAGTACCCGGGTCAACATTGATATAGGGGTCAAGTTTCTGAGCCGCAACCTTTAAACCCCTCGCTTTAAGAAGTCTGCCGAGTGATGCGGCAGTAATTCCTTTTCCGAGTCCGGAAACAACGCCTCCTGTTACAAAAATGTATTTAGTCATAATTTCATCCCCATCCCCAAAAAAGTGAGAAAGGCATCATCGGTAAAATACCAATGACACCTTTGCCTATTAAAAGCTTGTTATAGATTTATTAAACAACGCCCTGTGCAATCATAGCGTCCGCAACTTTTTCGAAACCTGCGATATTTGCGCCTGATACATAGTCGCCGTCAAGGTTGTATTTCTTAGCTGCTTCGTCAATATTGTGATAGATGTTAACCATAATTTCCTGAAGTTTGCGGTCAACCTTTTCAAATGACCAGTAAACTCTTTCCGAGTTCTGGCTCATTTCAAGAGCTGAGGTTGCAACGCCGCCTGCGTTAGCCGCCTTACCGGGAAGGAAAAAGATTCCGTTCTTCTGGAAGTATTCGGTAGCGTCTCTTGTAGTAGGCATGTTAGCGCCTTCCGCAACAGCGATAACGCCGTTTGCAACAAGCTGCTCAGCGTCTTCAAGGTGAAGTTCGTTCTGAGTAGCGCAGGGAAGAGCGATGTCGCACTTAATCTGCCATACGCCTTTACCCTCATGATATTCAGCCGACGGTCTTGCCGCAGCGTATTCGGTAAGTCTTGCACGTTTAACTTCCTTAACTTCTTTAAGGAGAGCAACGTCAATTCCTTCAGGGTCATAAATCCAGCCCGAAGAATCAGAAACGGTAACAACCTTTGCGCCGAGCTGCTCGGCTTTTTCAACTGCATAAATAGCAACGTTACCTGAACCCGATACAACTACCGTCTTGCCTGCGATGTCAATGCCGTGGCACTTGAGCATTTCCTGAGTAATGTAGAGAAGACCGTAACCGGTTGCCTCGGTTCTTGTAAGAGAACCGCCGAAGGATAAGCCCTTACCGGTGAGAACGCCCTCATAGCGCTTCTGAATTCTCTTATACTGACCGAACATATAACCGATTTCTCTTGCGCCGGTTCCGATATCGCCAGCGGGAACGTCGGTGTTTTCGCCGATAACCTTACAAAGCTCGGTCATAAAGCTCTGACAGAACATCATAATTTCTCTGTCGCTCTTGCCCTTCGGGTCAAAGTCAGAGCCGCCCTTACCGCCGCCGATGGGAAGTCCGGTTAATGAGTTTTTGAAAATCTGTTCAAATCCGAGGAACTTTATTACGGAAAGGGTAACGCTCGGATGAAGTCTTAAACCGCCCTTATAGGGACCGATTGCCGAGTTGAACTGAACGCGGTATGCCCTGTTTACATGTACCTGACCGCTGTCGTCAATCCACGGAACACGGAAGCGAAAGATACGCTCGGGCTCAACAAGCCTTTCAAGCAGCGCAAGCTTTCTGTATCTTTCCTCATTTGCCTCGATTACGGGACGAAGCGAATCAAATACTTCGCTTACTGCCTGTAAGAATTCCGGCTCGTTGCCGTCTCTTCTCTTTAAAAAGTCCATTACTTCGTCTACATAAGCCATAACATTTTCCTCCCAAAAAAGCAGAAAAGGCACCTGTAGTATACATTACCACAGACGCCCTTGCCTATAATTATTCACTTGAAAAGATAAAGGGTCCTTGAGTGTTCACTCAAAGACCCCGTTGCCTTTACGAGAAAATGTTACACCAAAAATTCTGCGTTGTCAAGCCCTATTTTAAATTTTTTCTTGACATCGCCGAGAGCGTATTATATATTATTCTTATAGAAAAGTGAAATTTTTGAGCAATGGCGTTCATTAATTACGGGGAACTTCCGTTATTAGTGGGCGCACTTTTTGAAAGAAGGTATTGTTATGAAATACACAAAAGACGAGATTATCCAGTTTTGCATTGAAGAGGACGTAAAATTTGTACGTCTTGCTTTTTGCGACGTTTTCGGAAAACAGAAGAATATCTCAATTATGCCCGACGAGCTTGATAAGGCGTTTGATTTCGGTATCGCGCTCGACGGTTCCGCTATCGCGGGCTTCGGCGGAGAGGTGCACTCCGACCTTCTCCTTCATCCCGAGGCGGATACTATTATGATTCTTCCGTGGCGTCCC
>CAJOER010000126.1 GCA_905233805.1 uncultured Eubacterium sp. | reverse complement strand
TATAACATTTGATTTATTGGTTGACACAATAAACTGGAGCGATACCTATGTGTTCTGCGATTCACTCAATAAGAAAGCATTTGTTAACACACCGGTTGAGTTTACGTTTACTAAAGTCGGCTATACGTCAAATGAACCCGCGGCAGGTCTCAGCGTAACCGTTGACGGAGTAAAAAAGGGTACGACTGATGAAAACGGTAAAATTATGCTGACGTTTGACAAAATCGGAACCTATGAGGTCTCTTCGGAGAATACTATCGGTGCAACGTCCGTATTTATGCCCTACTGTCTGGTTAATGTAACCAACTGTCTTTTCGATTATATTGAAAAGCAGGAACTTGCGGCAGCTCAGTACGTAGCGCAGGAAAGCTATTCGTATACCGATTCTTATCATTTTGTAAGACTTATGCGTTCGGGCTGTGATGTAAGCGAATATGCAGATGCGTATGCGTCAAGCGTAAAAAAAGCTCTTGACGAAAACGGAGGAAAACTCATTAATCCGGATACGGGAAAAGAAGATTTAGGCCTTTACGGCTCGGTAATTATTGCGCTCAGAGGACTCGGATACAATACAACCGATTTTTATGGCTATGATATTGAAAAAGCGTTTAACGACGCTGATGTTGAAGAGGCAAGAACAGCTAATCCGTATTATTATGCTTACGCGATTGAAGCGGCCGATACAGAAAAGGCCAAGGCGATAATTAACGATTATATTGCAAATTATTATACGCTTGGAAGCGGTATGAATTACTGGGGATATTCCTGCGACAATACAAGTATGTTCTTGGTTTCAATCACTCCTTATGCTGAGGATTATGCAGAATATGTAACTGACGCAAAGACGCTTATCAAGACCTATATTACAGATAAGGGCGCCTTCGGCGACAATATGTATATGACCGCGCCCAACACCGATTCAACCGCTCTTGCGCTTGCTGCTTTTGCAAGCGTAGGCGATACCGAGGAAGCGTACAGATGTTACGGTCTTCTCGTCGATAATTTCGAGAGTGAAGTTACGGGCAGATTTATTGCGGATTACGACCCGGTATATGCTACCAAGGACGCGCTCTTCGCACTTTACTATTTTAAAAATGACGCGCTTAAAAATATTGAATTCAATAAAGAAAAGCACGTAAGCTGGATTGAAAAGATTGTAAAGGCCTCGCCGACAAAGGACGGAAAGATTACCCGTAAATGCTCAGTCTGCGGAAAAGAGGAAATTGTTGCAACCATACCGAAGGCGGACAGTTATAACCTTTCCGCAAAAAGTTATAAATATAACGGCAAGGCGCGCAAACCCACGGTAACGGTTGCAAGAAAAGGTGAGAAAATTGATAAATCTCAGTATAAAGTAACGTATAAGAATAACGTTGACGCGGGTACGGCTAAGGCTACCGTAACATTTACAGGCAAATATTACACGGGAAGTAAAGCGCTGACTTTTAAGATTAATAAGGCAGCGAACACGGTTAAGGTAAAAGGCAGAACTGCGAAGCTTAAATATTCAAAACTCAGCGGTGCCACACAGACAATCAGCCGTAAAAAAGCTATTTCCGTAAGCAAAAGCAAAGGCAAAGTAACCTATAAAAAGTTAAAAGGCAAACAAAAAATAACTATTTCCAAAAGCGGAAAAATAACGGTTAAAAAAGGACTGAAAAAAGGCACGTATAAATTGAAAGTCAAGGTTACCGCCGCCGGAAATAAAAATTATAAAAAGAAGAGCAAGACGGTCACCGTAACAATTAAAGTTGAATAATTAAACAAAGGGATGGCAACGCCATCCCTTTTATTTTCTATTAAAACTATAAATAATGCGGGTATTAATTGACAGATTCTGAGCAGAATAATATTGTTATAATTATTGAAAAAAGGGGAGATTTGTTATGAAAGCAACAGGAATTGTAAGAAGGATTGACGACCTCGGAAGAATTGTTATACCTAAAGAAATAAGGCGCTCCTTCCGCATAAAAGAGGGCGACCCCTCCTTAACAACATTGAAACTTTCGGAGCAATTTTTGTCTGCTATGCTCAAACTCGGAAAACGGCTTGGCGTATAGGTTTGTGCAGTTTTTACATACGGCTGTAACCCTCCCTAACCCCAAAAATTCAGCAATTAATAACCGCAAATTTTTCATCACAAAAAGCACAACTAAAAAAGTATCAAAAGGTATAAGAGGGGTGGTCAACGCCACCCCTCTTTACATTAATACGAATATTAGAATAGTATTATCAGTTCCGAACAATTACTGTATTGTTTGTATAAACTGAACCAATGCAGCAATTGCCGCAGCAAATTCTGCAGTACCCTTTAGAGCCAGCAATGCGGTCGCTGCAGTTTTGATAATACCCTTTTTTGGCTTTGCTGATTTTACTTCAGCTTCAATTGCCTCCAAACTATCAGAAAGCAATTCAGCGTCATCATCAGTAAAGTCTTCAGCAGTTGTCTTTACGTTACTAATTAATCTTTCAAGTTGCTCAACATCAAAGTTTATCGTATTTGTAGCCGTAATAGTTGCAGTATCATTTGCAATATTTACCTGTCCATTGCTAACGGTAATGTTGTATGTAATCTTATCATCAATTCCCATATCAATTCCGACTTTTGTCAAATAGTTTTCTATGTGACGAATAAACACCATAATTACGCGATCATTAAATGCTTTTACACAGTCTTGATACTTTGATGATGATGAATACGCACGTCCAATTTGATAGCAGAAGCTTATATTGTTTTCTACAGCATAATCAAGAATAGCAATCACAAATATTAACGATAAGCATATCCGCTACTATTTTTTCACAATTACTCAAGAGATTCTTAGATTTAAAACTTTGATTTAGATTGTATGAATTCTATCAGGTTTTCATGCTTTATTCCGTTTCTCTTCTGAAGGAGATAATCTGTTGTAAGCAGATATTTCGGATAATTATCAGAAATGCTTTCTAACGGCTTGTATTCCCTGTCTTCCGTTTTCTTGTCATTGTTAATCGTATATGCAACCTGAACATACGAATAGTTCAAATCGTTATCTCTTAAAATGAAATCACATTCAAGATTTCCAATTCTTCCTACGCTTACAGAATAGTCAAGACTTCTTGCATAAACATATATTATGTTTTCAAGTGCAGGGCCGTAATTAATTCTATTATCTGTATTGAGCGAAAAGTAAAAAGACAAATCCGAAAGATAATACTT
>CAJOER010000125.1 GCA_905233805.1 uncultured Eubacterium sp. | reverse complement strand
GCTTTTTCGGGCTGTGCGAAGCTTACCTCGTATACCTGCTCAATAGACGTTGAAGAAATCGGAACAGGCGCATTTTCAAATATTGATAATTTCGTGCTCAGCGGTTACCGTAACACGCCTTCCGAGACCTACGCAATAAGAGAAAACGTAAACTTTAATATTATCGGATGTAAGCACGATTATAAGCACGTGGTATATGAGCCGACAAAGGAACGCGACGGCTACACGCTTTATACCTGCACCGTCTGCGGCGACAGTTACGAGGGCGCGTATATTGAACCCATACCCGTTGATTCAGGCTCCTGCGGCGAAAACCTGACTTATACTTTCTATGATACGGGACGCCTTATGCTCAGCGGCAGCGGCGATATGTACGATTATATGAATACCCCCGCGCCGTGGGCAGATTACAGCGACGAGATTATAGTTCTTCAGCTTAAAGAAGACGTCGGCGAGATTTCGCCCTATGCGTTTTACGGCTGCTCCTCGCTTACAAAATTCTTTATCAGCGAGGATAATGCAGTATATTACGACTATGAAAACGAACTTGTAAGACGTGACGATAATTCTCTTGCGCTCGTTATTGCAAGGGATACCTTCAACGTGCCCGACTATGTCAGCAGTATTGACGCGCGCGCATTCATTTTCAGTTCGGCGCGCTTTGTAGAGGGCGGCGGTTATCATACCGAAGGCCGCCTGGTATATGACGAAGACGGAAATATAGTTATGGCGTTTTCCGACTGGGAAGAGGAAACCTTCTCACCCGAGGAAAATACCGTGATTAACGACTACGCATTTATCCTGACGCCTTATCCTACAAGCGTTGCGTGCGATATGCTGAGTGTTGACGCAGGCGAGTATTCAATCGGTTATTACTTTAACGGTACTATGCAAAAGCGCAACCTTGTATTCACTATCTGCTCGGACAGCCTTCTTTATACCTATGCCGTAAATAACGGCTTTACGGTTGATTTGGGTAATTCGGGCAAGTGCGGCGATAATATCGTATGGCGTTATGACGAAAACACGACTAAACTCACCCTAACGGGACGGGGCGATATGTATTCGTACAACTCAGTTGAGGATATTCCGTGGTACGCGTATATGTCACAGTTTACAGAGGTTGTAATCAGCGATAAGATTACGTCGTTATCCGATTATTCGTTCTATAAGACTGCAAGAATGTATTATCTCACCATGCCTCTGTCGCTTGAAGCGCCCGAGAATTCCACCGTCTGGGACGGCTGCACGGTTCTGAGAAGGATTAATCTTACTCTCGGTACGGGAATTATGGACGATTACATTAAAAACGGAGTTAATCTTTATGAATATACTCCGTGGTACATAGGACGTTACAGTATAACCTCGTTTAACCTCGACCCCGACGTTAAATACATTTCAACCTATGCGTTTTTCAACTGTCTTGCTATTAAGACGCTGACATTTAACTGCATAGAGGAAATAGAAGAGTACGCCTTTGTTGCGTGTACAAACCTTACGGAAATTACGAATTACTGTAAGACCACCGTTTACGGTGATTACAGCATATTCTCTTACCGTTTCGGTACAACGTCAGGCTACTACGCAAACAGAAAACTCCGTGCGTATTCGGATTCAACCTCTAAGGACTTAGCCGATACGACGGATAAAATAACTCTTGAATCGCTCGGCTGCGGTCATTCAAGAAATACCGAATTTGTCCGTGACGAGCAGATTGACGAGTTTATTACGCATACAATCTATTCCTGCGCTGACTGTAATGAAGAGTTTATTTATGCCGAAACAGACGCGGGCAAGGGGGTAAACCTTACCGTATGCACTAAAAAAGAACTGCCTGTAAGCGGAGCGGAGGTTTATCTTGACGGCGAGCTTTTCGGCACAGCTGACGAAAACGGAATAATTGAAGGAAAAGCCCTTCCGGGCGAATACGCTCTTGAACTTAAAATGAACGGCTTTTCAGTCTTCACCTCCGAATTTACCGTTGGGGATGAGGACGTTTCGGCTCAACTTAAATTCAGATACTTAAACTATGTCGACGACGGCGCAGTTAACGCCAAGGATTTTGTTTACGCAAAAAATCACGGCTTTAACGATAAAAACCTTTTCGATTACGGAAAAATTTCGGCTGACGATAACAGGATAATTTATGAAGACTAAAATTCTTGTAAGCGCCTGCCTGCTCGGTGAAAACTGCAAGTACAGCGGGGGCAACAATAAAAACGAAGCGGCAATAGCGCTTGCGGAATATTTTGAATTAATACCCGTATGCCCGGAGTGTTTCGGCGGACTTCCCATACCGAGGGAGCCGAGCGAAATAAGAAACGGCAGGGTGTATTCAAAAAGCGGAAAAGATCTGACAAAAGCCTTCGTTCTCGGTGCGGAAAATACGCTTTATATCGCGCGGGAGAAAAACTGTCCCGCCGCCCTGCTTAAAGAGAATTCGCCCTCCTGCGGGTTCGGTAAAATCTATGACGGCTCTTTCAGCGGAAAGCTTACCGAAGGCAACGGCTTAACTGCCGAACTTCTCAGTAAAAACGAGATTGCCGTTTTCGGCGAAAGCAGGATAGATAAACTGATTTCTCTTTATAAATAATTCATATTTTATGTGTTGACTTTGCATTTTTATAAACGTATAATTTAAATAAATCTATTAATTTGAAGGTGAAAAAATGAAAAAATTATTTATTGTTCTTTTAAGTTTTGTTGTTGTATGCACGGCTTTTGCCGCCTGCTCAAAACAGAGTAAGGACCAGCCTACGACTATCCCGACCGCAACTGCCGCTCAGTTTGATAAAACCACTACAGACGCTGCTGTCTATAAAGACAAAGAAGCTATTGAATTTATCAAAAAGTACAGCGCTGAGGAGCTTGGACTTACCGATAAGGAAAAGAAGGAGTGCAGCTATCTTGCCGATACTTCGGGAGTTAAAATCGGAGACGACTATTATATTAAGGTTATCGCTGCTTATAAAAAGTCCGAAAAGGGTGATGACGGAAAGAATTATTTTAAATTTGATAGTCGCGGTGAATACTTTATCCGCTATGACGGTAAACAGGTCCTTAAAAAGGATATGAAAAATAAAAAAGAAGATAAATATACCGAGCTTAAAGTTAAAAAGGTAAAGACTACCGAAGCTGAAAAGAAAGAAAGCGAAAAGAAGGAATAATTATGAAGAAGAGAACTCTGGCGTTACTCGGCGCGGCAGGTTTAGCA
>CAJOER010000124.1:7797-11339 GCA_905233805.1 uncultured Eubacterium sp. | reverse complement strand
TTTTTATTTTCTGAGTCATATCCTTAACTGCCTTTGCGCTGCCGCCCTTTAAGAAAGCGACGGCGTCGGCAACGTTCTGGCGGTATTCCTCTTTTGATATTTTACCGCTGCAAGGCGCGGAGCAAAGCCCCATAAATCCGTTAAGACACGGTCTGCTCTTACCGTAATCGCGCGGGAATTTTTTGTTGCACGACGGGAGTTTGAATATCTTGCGCGTTTCCTCGACTGCCTTTTTAACCGAAAACGTTGAAATAAACGGGCCGATATACTCGGCGTTTTCGTCGTCCATACGGTAGCACTCTTTTATCCGCGGAAATTCTTCCTTTGTAACCTTGATATAGTTATATCCCTTGTCGTCTTTCAGAAGAATATTGTATTTCGGCATATGCTGCTTTATAAGCGAGCATTCAAGCACGAGCGCCTCGAATTCCGTATCGCAGAGAATATAGTCGAAATCGTCGACGTTTTCAACCATACGGATTACTTTCAGCGCGTGATTTGAATGGGAGCCGAAGTAGGAGGATACACGGTTTTTAAGCGCCTTCGCCTTGCCGATATAGATTATCTTTTTATCCTTGTTTTTCATTATATAAACGCCCGGGCTCTGAGGCAGAGCCATAGCCTTTTTGCGCAGTTCTTTTTCGGTCAAAGCTATTCCTCCTTTCATAATTCTTCAATAATTATTATAGCATATATATGCAAAAAAATAAAGCGTAACCGAAAGGTTACGCGATAGTATTGATTTATGCGTTGAAACCGCTTCTTACAAGGTAAACAAGACCGTTAACCGCCTCTTCTTCGTCGACTCCGTCAGCGATAATTCTGATTTCGGTTCCGCCCATAATACCGAGCGAAAGAACGCCTAAAAGAGATTTTGCGTTAACTCTTCTTTCTTCCTTTTCAACCCATATTGACGACTTGAATTCGTTAGCTTTCTGGATAAAAAACGTAGCAGGGCGTGCATGAAGTCCTACCTGATTTTCAACAGTTACATCTCTCACGTACATATTCTATACCTCTCAAAAACAATAATATGTTCAGATACACTTTCAGTTAATTATTTTTAACCTTTGCTTTATTATATCATTATTTTATTAAAGGTCAACTGCATTTTTAAAAGTTCGTATGACTATTAAATTATCAACAAAAATAAAGCTCTGAATTTGTGCAATTTTAACATATCCAATAGCTTATCTTGTGGTAGAGTCAAGGTCAGATAGGTATATTTTGTCTTTGTCGGTTAATTCTGCTTTTTCGAGCATATCCGGCCTTCTCTCGGCTGTACGCTTTAAAGACTGCTCTCTGCGCCACCTTTCAACATTCTCGTGATGACCCGAAAGAAGCACCTCGGGAACCTCCCTTCCGCGCCACTCGCTCGGGTGGGTATACTGGGGATATTCAAGAAGAGAATTGTAGTGGCTTTCCTCGGTATAGCACTCCTCGCCCGAAAGCACGCCGTCAAGCATTCTTGAAATACTGTCGGCAAGGATAAGCGCGGGGAGTTCTCCGCCCGTCAGAACATAGTCGCCAACTGAGATTTCCTCGGGTTCAAGAGCCTCTACAACGCGCTCGTCAACGCCCTCGTAGTGGCCGCAGAGAATAACGATATTCTCTTCTTTTGCAAGCTCCTTGACCTTGTCCTGAGTAAGCGTCTTTCCCTGAGGCGTCATATATAAAAGACGGGGCTTTTTGCCCATATTTTCGCAGATTGAATTATAGCAGCGCCAGATAGGCTCCGCCTGTAAAACCATACCCATTCCGCCGCCGTAGGGTTTATCGTCAACCCTGCGGTGCTTATCTTCGGTATAGTCCCTTATATCAACTGCGTTTATCTCTACCTTTCCCGCGGCTCTTGCTCTGCCTATAATGCTTTCGCCGAGATAGGCGTTGCACATTTCGGGAAAGAGAGTCATAATATCAATTCTCATTGAAAAGTCCTTTCATGGCGTGAATTTTTATCACCTGACTGTCAAGGTCAAGCTCGGCAATAATGTCGGGCGTTGCGGGGATAAGATAATGCTTTTTATCCTTAACAACGTCGTAAATATCGCAGGAACCGTAATTCATTACGTCCTTAACCTCTCCGTAGTCTTCCCCGCTGTCGGCGTCAATAACGCGGCAGCCGATAATATCGGCAAGATAGTAGGTATCCTCGCCTATTTCGGCGTCGTCGCGGTTGCAGTAAAGAATTTTGTTTTTCATTTCCTGCGCCTGCTCGATTGAGTTTATTTCGGCGAATTTCAGAATTGCAATATTCTTCTGCGGGCGCACCGAAACAAGGCTCAGCGCCTTATTTCCCTTATCGTCGAGGTACACCTTTTCAAGCTGTTTTAAATACTCCGTTCCGTCGCACCAATATTCAAACTTTACCTCGCCCTTCAGGCCGTGGGTCCCCCATATTCAATGGGGGTATTGTTTAGTCTATTTCAACTGATATTTTTGCATCTCTGCGGTTAGCCGCGGCACGCATTACAACACGGATAGCCTTAGCTATTCTGCCCTGCTTGCCTATAACTCTGCCCATATCGCCTTCAGCAACGTGAAGATGATATACGGTTACGCCTTCTTCATTGGGCTCGTCAATATCAACTGAAACCTGCTCCGGATTATCTACTAATCCCTTTGTGATAGATATTAACAATTCCTCCAAAGAAAACACCTCCTGTTATTCTGTTAAATAAGAATTAAAGAATGCCTTCTTTTTTAAGGATTGCCTTAACGGTATCGGTAGGCTGTGCGCCGTTTGAGAGCCACTTCTTAGCCTTATCCGAATCAATCTTAATCTCAGCAGGGTCAAGCATCGGATTGTAAGTTCCGATTTCCTCGATGAAACGACCGTCACGGGGATATCTTGAATCCGCTACAACTACACGGTAGAAGGGAGCCTTCTTTGCGCCCATTCTGCGAAGTCTGATTTTAACTGCCATTTTTGTTTACCTCCAAGTAAATTATATAAATGATTTATTTACGCATATCAAAACGATTATACGTTGAATACTTTTTAAAATCCGAAGGGATTTGAGCCTTTTACATTGCCCATCATTTTTTCAGCCATCTGCGGGTTCTGAGCCATCATTCTGCGCATTTTTTTGCTCATCTTAGGCCCTTTGTTTCCGCCGATTTGCTTCATCATTTTCTGCATCTGCTTGAACTGGGCAAGAAGTTTGTTTACATCCTCAACCTTCATTCCGCAGCCTGCGGCAATTCTTCTCTTACGCGAAGGATTGATAATCTCGGGCTTTTCCCTTTCTTCCTTCGTCATTGAGTAAATAATTGCCCTGAAACGGTCAAACGCTTTTTCGTCAATGTCCTCGTCTTTAATCTGCTTGCCGATGCCGGGGATGAGCTTAATCGTATCTTTAAGCGAACCCATTTTTTCAATCTGTTCAAACTGGTCAAGCAAATCGTTGAGGTCAAATTTATTTTTGGCGAGCTTCTTTTCAAGCTCCGCCGCCTTCTTTTCGTCAAGCGCAAGCTCCGCTTTTTCAATAAACGAGAGCACATCGCCCATTCCGAGAATTCTCGACGCCATACGGCTCGGG
>CAJOER010000124.1:0-7775 GCA_905233805.1 uncultured Eubacterium sp. | reverse complement strand
GATAGGCTTGCCCGTTACGGCTCTTACCGAAAGCGCCGCACCGCCGCGCGTATCGCCGTCAAGCTTTGTGAGAATAACGCCGTCGATACCGAGGGTGTCGTTAAAGCTCTTTGCTACGTTTACGGCGTCCTGACCGGTCATAGCGTCGATTACGAGAAGTATCTCGTGAGGATGAACACACGCTCTTATGTTGGTAAGCTCCTGCATGAGCGCCTCGTCGATATGAAGACGTCCCGCCGTGTCGAGGAATACGTAGTCGTTGCCGTGGTCCTTAGCGTATTTCAGCGCCTCTTCGGCAATTTTTACGGGGTCCTCGGCGCCCATTTCAAATACGGGTACGCCGACCTGCTCGCCGACAACCTGAAGCTGTTTTATAGCTGCGGGACGGTATACGTCGCAGGCAACGAGAAGAGGTCTGTGCCCTTCTTTTTTGAGCTTGAGAGCGAGCTTTGCGGAGTGAGTCGTTTTACCGCTTCCCTGAAGGCCGCACATCATTACGATTGTGGGCGGGTGGTTCGCGATGGCAAGTCTTGCCTCGGTTCCGCCCATAAGCTCGGTCAGCTCTTCGTTTACTATTTTAATAACCATCTGGCCGGGCGTAAGACTTTCCATAACGTCTGCGCCGATAGCCCTTTCGGTTACCTTTTTTGTAAATTCTTTGGATACCTTGTAGTTTACGTCTGCTTCAAGAAGAGCAAGGCGAACCTCGCGCATGGCTTCTTTAACATCAGCCTCGGTCAGTTTTCCCTTGGCACGAAGCTTTTTAAACGAATTTTCAAGGCGTTCGCTGAGTCCTTCAAATGCCATGATTAATCCTCGCTGAGAATTTCGGCAAGGGATTTAATCCTTGCAACGTTTTCGTTTATCTCTCTTGAAAGACTGTGTTCAAGATTGTAGTTATAAATTTTATCGGCGCACTCGGATATTTCGTTAAGGCCGTCCCTCACCTCGCCGAAACGGCGGAGAAGGTGGAGCTTGCTTTCCATATCGAAAAGCTGCGCCTCGGCTCTTTTAATCGAGTCCCTTACGCCCTGACGGGTAATTCCCTCGTTTTCCGCAATTTCGGATAAGGAAAGGTCCTCGTTATAGTATAAGTCTAAAAAATATCTCTGCTTTTCAGTCAGCATCTCGCCGTAGAAATCGAGCAAAACCGATACTTCAAGGTTTTTTGCCATAACGTTACCTCCCGTCAGAATAAATTACCGCTGTAAAGTGAAATATCTTTACAGCGGTAGTTATTATACTATATGAGTACCCTTATGTCAAGGATAAAAAGAAGATTTTTTATTACAATTTTCTGACAAAAAAATCAGCCACAACAAGTAGTGTATAAGCCCTTTTCAAACCACAATTATTTAAGCTTTGCGACGGTAACTCCGGTGTCCCCTTCGCCGAGGGCGCCGAGCCTGTATTCCGAAATATTCGGGTGGCGTTTAAGTTCCTCGTGAACTGCGCTTCTCAGCGCGCCCGTACCCTTGCCGTGAATAATTCTTACCTCGCTGAGTCCGTTAAGAATACACTTGTCGATAAACAGTCCGAGTTTTGAGAGCGCCTCGTCGACCGTCATTCCCCTTAAATCAAGTTCGGTAGTGACCTCCTTGTCCGCTCTTGACGAGGTACGGTAAACGTTCCTCGCCTGACGGGGCTGAGGTTTCTTTTTTCTGTCGATAAGCATAATATCCGAAAGCTTTACGCGGGTTTTGAGCATACCCGCTTTAACGAGGATTTTATCGCCGTTTACTTCAACGATTTCGCCCTCGCCTATATTCCTTATAACAACGGCGTCACCGACCTTCGGCTCGCGCGGGAGTTTATAATCCTCGTCCCAGTTTTCGGCAATTTCACGCGGGTTAACGAGCTCGTCCATTTCGCCGAGCTGATTTTTAATTATACGGCGTGTTTTACGCGCAATTTCGGTTGCGTTTGAGCTTTCCTGCTCCTCTTTGAGTTTTTCAAGTTCGAGCATAAACTCGCCCGCCTGGCGTTTCGCCTGAGCAATAAGCTTTTCGGCCTCGCGTTTTGCCTTTTCAAGCTCGTAGCTTTGCGCCTTGGCTTGAATTTTCTTTGCGCTTTGAGTAGCCTGCTCTGCTTTTTTCTGTTCATATTCAAGCGTCTGCCGCGTTTCCTCAAGGCGTTCAAGCACGGATTCAAAATCTCTGTTTTCGCTGCCTACGATGCGCTTTGCGTTTTCAATTACCTCGGGCTCCATACCGAGCCTCTGAGATATGGCAAACGCGTTGGAGCGCCCGGGAACGCCGATTAAAAGACGGTATGTAGGGCTTAACGTTTCAACGTCGAATTCGCAGCAACCGTTGGTTACGCCGTCAGTGTCAAGCGCGTAGGCTTTAAGCTCCGCATAATGAGTCGTAGCGGCGATTTTTGCGCCTTTTTCCCTGAGCCTTTCAATAATCGAAACGGCGAGCGCCGCGCCCTCTACGGGGTCGGTTCCCGCGCCGAGTTCGTCAATAAGAACGAGCGAGCTTTCGTCGGCTTTATTGATAATATCTACTATATTCGTCATATGCGACGAGAAGGTTGAAAGACTCTGGTCAATGCTCTGTTCATCGCCTATATCAACAAGAACCTTATCAAACATTGATATTCTCGACTTGTCGGACGCGGGAATAAGAAGCCCGCACATAGTCATAAGCGTGAGCAGTCCGATAGTCTTTATAGAAACGGTCTTGCCGCCCGTGTTGGGGCCTGTGATTACAAGGGTATCAAAATTTTCACCGAGAGAGATATCGACGGGCACGACCTTCTTTTTATCGATAAGCGGATGACGCGCCTTTTTAAGCTCAATAATTCCGTCGGTATTGACTATCGGCATAGTCGCCTTCATCTTGTATGCAAGGTGCGCCTTGGCAAAAATCAGATTGAGCATTACGCCCGCGTCGAAGCTGGCGATAATTGACTCGGCAAAAGAGCCTGCCTCGGCGGAGAGTTCAAAGAGAATCCTTGCGATTTCCTCTCTCTCCTGCCCTTCAAGCATTTTTATATCGTTATTCGCCTCTACTACCGAAACCGGCTCTATAAAGACCGTAGCGCCGCTTGACGAGGTATCGTGAACGAGGCCCTGAACCTCGCTTCGGCACTCAGCCTTAACGGGTACGACGTAGCGGCCGTTTCTCTGGGTTACGATAGGCTCCTGCAAAAATTTCTGATAATGCGCGGAATGAATAATACTGTCCATTTTTTCACGCACGGAGGAGGACTTTTTACGGATTTTCCGTCTTATATCCGAAAGCAGTTCGGACGCCTTGTCGGCGATTTCGTCCTCGCTGATTATGCAGGCGAAAATCTTATCTTCAAGATATTTATTTACGCTGATTTGTTCAAAGAGAAAATCCAGCGAGGTATTGACTCCGCTGCAATGGGAGCGCCACTCATAAAGCGTTCTTATTGAACGGAGGGTAAAGCCTATCCTCAGAAGTTCCCTCTGATTAAGAGCACCGCCTGCGTTTGCGCGCGCAAGCGGATTATTTATATTTTTAAGTCCGCTGAAAGAGGGCGCGCCGAATCGGGCAAGCAGAGAAAAAGCGTCCTCCGTCTGCCTGAGCAAATCGCAAACCTCCTTAAAATCCGTGCTCGGCTTTATTTTCAAAGCAAGCTCGGCAGCGTCGTCGCAGGAGGTTTCCTCTTTGAGCATATCAAGTATTTTATCAAGTTCGAGCGTTAAGTAATTCTTATCCATATTTAAGTCAGTGATTTGTAAAATTCGAGAGTCGTCAGTTTTCCGTCCACTCTTGATATAAGATATTTTTCGCATATGTCGCCGAGGATTTTCAGATTATCCCCGTTAAGCCTGAAAGAAAAGACCTTCGATATATCCTCAACAAGACAGATATAGCGGATAGCGGCGATAACGCCGAGGGGCGCCGTAAGCGCGTTGTTGCGGTAGCAGTCTTTACAGTAAATGCAGCCCTCTTCAATATCAAAAAACATCGGGTCCGTTTCAAATTCGCCGCAACGGTAACACGCCAGAATATTCGGCATATACCCGCCGAGGCAGAGCATACGCATTTCAACCGCCGCCTTAACCGTCGATATGTCTTTACTGCCTTTGCAAAGAAGGTGAAGGGCGTTTAGTATCAGGCGCAGCATTTCGTGCGAGGGCTGCTCCTCGCTGCCGAGATAGTATGTAAGCTGGGCAAAATACTGAGCCAAAGCAAGACGTTCAATATCGTTTCTCAAATCAAAAAAGATTTCAATAGGCACGGCGTTATCAATAACGTAGGCGTCGCGCCCGCGGTAGATACTGAACTCGCCGTAAGCAAAAAGCGAGGTCGCGGAAAGGTTATTGCTCTTCACGCTTTTTGCACGCCTTACAAATGCCTTGATAAGTCCGTAGTCCTCGCTTAAAAGAGTGACAAGTCTGTCACTCTCCCCTATCGTCTGTTCTCTTATTATCAAGCCCTTTGTCTTCGTCTGCATTTTCGTTTTCTCTGATTTGTTCTTTATATTTGAGGTAATCCGCAGTTATTTTCCCCTGCAAAGGCGCCGGAATTTAAGGTAAATTAATCCAAGCCGAAATTATGGATAAGCCCTTCGCGGTTGCGCCAGTCCTCCTTGACCTTAACCCAGGTCTGTAAATTGACTTTTATTCCGAAAAAACCCTCCAAATCCTGACGCGCGAAGGTTGAGATTTTTTTGAGCATAGCGCCCTTTTTGCCGATAACCATACCCTTATGCGTTTCTCTTTCGCAGTAAATAGTCGCTTCAATATCAAGGATGTCGGCGTTGTCGCGCTCTCTCATTTTCTCGATTGACACGGCTATTCCGTGGGGCACCTCCTTATCCATAAGGCGGAGGATTTTTTCTCTTATAATCTCCGCGGCGAGCACCCTTTCCGGCTGGTCGGTAAGAGTATCGTCCGGGAAAAAGTGGGGCGAGTCAACGGCGAGCTTTTCCATTTCCTCTTTAAGCTCGTCAATATGCTCTCCCGTCGCGGCGCATACGGGAACTATCGCCGCAAAATCGTAAAGCGAGTTGAACATAATTATACGCTTTAAAAGCTCCTCTTTGTCAGAGAGCATATCGATTTTATTAATCGCAAGAATTACGGGAGCGCCGAGCTTTTTAAACTTTTCTATAAGCTCCGCCTCGCCCTTTTTAAGTTCGCCCTTTGACTCGGTTACAAAAAGGCAACCGTCAATTCCGCCGAGGGAATCGCCGACAGCCTTATACATCTTTTCGCCGAGCTTGTTGTGCGGCTTATGATAGCCCGGGGTATCGGTAAAAACAAGCTGAGTTTCACCCTCGGTAAGAACGCCCATAATTTTAGTTCTCGTGGTCTGGGGCTTGCTTGAAACTATCGCTATTTTTACGCCGAGCATTTTATTGAGTATTGACGATTTGCCGACGTTGGGACAGCCGACAATCGCGATAAAAGCAGTTTTTGTCATATTATTCGTCTTCCATATAGTAGGAATTGTCGCGTTTAAGCCCTATTTTAGTGAGCACGGTTTCCTCTTTTTCGCGCATACGCACCTCTTCAATTCCGCCGTCCTCGTGGTCGTATCCGAGAAGATGAAGCATTGAGTGAACGGTAAGAAAACCTATCTCGCGCTGCAAGGTATGGTTATACATTTCAGCCTGCTCAACCGCCTTGGGGACCGAAATAACTATATCGCCGAGGAGCTTTGCGCCCGTGTCAAGGTTGGTGTCAAACTTTCCGTCCTCGCCGAGCGGGAAGGAAAGCACGTCCGTTTCGCTTTCAATATTCCTGAACTCGGTGTTGAGCGCCTTTATCGTTTCGTTATCAACAAAGCGCACGGAAACCTCGGCATTATCGGTAAAGCCCTCCTCTTCAAGCACCGCGTGGCAGCAGCGGCGGATAAGAAGGCGTATGCCCGTAGGTATTTTTGTTTCTTTCTGGTCGTTGGAGATAATAACTTTTACCTGGTTCATTTCTTATTTTTCTCCTCGTCATATTTCTCATACGCGCTTATAATATCCTGAACGAGCCTGTGGCGGACTACGTCCTTCTGATTAAGGCGTATAATTTCAATATCCTCAACGTCCTTGAGAATATTCATAACGGTTGTAAGTCCTGATTTTTTTCCGTCGGGAAGGTCAATCTGGGTAATATCGCCCGTGACCACCATTTTTGAACGGAAGCCGAGACGGGTTAAAAACATTTTCATCTGCTCGGGCGTGGTATTCTGCGCCTCGTCAAGAATGATAAAGCTGTCGTCAAGGGTACGGCCTCTCATATAAGCAAGAGGGGCAACCTCGATTGCGCCGCGCTCCTGATACTGCTGGAAGTTTTCAGCCCCGAGCATATCGAAAAGCGCGTCGTAAAGCGGCCTTAAATACGGGTCAACCTTGCTCTGAAGGTCGCCGGGTAAAAAGCCGAGTTTTTCGCCCGCTTCAACCGCGGGGCGAGTTAAGATTATTCTGTTTACCTCTTTTGCGCGGAAGGCGGTTACCGCCATAGCCACGGCAAGGTAGGTTTTACCCGTACCCGCAGGGCCTACGCCGAAGGTAATAGTATGATTTTTAATCGCCTCGGTATAATTTCTCTGGCCGAGGGTTTTAGGCTTAACGGGACGTCCCTTTGAGGTAATGCAGACCGAATCCGTAGTCATTGAGGCAATTTTATCCTCGTTGCCCTCGTTTACAAGGGACATAACATAGCGGATATTCTGCTCGGTAAGGGGTTCGCCCTTGCCGACGAAAACGAGCATTGAATTAATTGCCCTGACCGCCTTTGATACGTTTTCGGGTTCGCCCATAATTTTAAGCCCCGAGCCTCTTGATACGATTGAAACGGAAAACTCGCGTTCAACCATTTTTATATTTTCGTCAAACGAGCCGAAAAGCGAGATTGACTGCTCAACGCCCTCAAGCTCCAAAATCTGTTCTACCATAAATTATTCCTTATTTTTTATTTCCGCTTTGATTTCGTCGATTCTTCTGTCCTCGACGCTGAGCACGGTGAATACTATATTTTCAAATTCAACCGTTTCCTGCTTATCCTCCTCGCCGGGGAGGTAGCCGAGGCGGCTGATTACAAAGCCTGCAAGAGTATCGTAATCGCCCTCGGGGAATTTTATATTAAGCGTTTCCTCAACGTCCTCGATATCGGTAATGCCCTCAAAAATATAGGTGTTTTCGTCGAGTTTTACTATACTCTGCTCCTCGTCGTCGTACTCGTCGGCAATATCGCCCACAAGCTCCTCAAGTATATCCTCAAGAGTTATGACGCCACACGTGCCGCCGTACTCATCCACGACTACCGCGATGTGTACCTTATTTGTCTGAAACTCCTGCAGCAGGGCGTCAATCTTCTTTGTCTCAGGCACGAAGTGCGCATGCCTTACGAGGCTCTGCCAGCGGAAGTTATCAGGCTTGCCGATGTGCTGCAGCACGTCTTTGATGTACAGTATGCCGCGTATATTGTCTATATTATCCAGATAGACGGGTATTCGGCTGTAGCTATTCTCCACAATGCAGCGTATCACGTCCTTGAATGACGTGTGCAAGTCTATGGCTACGATATCCTGACGGCTGGTCATAATCTCGCTTGCCATCTCGTCGCCAAAGCGTATGATACCCTCCAGTATGTCCTTTTCTTCCTTAATGTCTTCCTTTGCCGTCAGTTCAAGCGCCTGTCCCAGCTCGTTCACGCTGAGGGTGTGGTTGCGCTGCTGCACTATCTTCTCGGCTATCACGCCCGACCCGAGCAGCAGCGTGCCGATGGGCCAGAAGAGCTGGCGCACGAACAGGATGCCATCGACCACCCTGCGGCAGAAGTTCAGGGGATTGATGCG
>CAJOER010000123.1 GCA_905233805.1 uncultured Eubacterium sp. | reverse complement strand
ATAGCTTTTCTCATAAAAAACACCCAAACATAGTTTGGGCGTTTAATATGTTAATTATTCAGTATTTATTATTCCTATTAAATGGAAACCTCGTGAGCTACATTGTAAAGTTCCATATCAATACCCTTGGTCATATTGAGAGCCTCAAAGATATCAAGGTCGTAAACCTCTTCTTTCTGAACCGCTACTACACGGTTTCCGATATCCTGCATAAGAAGCTTAACCGCATAGTTGCCCATACGGGTTGCCATAATTCTGTCCTTCGCGGTAGGATATCCGCCTCGCTGGGTATAGCCGAGAACCGTCGCTCTTGATTCAACGCCGGTCTTTGCCTGAATTTCTTCGGAAAGCTTTTTAACGTCAACGCCGACGCCTTCGGCAACAACTATAATAAAGTGCTTTTTATCGGTGCGCTGAGTCTTTTTCATACGCTCGATAACGTGCTTTTCAATATCAAACTCAACCTCGGGAATAAGAACTGCGGTTGCGCCGCAGGCAATACCTGAATTAAGCGCAAGATAACCTGCATGACGCCCCATAACCTCGATTACCGAGCAGCGGTCGTGAGATTCGGAAGTATCACGGATACGGTCAACCATTTCCATAATAGTATTAAGGCAGGTATCGTAGCCGATAGTATAATCGCAGCATGCAATATCGTTATCAATAGTACCGGGAATACCTACGCAGGGAATTCCTCTTTCGCTGAGGTCTCTTGCGCCTCTGAAAGAGCCGTCGCCGCCGATAACAACAACGCCCTCAATTCCGTATTCACGGCAGGTGCGGATTGCCTTGCGCATACCCTCTTCGGTTGCGAACTCGGCAGAACGTGCCGAATAGAGAATAGTACCGCCGCGGTTGATAATATCCGAAACCGAGCGTAAATCCATTTCAACAAAGTCGCCGTTAATAAGGCCGTTATAGCCTCTAATAACGCCGAGAACTCTCATCCCGTTTTCACAGGCTGTTCTTACTACTGCACGTACCGCGGCATTCATACCGGGAGCGTCGCCGCCGCTTGTTAATACTGCAATCGTTTTCATATCATATCCTCCGAATGTATATATAAAACTATAATACTTAATGGGTGTACCGCTTATTTTAATCACAAAGTCATAAATTGTCAAGATATAAGCGCAACATTTTTCTCTCCGAGCAGACGTTTAAGCTCTGAAAGCATTGTATTATTAACGCTTACAAACGCTGACGAAGGCTGTCTTACATACTTCTTTTCATCCTCATAATAGAAGTAAAGAGGCATCGTTCCCTCAAAAATCGAGGTGATGGTCTGCGCCTTTTTAAGCCTGGGGTCGTCCTTGCTTTCAAACTTTAAATAGAGTCCGTTACGCTTTGACTGCGTTTTGGCAGAAGGTGCATTTTCTGCCGGAATATTATTTATATCGGGCACCGATACCGTATTCACGAGTACTTTTGCGTCCTTTTCCTCTTCAAGAGAAAGCGTTCCGCTTACGGCGATAACGTTGCCGTCGGAAAGCAGTGAGGAGTATTTCAGATACGTCTGCGGGAAAAGAATAATCTCAATCGTTCCGTATAAATCCTCAAGGCTGACGAAAGCCATATTTTCTTTTTTCGCCCTCGTCTGTTTTATAGTTATGTGGGTAATGATTCCGCAGAGTGTTATATTATCTCTGTCCTTATATTTCCCCTCGCCCTTTGACGCCTCAATCAGTTCAAAGGTACGGGCGCATTTTGCCTTAACGATATAATCGTCAAACTTATCCATCGGATGTCCCGAAAGATAAAGCCCCGTCATTTCCTTTTCCATTTTAAGAAGCTCGCTTTTCGGGAATTCTTCAACGTCGGGCAAATCAAAGCCCTCGTCAAAATCGTCGCTTATATCGAAGAAACCGACCTGGCCGTACATAGCCTTTTCGTACATTTTTTCAATATTTGAAATCATAACGGGCAGGCCCTGAAGCATCTGACGGCGGTTGGCTTTAAAGGAATCAAGCGCGCCGCAGCGAATAAGTGATTCAACGGCACGGCGGTTAAAATGTCCGCTGCTCTTCATACGTCTGCAAAAGTCGAAAACATCAGTAAAGGAGCCGTTTTCACGCTCTTTTATTATTTCTTCAATAAAGTCGTTGCCGAGATTTTTAATTCCTAAAAGCCCGTAGTTTATCGTGTTCTCGCTCGCGGTAAAGCCCTTCATTGAGGTGTTGATATCGGGAGGCGCAAGACGAAGACCGAGCCGCTTGCTTTCGGTAATATAACGCGCAACCTTGTTTGAATCGTCAAGCACCGAAGTCAAAAGCGCCGCCATAAACTGCGCGGGATAATAGGTCTTTAAATAGGCGCACTGATAAGCCACAAGCGCATAGCACGCGGCGTGCGATTTATTAAAAGCATAACCTGCAAAGTCGGAAATCTCGTTAAAGATTTTTGTTGCGGTTCCGGAATCTATACCGTTTTCGGCACAACCCTCGATAAAGCTTGCCCTCTCGCGTTCAAGAACCTCGGGCTTTTTCTTGCTTATCGCACGGCGTACAACGTCCGCCCTGCCGTAGGAATAACCGGCAAGGGAACGGAATATCTGCATAACCTGCTCCTGATAAACGATACATCCGTACGTGTTTTTCAGTATCGGTTCAAGAAGCGGGGTTTCATATTTTATTTTATTCTGATTTTTTGAATTCTCTACAAAGGTATCTATCTGGCTTGCAGGGCCGGGACGATAAAGCGAGGTTGCGGCAATTAAATCCTCAAGCGCCTTGGGCTGAAGATTCATAAGCATCTGCTTCATACCGTTTGATTCAAACTGGAATACGCCCTCGGTTTTACCTCTTGCAAAAAGAGAATAAACCTTTTTGTCGTCGATAGAAATACTGTCAATGTCTACTCCCGAAGCCTTTGCCGCGTCATTGATTACGGTAAGGGTGCGCAGCCCGAGAAAGTCCATTTTCAAAAGACCGAGTTCTTCAAGCGTGGTCATAATATACTGGGTTACCACAAGTCCGTCGTTGGTTGCAAGCGGAACATATGAAGATACGGGGTCGTGAGTAATAACAACTCCCGCCGCATGGGTCGAGGTGTTTCTCGGCATTCCCTCAACCTTTTTTGCTATATCAATAAGCCTTGCAACGTTTTCGTTTTCCTCAACGGCTTTTTTCAGCTCGGGGCTTTTGTTTACAGCCTCTTCAACGGTGATATTAAAGGCGTTAGGGACAAGCTTTGCAACCGCGTCAACCGCGGAATAAGGCATACCGAGCACGCGTCCGACGTCGCGGATTGCCGCCTTGGTTTTAAGCGTTCCGAAGGTTACAATCTGCGCCACGCGGTCGTTTCCGAGCAAAAGTCAATATCAAAGTCGGGCATGGACACCCTTTCGGGATTAAGAAAACGCTCGAAAATGAGGTCGTATTTCATCGGGTCAAGGTCGGTAATACCTATACAGTACGCGGCAAGAGAACCCGCGCCCGAGCCTCGTCCGGGGCCTACGGGAATTTCCCTGCTTTTGGCAAAGCGCACGAAATCCTGAACTATTAAATAATAGTCCGTATATCCCATTTTGTTTACTGTTTCAAGCTCGTATTCAAGGCGTTTTGCATATTCTGCGGGCACGTTTTTGCCGTAGCGTTTTTCAAGCCCTTTAAAGCATAGCTGTTTGAAATACTCAAAATGGTCCATATTTCCCGGCGTTTCAAAATACGGGAGTTTTGTTTTTCCGAATTCAAAATCGAAATTACACATATCGGCAATAAGCTGAGTATTTTCGACAGCGTCGGGAACGTCGGCAAAAATCTCCCTCATTTCCTTCTCGGATTTCAGGTAGAAATTGTCACTTTCAAATTCAAGTCCCGTATCCTCGCCGAGAGTTTTATTCGTAGCAATACAGATAAGAACCTGCTGAATCTCCGCGTCCTCTTTATTCACGTAATGAACGTCGTTGGTCGCAACAAGAGGAAGCCCCGTATCGTCGTGAATTCTTTTAAGTCCGTCAAGAACGCCGCCGAGATAGAAATTCCCATCCCCGAATACCGAAGCGTACCACAGTGCCTCGCGTTTTGCGCCCTCGTAATCGCGCTGAAGCAAAAGTTGGGGTATTTTGCCCGCAAGGCAGGCAGAAAGGCATACAAGTCCCTCGCTGTATTTTTCAAGCAAATCACGGTCAATCCGGGGTTTGAAGTAAAAGCCCTCGGTATAAGCGAGGGAAACCATTTTTATAAGATTTTTATATCCCGTCTCATTTTTCACAAGCAAAATGAGATGATTGTATTCTTTATCAAGAACTTTATCCTTATCAAACCGGGTTCTCGGTGCGACGTAAACCTCGCAGCCGATAATCGGTTTAATGCCGTTATTTTTACACTCGCGGTAAAAATCGACCGCGCCGTACATATTGCCGTGGTCCGTTATTGCAAGAGAGGTCATACCCAGCTCCTTTGCGCGCGCAACAAGATTGCCGAGACGGCAGGCGCCGTCCAGCAGAGAAAACTGCGTGTGCAAATGAAGATGAGTAAACATAGTATTCCTCTTATTTAACCGTTATATATTTCTTTGCCGACCACTTTGAACAGAACTTTTTACCCGCTACGGTTTTATAAGTTCTTATGCGGACGTAGTATTTTTTCTTTGATTTCAGTTTACCGACAGTTTTTGAAACTGTCGTGCTTTTAAGATTAAGCGTAGTTTTCTTTTTAAAGCCTTTGGAGGTTGAATACTGAAGCTGATAGCCCGTTATTCCGCTCTTTTTTGCAAATTTTACGGTGAACTTTTTCTTCCCCGCGGTAAGCTTTTTAATCTTGGTTTCGGGAGTGTTCGGACGTACAATTTTAAACTGCTTTTCAGCGGTTCCGCTGTAATTATTTATTCCCGTAATTATTACGGTTGCGATTCCCACTGATTTATTATTTATATACGATACCGTGTAATCCCTGTCTTTTACAAGCATTTCCCCGCCGAGTTTAACGTAATCAAGCGGTTTGAATTCCTTGCCGTTAAAAGTATATTTTGTAGATTTGAGCCAGATATATGCATTTGAAATATCAATTAGCGGGGTTTCGCTCAGACGGCTGTCCCCCGTTGCATAATCGATACTTATTCCCGGCTGAACGTTGTAAACGAATACGCAGAATTTTACGCTCGCACCGAGGTCGTCAACGCTTTCAGCTTCCATAATCACTCCGTTTGCGACGAGGTTGTCCCCTTCAAATACGGGAGTAACGCGGTAAAGCACATTGTTTTCGCTGTCTGCTTTTACATAGTCGCAGACTTTATTTTCAAACGGAAGCATTCCCGAGGCGTTGAAACTTCTTGTTCCCGTCATAAGGTTATTTACGTTTGCGTCCTCGCCGGTCAGCATCCACGCAATAAGATGGCTCCTGTTATAAAGCCACC
>CAJOER010000122.1 GCA_905233805.1 uncultured Eubacterium sp. | reverse complement strand
ATCCATTGCTTCGCTTTTTAACAGCAAGGCGGCTGACCGCATCAACGAAATCAACGCGCAAAAGCGGCAGCAGACGGACAGCAAGGAACTTTCCAAGGAGCAGCAGAAACGCATTGCTCACGGCGAGCGTTCTGCAGGAAGTGAATACACGAAGGTAGAAAAGGACGAAGAAGACAGCCGCAGGGCAGCCGAAAACGCAGAAGCGTTACTCAACATCGGCGCAGGCATTATTGACTTCGCTCTCCGCCGTGCAATACAGCAGCAACGCTATCAGCAGCAACTGCAAAACACAAATCAGAACAACGATACTGACGAAGACTTTGATGTCAGTCGATGTAAAATGAAAAGACCTGACAACTGTCAGGCGGAAAGGAACACTATGAACAATACTAACAAACAAGATATTTCATTCCGCCGCCGTCAGGATTATCATATTGATAATATGACTATTGACGGCAAGGTATATACCGTGGTGTCGGCGTTTCCTTCAAACGAAAATACTATTAGGGACACCGCTGAGGATAAGTTGAAATATCTCATTAAAGGAACTTAATAAATCGTCTGGACTTTGTAGCCGAGCTGTGATATTGTTTGGTTGCATATCCTATTCGGTTTGATAATTAAATCTAAATTGTTCGGAAAGGAGCAAAATGAACAATCATAATTCAAACCAAGAAATCACGGCTCTCTATTGCAGGCTCTCGCAAGAGGATGAACTGCTTGGTGAGTCAAACAGTATAACGAATCAAAAACTCATGTTAGAGAAGTACTGTCGGGACAATAATTTTCACAACTGTGAACTGTATATCGATGACGGATATTCAGGTGCAGACTTTAACCGTCCTGCCTTTAAGCGACTTATGAAGGACGTTGAAGCAGGCAAAGTCAAAACAGTTATTGTAAAAGACCAGTCCCGACTCGGCAGAGATTATCTGCAAACAGGAATGCTGATGGAAATTACCTTCCCCCAGTACGATGTACGATTTATCGCCATTAACGATGGTGTAGACAGCGATAAAGGTATCAATGATTTCTCAGGCATAAAAAATTACTTCAATGATTTTTATGCAAGAGATACAAGCCGTAAGATAAGAGCTGTCTTAAAGGCAAAGGGTGAACGGGGCGAAAGGGTTGGCGCTTCAATAGCATATGGCTATATGAAAGACCCAAACGATCCGAAAAAGATTGTAATAGATCCGATAGCGGCTCCCGTTGTCAAAAGAATATTTGAAATGTACGCAAGTGGAATCGGCACGAGAAAAATCAGAAATATCTTTGAAAAAGAAAAGATTAAGAACCCCGGCGTTTACAAGTTTGAAACGTGGGGCAGCCGACAAGGTCAGCCTGATTTATCAAAGCCGTACACGTGGAGTGACACCTCGTTACGTCACATGCTCTGCAACAGGATTTATGTTGGCGACACGGTCAATTTTAAGACTTACTCAAAATCGAATAAGCTCAAGAAACGATTGATCAACAACCCAGAAAACATTCTGATATTTGAAAACACTCACGAGTCCATTATTGACCGAAAAACCTTTGAAACTGTACAAAAACATTTTGAAGGCAGGCGGCGACCCGACAAGATGGGCGAGATGGACAAATATGCAGGATATCTGTATTGCGCCGAATGCGGAAAACGCTTATATCTGCACCGCTCAAAATCATTTGATCCGAAATGCAACTTCTTCCAATGCGCAGGTTACCAAAAGCACAGTTCCTGCACGGCACACTATATCCGTGAAGGAACGCTTGACGCAATAGTCCTTGCAAAAATCCGAGAAGCGACAGCATTCGCAAGAGAAAACCCTGAAAAGTTCTATGAACTTGCGATAGAAAAGGGAAAGGCTGAGGCTGCCGAATTCAGCAAGACTGCAAAGCGAGAGCAAAAGCGGTTGGAAGAACGCATTAAGGAACTCGATAAAATTATTCTCTGCTTATATGAGGACAGGGTATCAGGCAGAATTACCGTCGAGCGCTACGATACAATGTCGGAAAATTATGAATTAGAGCAGGCTGAGCTAAAACAAGAGTTGGATTCGCTGAACGAAAAACTTGCTGAACTCGATATTCAGGAAATGTATATCAATGAATTTATCGAGAACTCCAAAAAGTATATCAACATCGAAAAACTCACACCCGAAATTATTCAAACCTTCATTTCAAGAATTGAAGTATATGAGAAAGAGATTAAATTCTCAAGGCAAGTTGGCAACCGCATAGACATATACTTCACATTCAGAAACAAGGCACACGCGGAACAATTGGATAACGAAAACACAAGTGTAGCCTAAACGAATAACCGGAAGGCATTAAAGCCTTCCGGTTACCTAAAACACTTATGTTCCCCTAACGTATGCTGGCATTATATGCAGAGGTTATTTTCTTATACTATTTCAGTTTTTCAACGTCTATTACGGCAATTTTATCCATAAACATTTTAGGCGTGATTACCGTTCCGTATTCAAAGAAATCGTCCATATCCATATTGAAATTGTTGATATAAAGCGGAACCTCGTCATATTCAACGTCAATATGAAGCCTTTTTGCATCTTCGATTATTCTGTTGATGTCGTAATCGTTAAGGTCGTAAAACTTCCTTACACGAACCTCGTTGTTATTGATGTACTGAAGCACGATGTTTCTTGACGATTTTGAAAGGGAGATGTATTTCGGCTCGCTTTTTGAAAGAGCCTGTCCCATAGTCATCTGAGCCACCGCCTTGCACGCGCCGGAGTTTACGAAAAACTCGTTTATAAAAATAGATTCAAGCGCGCTCGTATCGTCGGGAATAATAATAGCGAAGATGTTTTTGTTAAGCTTTTTGCCGTAAACATCCCTTACAAAGCTCTTGAAAGCAACCTGGCTTTCGGAAAGCTTTTCGGCGAACTGGTGATAAAAGGGAATATTCATTTCATTTTCCGTTCCGGGCATATCAAAAGGAATGAACTCGTCGTTTTCCCTGTTTTTCAGAAGTATATTCTTATTTGTAATTATCATAGGTATTGTTCTTGCCATAAAAACACCTCTTTTTATGATTTATTATATTATACATTAAAATATAAATCTTTTCAATAGTATTACAATCGTGTAACTTTTGTGGATATTTTTTTCGATTATGGTATAATAATTAAAATTTCGGAAAGGAAAGGATTATTACAGTATTATGAGTGATAAGGAACTTGATGAAATATTAAAAGAAATTAAAGCGCGTTCGGGAGAAGACGAAGCTCCGGAGGCGGAGGCTCCTGTAGAGGAGGCTGTTGCCGCGATAACCGAAGCTGCTGCCGAAGAGGCGGCGCCGGCGGAAGAACCCGCACTCACATTAGACGAGACGGATATTCCCGAAACGCCCGAAGAGATTGCCGAAGCGCCCGAAGAGGCGGTTGAAATTGCCGAAGAGGCTTTTGAGGAGCCCGCTCAGGAGGCTGGAATTGCCCAGCCCGAAGAGGCTGCTGAGAAATCCGAGGAGAAAGCCGAAGGCGCAATTGATATTCTTGCGGTAGCAAGCGATTTTACAGAGCCTATCCGTTCGGAGAGAAAGCCTCCCGAACCGAAGAAGAACAAAAAAGGGCTTGTAATCGGAATAATTGCCGCGCTTGTGGTTATAGCGCTCGGCGTAGGAGCATTCCTCTATTTTAACGGTTCAACCCCGAGCCGACTACTCAGGCGGTAGTACTTGATAAGAATTCGGTTAACCCGTTAACCGGCGAGTACGGTTACAATAAAAACGCGCTTTCTCTGCGCCCCGTTGCAGTAGTTGTAGAAAACGAGGATTCAACGGAATCCGTAAGACCTCAGTGGGGTATTGCGGACGCGGATATGGTGCTTGAAGGCGAGACCGAGTATTCAACAAGACTTCTCTTCTTCTGGGCTGATATGAACCAGCTTCCCGAGCAGATAGGTCCTTCGCGTTCGGCAAGACCTCCGTTCATCCGTTTTTCACAGATGTGGGATTCAATCTTTATCCACACCGGTCTTTCCCGTTCAAAGGGTAACTACGAAGGCGCCGATACGGTATTTGAAAACGAAAATATCGACCATATCAACCTTCTTGCACAGGCTGAAAACGGAACGTATTTCGGAAGAGATAATTCGCGCCAGACGGCTGTTGAGCACACGGGTTACCTTAACGGTAAAAATGTTGTTGAACTTATCAATAACAATAAAATCGGAACTCAGCTCAGAAAAGAGCGCTTTACCGAGTTTGAGTTTAACGATAAAGACGAACCCATGGGCAGCAGTTCGGGCGTTAAGGCTACTTTCAGGTGGTCAAACGCATGCCCCAAGACCGGCGTATTTACCTATGACGAGGCTAAGGGAGTTTATACAACTACCGATTTCGATTCCCGTTACGGCGAGTCAAATCTTGAAGTTAAAACTCTTATCTATCTTCTTGATACAACCGAGTATGTAGTTAAAGAGAACTATAAAGGCTCAGGCAAGAGCGAAACTTACTGTAACTATGACCTTGCGGGCGGCGAGGGCAAGATTCTCTCAATGGGAACAAGTACGGATATCAAGTGGAGCAAGGAAGACGGCAAGCTTGTAATGAAAACGGCTGACGGAAAAGATGTAAAGCTTAACAGAGGTAAGATTTACATCGGCTACGGTTCATCGAACCACGGCGGCTCAATCGAAGTGGAATAAAAGAAAACTAAAAGCGTTACGGATTATCCGTAACGCTTTTTTTATTTACACATAAATGCGCTGCACGAGGCAGCCGCATTTTATATTACCCTGGCGTGTTTATACGTTTTTAAGTCGGTCTTACAGAAGTCCGTCCCAGGTATCAACTTCCTTCGCCTTCTTCTCTTCCTCGTCAAACCAGTGCTGGGTTACGCTCTTGCTTTCGGTGAAGAAGCGGTAAGCGTCCTTGCCGAGGCAGTGGAGGTCGCCGAAGAAACTCTGCTTATGTCCGCTGAAGGGAACGAAGCCAACGGGTACGGGAATACCTACGTTGATACCAACCTGACCGCCGTCGGTGTATCTTGCGAACTGGCGTGCATAGTAGCCGCTCTGCGTATAAATAACCGAACCGTTTGCGTAGGGGTTAGAGTTCATAAGGGCAAGTCCCTCGTCAAAATCCTTGACTCTCTTGATGCAGAGAACGGGGCCGAATACCTCTTCGTCGCCTATCGTCATTTCGGGGGTTACCTTATCAAATACGGTTGCGCCTACGAAGTAGCCGTTTTCATATCCTGCGGGAACCTCGGGGTTACGTCCGTCAACAACAAGCTCTGCGCCCTCGTCGATACCCTTCTGAATATCGGCAAGTACTTCGTGATAATGCTTTTCATAAGTAATCGGGCCGAGGCGTGTATTCTTATCCCACGCGGGACCGCAGTTTACTGATTTAACCTGTACTACGCAGGCAGCAAGGGCCATACATCTCTGACCGCCGCAGCCGAATGCAGAATTGATAACGCCGGCAACGGTTCTTTCAAGCGCGCAGTCCTCAAGTACGAGGGCGTGGTTCTTAGCCTGACAGAGCGCCTGGCATCTCTTTCCGTTAGCGGCTGCCTTCTCGTAAATCTTAAGACCTACGGGAGTAGAGCCTACGAAGGTGATTCCCTTGACGTCGGGGTGTTCAAGAATAGTATTAATCTCATTTCTTGAGCAGGTTACAACGTTGATAACGCCGTCGGGGATACCCGCTTCTTTATAAAGCTCCGCAATTCTCATAGCCGTTCTCGGAGTGAGGGAAGCGGCTTTAAGTACCATAGTGTTACCGCAGGCAACGCAAACAGGAGCCATCCAGCCGAAGGGAATCATAGCGGGGAAGTTTACGGGAACGATACCCGCGAATACGCCGAGGGGCTCGCGGTATTTAACCGTATCAAAGCCGGTTGATGCGTCCATAAGGCTTTCGCCCATCATGAGCGAGGGAGCCTGGGTTGCAAGCTCGGTACCCTCCTGAGCCTTACCGACATCGCCGGCAGCCTCAGACCAGGTTTTACCGTTTTCTTCGCAGACAAGCTGAGTAAGCTCATCCATATGCTCGATAAGAAGTTCTCTTACCTTATAGAGAATCTGGGTTCTTTTTCTTGCGGCGGTGTTTCTCCATGCGGGGTACGCTGCCTTAGCTGCGGCGATTGCCTCTAAAACTTCGTCGTTTGTACAGCAGGGAGCCTGCCCCGTAATCTCGCCCGTTGAGGGGTTGTGAAGGTCGTACCACACGTCGGTCTTTGACTCTTTAAACTCGCCGTTTACAAAATATCTGAGTTTTTCCATAGCTTTACCTCTCTTATATATTTATTACGCGTTTATTTTACCATTAATATTAAACTCTTTCAACTGTTTTTTAAAGCGCCTTGCTGTCGATTTCCTCTTTGATTCGGGATACGAATTCGTCAATCGTGGTTGCGCCCTCGTCGCCGTTCTTTCTTGAACGTACGGAAATTGTGCCTGCCTCGATGTCCTTATCGCCCACGAGAATCATATAGGGAATTTTTTCCATTTGAGCCGAGCGGATTTTGAAGCCGATTTTTTCGCTTCTGTCGTCAAGCTCAACGCGAACTCCCGCGTCGGAAAGCTTCTGCATCATCTCGCGGCAGTAATCCTGATGTCTGTCGGCAATCGGGAGGAACTTGACCTGAACGGGTGCGAGCCAGGTCGGGAACGCGCCTGCGTATTTTTCAATAAGAAGGGCGAGCGTTCTCTCGTAGCAGCCGATTGAAGTTCTGTGAATAATGTAGGGGTTCTTCTTCTGTCCGTCTGCGTCCGTGTATTCCATACCGAACTTTTCGGCGAGCATCTGGTCAATCTGAATTGTAATGAGCGTATCCTCTTTGCCGAATACGTTTTTAATCTGAATATCAAGTTTCGGGCCGTAGAAGGCGGCTTCGCCGATACCGATTTTATATTCAAGACCGAGGTCGTCAAGGATGTTCTTCATAACGCCCTGAGCCTCGTCCCACTGCTCTTTTGTTCCGATATATTTATCCCTGTCGTCGGGGTCCCACTGTGAGAAACGGAAGGAAACGTCCTCGTAAAGGCCTACGGTTTTGAGCATATATTCCGTAAGTTCAAGGCAGCGTCTGAATTCGTCCTCAAGCTGGTCGGGACGGCACATAAGATGTCCCTCTGAAATCGTGAACTGTCTTACGCGGATAAGGCCGTGCATTTCGCCCGAAGCCTCGTTTCTGAAAAGCGTTGAGGTTTCGTCATATCTCAGCGGAAGGTCGCGGTATGAGCGGGGCTTGTTGAGATATGCCTGGTACTGGAAGGGGCAGGTCATCGGACGCAGAGCGAAAACTTCCTTGTCCTTTTCGGGGTCGCCCATAACGAACATACCGTCCTGATAATGGTCCCAGTGACCGCTGATTTTATAGAGGTCGCTTTTCGCCATAAGCGGAGTTTTTGTGAGCTGCCAGCCGCGTTTTGCCTCTTCGTCCTCAACCCAGCGCTGTAAGGTCTGGATTATCTTCGTTCCCTTGGGAAGAAGAATCGGGAGCCCCTGGCCGATATAGTCGACGGTCGTGAAGAGCTCAAGCTCTCTTCCGAGCTTGTTGTGGTCCCTTCTCTTCGCTTCTTCGA
>CAJOER010000121.1 GCA_905233805.1 uncultured Eubacterium sp. | reverse complement strand
CAGGAGTAATCTTTACTACGCCGGTACCGAATTCAATATCTACGTAATCGTCGGCAATAACAGGAATTTCTCTGTGAACGAGAGGTAAATCGAGCATTTTGCCAACGTATTTTTTATATCTTTCGTCGTTGGGGTTAACCGCAACGGCGGTATCGCCGAGCATAGTCTCGGGACGGGTTGTTGCAAGTTCAAGATATCCGCTTCCGTCAGTGAAGGGATATTTAAGGTGCCAGAAATGGCCCGCCTGGTCCTCATATTCAACCTCTGCGTCGGAAATTGAAGTAAGGCAGTGAGGGCACCAGTTAACTATTCTTTCGCCCCTGTAAATAAGACCTTTTTCATAAAGACGGTTGAACACCTCAACTACGGCTTTATTGCATCCCTCGTCAAGGGTAAAGCGCTCTCTGTCCCAGTCGCAGGAGGAGTCCCACGCTCTTTCAAGGAAGCCCTCGCGGCCGAGGTCCTCTTTCGTTACGCCTTCCTTGCGCATAGCCTCAACAATTTTTGCCTCTGTCGCAATAGACGCGTGGTCGGTTCCGGGAAGCCAGAGCGTATTATATCCGTTCATTCTGTGATAACGGATAAGAATGTCCTGCAAGGTATTGTCAAGGGCGTGTCCCATATGAAGCTGACCCGTAATATTCGGGGGCGGAATTACAATAGTATAGGGCGTTTTATCGCTCTTGACGTCAGCGTGAAAATACTTTCCGTCAAGCCAGAATTTATAAGTCCTGTCCTCAAATAAGGAAGGATTATACTGTTTTTCAAGTTCTTTGCTCATTGTATCATCTCCTAAAAAATAAAACCGCCTCACAATGAGGCGGAATAAATCCGTGGTACCACTCAAATTACACATAAAATGTGTCGCTCAAATCCTTAACGCGGATATACGGAACGGGCTATTATTTATTTCTCACCCGTTCGGCTCATAAGCTACCTTCGCTCCGTTTAGTTTACTGCCTTGCACCAAACGGCAGCTCTCTGAAAACCTTACGGAGTTACTCCTCTTATTCCTCGCCTTTCAATATTGAAAATATAATAACAAAATAAGAAGCCCTTGTCAAGTAAAAAAGGCGGGCTGCCGCCCGTCAGTCATAGTTTACTTTCTTTACTTTAAACACTGCGCGAAGAAGCGGCGCAAGAATTTTAGGACTTCTTATAAGTACAACCTTCATACCCTTACCCCCATATCAGCATTTTATAACCATAACGCCGAGGATTATAACAACCGCCGCAAGAATACGCGTAACCCACACTGCGGGCAGGCAAAGCGCAATCATACAGCCTATTCCGAAGGCGAGCCACATAAGATTTTTTCTCGGGAATCTGTTCATATAATCACCTGCATTATTTTTGTTTACAGTGTATTATATGAACTGTATTTTTATTTGTTACTAATCGTTGCTCTCAATAAGAAGAAGCGTTCCCTTTTTAAGGGATACGGTGCATTCGCTTTCGGTTATATAAATCAAGGGAATCTTGACCGTACCAACCGGCAGTATAGTAAGCGCCCTTAATCGTAACACCAAAGCAATCTTCAAGAAAAGCAAAAAGTGAAAAAAAGCGGTAATCTTTTTTAAAAGTACAGGTATCGGTAATAAGAGATATCCTGTTGTTCACGTCAGTAAGCACGCATTTTACGCCGTGTTTTCTGCAATAATCAAGGCAGAGAAGATTGGCATAGCTGTGGTCAAAACGGTTACCGAGAGCATTGAATATCTCAATTTCCTTATATCCGTTATCTGTCGCGTATTTTACGCAGGCGAAGGTATCGCCGGAATCTTTTTCAACAGGGATTGAAATAATCTTACAGTTTATATCGGGTTTTTCGCTCGAATCAAAATCGGCAATAATCAAATCGGGTTTAATTCCCGCTTTCAGTAAATGATTATATCCCGAATCGGCGGCGATAATATAGCTGTTTTTATCAATATTTTCTTTCAGGAATCCTGCGCAATCGTTCGGTGCGCCGGAAACTACGGTGCATTTTACTTTTTCTGCCATTCTTTAATATCCTTAACCTCGTTATACATCTGAACATAGCTGTCGTGACGTGAGCGTGATATTTTACCGCTCTCAACCGCTTCAACAACCGCACAGCCCTTATCGTTAATGTGAGCGCAGTTAGTGTTGAATTTGCAGTTATCAATATACGGCTCAAATTCCCTGAAACAGTACGGTAAATCGTCTTTCATTATTTTTTCGTACCGCTCGATATCAAGGGAGGAAAAACCGGGAGTATCGGCTATATAT
Organism: uncultured Eubacterium sp.; assembly: GCA_905233805.1. Classification (GTDB taxonomy): domain Bacteria; phylum Bacillota; class Clostridia; order Oscillospirales; family Acutalibacteraceae; genus Eubacterium_R. The sequence continues at coordinate 2,604 of CAJOER010000121.1, read as the reverse complement.
CCGCCGCTGACCTTGAAAAGTTCAGAGTGGCGGGTTGTATGCTTACCCCTACCGAGTTTCTTACTCGTTTCTCCCGTTGCAAGTTCCAAATCGGGGAAAATATTGTTTAACAGAGTAGATTTACCTACTCCGGTATTACCCGTAAAAGCCGAAACGCAACCGTTTAAGAGTTCTTTTATTTCCTTGGCTCCGCTGCCCTTCGTATTATCGCAGACAACGACTTTAAAGCCTGCATCGGAATAAATCTTCTCATATTTTTCATACGAAGAATCAAGGTCCGTTTTTGTAATTACAATTACGGGTTCTATTTTTTTATATTCCGCAACGGCAATAAGCTTATCAACAATAAAAGTATTGATTTTAGGGTCAACAAGAGAGGCAATTATAAAAAGTCTGTCAAGATTTGCAAGCGGCGGACGGGTGAGATAATTCTTTCTGTCGAGTATTTTATCTATCGTGTTTTCATGCTCGCCGTCGTTTACCGTAATTTCAACGTTGTCCCCAACGAGCGGGGTTATCCCCTGCTTTCTGAAATTACCTCTTGCACGGCACTCAAATACGCCGTTTTCGGTATCTACATAGTAAAAACCGCCGATACCTTTAATAATCTTTCCTTTAATCATAAATTCCTTTCAGATAAAGGGCGGATTCCTCCGCCCTTAGTATTATACTTCGTCTTCGTATTCGTCGTCACCGTCATCTTCATCATCTTCGGAATTATCCTCGGTAGATTCCTCGGTCTTTTCTGTAGTTGTAGTAGCCGAATCGTCCTTTGAAGATGCGCTGAAATCGAAGTTATGCCTGTCGTTATCCTTACCGTTTGTTCTGTACGTGTCCTTAACGCCCGTATCGGAAAGAGAAACAACGATTTGTTTTTCTTTACCGTTTTCACCTGGAACGCTTACAGAATAGCTTGAACCGTCAAGTTTAACTTTCTTCTTGGTGGTCTGTGCTCCGTCTACGGTAATGGTAATGGTATCGGTAACAACTTTACCGTTTTTGTCTATTACCTTGGGAAGAACGATATTAACAGTTGTTTTAATCTGTTTTTCCGTAGTTGTAGTCGTTGTACCCGAAGAAATAATGAGTTTAATTGAATCGGTAGCCTGTGCTTCCTCGCCTGCCGCAGGTGACTGAGAAATAACAACATCTTTCGGCATAGCGCTGTCCTGCGTTACGAATGAAACGTTGGTGAATCCGCATTTTTCAAGGAAAGCGCGCGCACCGCTCTGAGTAAGGCCGTAAACGTCGGGAACGGTAACGGTTTCAATAACGGTTGTAGACGGTCCCGAAGAAATATAAATAGTTATTTCTTCGTCAGGGCTGACGGGTGTATTCGCCTTCGGGTCGGTATATATAACCTTGCCCTCGTCAACGTTTTCACTTGAAACAAGCGTGGTTTTGAAATTAATCAGTCCCGCTTTTTCAAGCAGCGATTTTGCCTGGTCCTCATTATATCCGAAGACGTTCGGAATATTGATTCCGTCCTCCGCCTGAGCAACGGTGAGAGTTATCTCAGCGCCTTCAAGAACCTTCGTTCCCGCTTCGGGCGACTGATTGATAATAGTTCCTGCTGTTTCTTTATCGGTCTTTTCATAGACAGCAACCAGCTTGTACTTATAATCCGGCTGCTGGCTTGCTTCATAAACCTCATCCCAGGAATTGCCGACAAAGCTCTCAAGAGTATAGGTTGTAGTGTTGATATTCTTCATTACGCCGAGAACAATGAGAACTGCCGCGGCAACAAGAACTATAAGACCTATGATAATTGCAGTAAGATTTTTCTTCTTCCTGTCAGGGTCAACGTATTCTTCCGGCTCGGGAATCGGCTCCTCAACAGGTGCGGGCTGAATATCCCCTTTCTGAATAATTTTTGTAGGATTGGCATCAGCCTTCTTAGCGGCGTAAGTATAGTTAAACGTCTTGGAAGGATTCGCAATAATCTCATCGATATCAAAAAGCATTTCCGTTGCGGTCTGATAACGCTCGGCAGGGTCTTTCTGCATAGCGCGTATACAAATCTGTTCAAGACCGAGAGGAATATCTGGATTTATATCGGTAAGTCTTTTTGCGTCCGCCTGAAGCTGCATAAGCGCAACGGAAACCGCGCTGTCCGCTTCAAAGGGAACGTCGCCAGCAAGCATTTCATAAAGAACTACGCCGAGAGAATAGATATCGGCCTTCTCGTCGGTATGTTCGCCCTTAGCCTGCTCGGGCGCGATATAGTGAACGGAACCGATAGCCTGCTCGGTAAGGGTTTTAGTTTCGCTTCTTGAAAAACGTGCAATACCGAAGTCCGTAACCTTAATATCACCGCTTGAAAGAAGAATAATATTCTGCGGCTTGATGTCGCGGTGAACAATACCCTTATCGTGAGCGTGCTGAACCGCGTGAAGAATCTGCGTCATAAAGAAGAGCGCGTCATTCCAAGTTATGGCTCCCTGCTTAGTTATATATTCTTTAAGCGTAATACCGTCAATGTATTCCATAACGATATACTGAATCTTTTCGCCGAAATTAACGTCGTATACCTTAACGATATTCGGATGAGATAAAAGGGCGATTGCCTTTGACTCATTCTTGAAACGGCGCTTAAATTCGTCG
>CAJOER010000120.1 GCA_905233805.1 uncultured Eubacterium sp. | reverse complement strand
ATACTATAATTCCTTACTGTTCAGTATAATCGTTACGGGGCCATCGTTTACAAGTTCAACCTGCATATCCGCGCCGAATTCGCCCGTGTCAACCTTTTTTATTCCCGCATTTCTGAGTTCCCGAACTACGTACTCGTAAAGCGGAATTGCGTCGTCGGGAGGAGCCGCGTTCGTGAACGAGGGACGGCGTCCGTGGGAGCAGTCGGCAGCAAGAGTAAACTGAGAAACAACAAGCATTTCCCCATCAACGTCAAGACAGGAGAGGTTCATTTTTCCGTTTTCATCTTCAAATATACGGAGAAACGGTATTTTTTTTAGAAGCTTGTCCGCGTCCTCCTTCGTGTCGCCCTGAACGACGCCGAGAAGAATCATAAAGCCGTTTTCGCAGCTGCCTTTGATTTCATTTTCAATTTTAACGTTAGCGTATTTTACGCGCTGAATTACAGCAAGCATTATAAGTCAGACCTTTCAATCAGATATACGCCGTTAATCTTGCCGAGCATTTTGATTATTGAATCAAGATGCTCTTTTCCGTTTACGGCAAAAGTAATTGTTGTAAGGGAGTTACCGTCGTTTATTTCTCTTGCATTAATCGAGTGCATCTTTATATGCGCGTTCAGCATTGCGGTTGAAATATCAAGAACGAGTCCCTGACGGTTAATCGCGTAAATATTGAGCGTTGAGCGCGCCTCGACCTTAACGTTTTCGTCCCATCTTGCGGTTATCCACCGCTCGGGTTCAAGAACGCTGCTCAAATCGGCAGGCACGTTTTTACAGTCGCGTCTGTGGATAGTAAGCCCGTGGCCGCGCGTAATAAAGCCGATAATCGGCTCGCCGGGAAGGGGCGAACAGCATTTTGCCATATTAATAAGGCAGTTTTCAATACCTTCAACAATTACGCCGCCCGAGGAGCGCCTGCTCTCGTTTGAAATAATTGAGTCGGTATCGGGATTTGCCGAAACGTCTTCCTTAACCTCTTTCCAGTTGCGGTTATACTCGTCTTTAAGACCGGGCATAATCTTGCTTATTTTCAGTCCGCCGTAACCGATTGCGGCGTAGAGGTCGTCTATACTTGTAAAGCGCTGTCTTTCGGCTATGCGCTGTAAGAAACGGTCGTACTTATTAGCGTCTTCAAATCGGATGAAGTTACGTTTTAGCTCGTGTTCAAACTCTGCTCTTCCCTGCTCGATATTTTCCTCGCGTTTTTCCTTTTTGAACCAGGAGCGGATTTTCGAGCGCGCCTCGCTCGTCTTGACTATATTGAGCCAGTCCCTTGACGGGCCTTTGCCCTGCTGGTTTGAAGTGAGGACTTCAACAATCTGTCCCGTTCTTACGGTAGTATCAAGGGGTACGATTCTTCCGTCGATTTTTGCGCCGACCATTTTATTGCCGACGGCCGAATGAATAGCGTAGGCAAAGTCGATAACGGTCGAGCCTCTCGGCAGAACCTTAACGTCGCCCTTCGGGGTGAATACGTATACCTCGTCCAGCGAAAGGTCGTCCTTTATATTGGCGATAAGCTCAGCCACGTCGTCGGTATTCTCATTTTCAAGAACGCGGTTAATCCATTTAAGGGAATTATCAAGATTATCCTTACCGCCCTTGCCGAGCTTATATTTCCAGTGCGCCGCGATACCGTATTCGGCAGTGCGGTGCATATCCCAGGTTCTAATCTGAATTTCAAACGGTATTCCCTGCTTTGAAAGTACCGTCGTATGCAGCGACTGATACATATTCGGCTTCGGGGTGGAGATATAATCCTTAAATCTTCCGGGAAGCGGAATATACATATCGTGAACTATACCGAGCGCGTTATAGCAGTCAATCATAGAGTCAACGATAATTCTAACCGCGTAAATATCATAGATTTCCTCAAAACTCTTGCCCTTTTGGTATATCTTTCTGAATATACCGTGAACCGATTTTACCCTCGAGGTTATAGAGCAGTTTTTCATCAGGGGCGTGAGTTTTTCTTTAAGCTCGTCGGTAATGGTTTTAAGAAATACCTCGCCCTCCTCTTTTTTCATAGAAAGAGAGTTCTCAATATCCTTATACGCTACGGGGTCGAGATAGCGGATTGCCAAATCTTCCATTTCCTCTTTGAACGCACGGATACCGAGACGGTGCGCGATAGGAGCATAAATTTCAAGCGTTTCACGGGATTTCTGTCTTTGCTTGTAAGGGGGCATATGCTCAAGGGTGCGCATATTGTGAAGCCTGTCTGCAAGCTTGATAATAATTACCCTTACATCCTGGTTCATGGCGATAAACATTTTTCTTATGTTTTCAGCCTGAACCTCCTCGCGTGAGGAAAGCGGAACCTGACCGAGTTTTGTAACTCCGTCAACCAAAAGGGCAACGTCGTCCCCGAACTGTTCTTTTATAAAATCAAGGGAGTATTTGGTATCTTCAACAACGTCGTGAAGAAGAGCGGCAACGATACAGTCGTTATCCATTCCCATCTCAAGGAGAATCTTTGCGACTGCGACAGGGTGCATAATATAAGGCTCGCCCGAGCGGCGCCTCTGATCTTTGTGCGCCTCTCTTGCAAGCTCGTATGCCCTTTTGATTCTTTCGCTGTCATAGGAGGAATTCTTTTTTACCTCTTCGAAAAACTCGTCAAAGCGGTCGTTATATTCCTCGTATTTAATCTCTTCTGACAATACTAAGTTTCTCCCTTAAAGCTCTTAATACTTTTGTGTTTTCAAGGTCTGCCTTCCCGGTTGCGGGAAGGAGGTTTATTCTACCGTCGATATCTATGAGCTGCGCCTCTTTAAAAGCGGCAAGCGCAAAGATAAGCTGAGAGTAATTAACGCTTTCCTGCAATCTGAAATAAAGCTCGTCCGTGTTATACGAAAAGCCTTTATTCGTTTTGATAAACCGGTAAACCGTTTTGCAGACTTCACGGCTCGGGTAAAGCTCTTTGCCGCCCCTGTTCGTGAGCCTGAAATACTCATAATCGTTTTTCTCTTTAAAATACTTTTCCTCGTCGGCGGAGGATAAATGAATATCCAGCGCCTGAACGGAAAGGTAGTATTTTTCCTTAAAAAAGTTCTTTGTAATCTTTACGGCGAGGTTCACCGTGTCCCCCGCCTTATAAGGAAACTCGTCAAAAGGAGTTCCGAATTTTACAACTCTTATTCTGCTGTTATTCTTAACTAAATCAAGTCTTACGTGTTTTCCCTCGCTGAGTGAGGTAACGCCCGTTATTTTAAGGCCGTATACTCCGAAAACGGGCTGGGGATTATTCTCGCCGTAGGGTTCAAGCACGCTGAGGCTGTCAACCAAATCGAGGCTGAGATAATCAGGTGAAATCTTACAGTCAACCATTAAACTCAGCGGCGGCATAATGTCATAGGCTTTCAGCGCATATTCGTTAATATTCTTTGTCAAAGC
>CAJOER010000119.1 GCA_905233805.1 uncultured Eubacterium sp. | reverse complement strand
CTTTACGGAATTGCGCTTGCGGCTGTAGGTATGCTTTCAACAACGGGAATGACAATCGCGGTTGACGCATACGGTCCTATTGCCGACAACGCAGGCGGTATCGCAGAAATGAGCGAACTTGACGAAAGCGTAAGACAGATTACGGATAAGCTTGACTCGGTAGGTAATACAACAGCCGCTATCGGCAAGGGCTTTGCTATCGGCTCGGCGGCGCTTACGGCGCTCGCGCTTTTCGCATCGTTTGCGGAGTCAACGGGAATAAGCCAGAGCGGTATGAGCATACTTGACGCAAAAGTAGTAGTAGGTCTTTTCATAGGCGGTATGCTTCCCTTCCTGTTCTCGGCATTCACAATGTCAAGCGTAGGCAAGGCGGCTAACAAGATGATTGAAGAGGTAAGACGCCAGTTCGCAGAGAAAAAAGGCATTCTTGAAGGAACTGAAGAACCCGACTACAAAAAGTGCGTTGAAATTTCAACAAACGCGGCTCTTCACGAAATGATTCTTCCCGGTATTATGGCGGTTGTTACTCCGCTGTTAATCGGCTTTGTTCTCGGCGTTGAATCCCTCGGCGGACTTCTTGCCGGCGCGCTCGTATCGGGCGTTATGATGGCTGTATTTATGGCTAATTCCGGCGGCGCATGGGATAACGCTAAAAAGTATATTGAAAGTCTTAAAGACGGCGGTAAGGGCTCCGAGGCGCACAAGGCAGCCGTAGTAGGCGACACGGTAGGCGACCCGTTCAAGGACACCTCGGGACCGTCAATCAATATTCTTATCAAGCTTATGACAATCGTTTCTCTCGTCTTTGCATCAACCTTTATGATGGTAAACGGCGGAGCAGGAATAATTAAATTCTGAACATAATAAAACGGCAGGCACGACGTGCCTGCCGTTTTATTATTTAGTTAAACATATTATATATTGTAAAGTATCCGTCAACCGTTCCCGCCTGGTAGGAGGTGCTTACGAAGGTGTAAATAAACATAAACGCCAGCGTTAACACACCGAGGGTCAACACGGTATTTTTTACGCTCTTTTTGTCGGGATACTTTTCGTACAGCGCAAGCATTACGATTACCGCGCCGAATATCAGAAGATATACAAAGTCGTATGCATACCTTGAAATAAAGCCGCCGAGCTCCGTTTCAAGACACGCGGTGAGAACGGATATTACAATTATAAGTATAAGAAGCGCGAAAAGCTTTTTTCTTTTCAGCGTTTTCTTTAACATGGGAACTGCAAAGAGCAGACAGGTAAACGGCGCCGTAAACATCAGTCCGCCGTAAAAGCTTTCGGCATAAATCATGCCGTTATATGCCGTGTGCAGTAAGGTTGTATGCACGAACGGGAAGCTGAGAGATACTATCGGGAACTGGAAGAAATACATAAACAGACCGTCGGGAATCTTCGCAAGCTCCGTACCCCTCATAGCGAGGTTGTTGGTAGTTAGATTATAATCCGAGCCGAAATCAAGCGGTGAGCCGAAGCGGATGTAATTATAGTACATAAGCCCCGCCGCAACTAACGCGTAAGGAATAATTACGCAAAGGTATTTTGCGATATTCCCTTTCAGCACAATCTTTTTATGCTGAATCGCCGTATCCCAGAATATCGGGATAATAAGAAGCGAGCAGAGAACTATCGGCGGACGGCAGCCCGCAGTCAGTGCCATAGAGAGCGAGCCGAGAAGAATATATATATTTATCTTCTTTGACGCCGGCTCGTTATCAATAAGATACTTTGCACTCATCCAGAAGTTAAGCCCTATAAACGCAAACATTACTGCACAGAGTATTACGAGATTATAAATTATCGGGCTCATAATGAACGAAAGCGTTCCGCAGCAGTTTGCAAGGATTATTGAAGCGAGCAGGCTTGCGCCGTAACTTGTCTTCGGGAAATATACCTTAACAAGCGTTTCAACGAGCTTATACGCCGAAAGAACGGTTAAGCAGCATACGATGAATACCGCGCCCGAGGTTACCATATGCGTCTTGGCAATAAGGTAAACGGGAAGATAAAATATAAGCTCGGGAACTATGCCGAAATAAACGTAAAAATTATCGTTAAAGTACGCTATATCGAGCCACGGCTCACGCACAACTGACAGATTATTTGCGGCAAGCACTTTAAGTCTTTCGTTAATATCGTAGGGGTTAAGCACCTGCTTCATAAGCTCGCCGTTGGTAACGTCGATATTCACCCTGCCCTGCGCTATCGCTTCGGCGAGCAGGTTGTACTGCCGGTACTGGTCGTTACTCGGGTTGGCGTAAGTAAGATTATTGCAAAGTAGCAGCGCGAAAATGATAATGTTAATTCCCATAAACGCCGTTTTCAACAGCCTCAGCTTTTTATCTTCGGTGAACGTGCCCTGCCTGTAAAGCGAGGACGACGGGCGGAACATATAGATAAAGAGAAGCAGCGCGACTATAAGTAATACGCGAATCGGCGAAAAGAACATCGGAACTTTTGCATTTATTTCTGCCCCACCGATTTTAACTGTATCTACAAGCGCCATATCGTCAAACTTATTAAAAACAAGTCTTATTGACTTTGCCTTGCCGTAGGTGTGAACCTTAAAATACTTTGTTTTTTCATTTCCATTTGAGGGCAACGACGGATGAATTACTACCGTATTACAGTAATAGTATGCAGACGAGCCCTCGTCAGTTGCGTAAACGTCAAAAGCTACGCAGTTTGGCTCCTCCATAAAAAGCGTAAGCATATCAAGGCGAATATAATTAGTCTTTTTATTTATATCCGTTATTTCAAAGTACGGATTTTTCCCGGCGTTCTCGTTAAGCTCAGGAACGGCATAGGTTTCCTTGTCAATTCTTTCAAGCCCGTCAGACGCAACTAAGCTTACCGCCTCGGGAGTTTCGGTGCGGCTTGCGAAAAAGCCGAAATTAAAGCCGAATATTTCGATTATAAGCGCGGCGGCGAAAAACAGCGCGCACGCTTTTAGCAGTCTTTTTTTATCAGTCATATTATCACCTTAAATCAAGCTCTACGGGGCAGTGGTCGCTGCCGAAAATTTCCGTATGAATTTTCGCCCCCTCGAGCTTATCGTCAAGTCTTTTCGACGTAATGAAATAATCTATACGCCACCCGGAGTTCTTTTCCCTCGCCCTGAAGCGATAGGACCACCAGGAATAGATACTTTCCAAATCGGGATAGAAATACCTGAAAGTATCTGTAAAGCCTTCGCCGAGCATGAGAGAAAGCTTTTCCCTTTCCTCGTCGGTAAAGCCGGCGTTATGATGATTTGTTTTCGGGTTTTTAAGGTCTATTTCCTTATGGGCTACGTTGAGGTCGCCGCAGTAAATGACGGGCTTTTTTTCGTCAAGCGATTTTATGTACGCCCTGAAATCGTCCTCCCACTTCATCCTGTAATCAAGGCGCTGAAGCTCGTTTTGCGAGTTCGGCACATAATAAGCCTTCCCTCTTTGTCGTGCTCTTCGATGCCCATACCGTACTTTACCGAAAGAGGCTCGTGCTTTGTAAAAATCGCAGTACCCGAATAGCCTTTCTTTTCGGCGTAATTCCAGTATGAAAAATAGCCCTCGGGAGCAAAGTCAATCTGCCCCTCCTGAAGCTTGGTTTCCTGAACGCAGAAAAAGTCCGCGTCAATCTCATTGAAGAACTCTTTAAAACCCTTATTAACGCAGGCGCGAAGCCCGTTAACGTTCCAAGAAATAAATTTCATAATATCACCTTTTTATATCATAACATAAGATTGATATAAATTCAATTATATGTTAAAATGAATGTATGAAAAGACTGAGTTTATTTTTAAGCGCGGCGTGTGTGGTATATACCCTTATTTATATGCGGTACGCTGCGCCGTGGACTAACGCGGGCGCGCTTTCGACTATCGGGCTGAGGCACCGCGCCGAATTTACCGTATGGGGGCTGCTTACCATTGCCGCCCTTTCGGTATCGGTTTATACCGCGTATTCACAAAAAGTGAAAACGAAAGTATACCTTCCCCTGCTCGCAGTTTCGGCGCTCGGTATGGCGATGACGCTTATATTCCGTTTTGATTATGACATAAAGCCCGATTATTACTATCACTGCGCAGGCTCGCTTATGTTTTCAATATCAATGGGAATAAACGTTTTTCTTTTATTCTTACTATCAAAAAGAAAAGCGCTGTGCACCGTAACGGCGTTAATTCTTATATCGGACATCATATTCCTGATAATATTTAAAGAAACGGGTTTAATCGAAGCCGTTCCTATATTTGCGGGAATAATAATGCTTAACATATACATTTTCCGAGGTGAAAAAATTGAAGCTGCACGAAAAACTTAAAACGCTTGATAAATACCCCTTCCATATGCCGGGGCACAAGCGCAACGGAAAATTCAATATCCCCGGAGCGGAAATTGACATAACCGAAATTGACGGCTTTGACAATCTTCACGCCCCTAGCGGAATTATAGCCGAAACTGAAAAGCGGCTTTCTTCAATATATAAAAGCAAGAGGTCGTTTATACTTGTCAACGGCTCAACCGCGGGAATTTTAGCCGCCGTTTTTTCGGTTTGCAGCGAGGGCGACAAGATAATTATAGCAAGGAACTGCCACAAAAGCGTGTATAACGCCTGTATGCTCAGAAAGCTCCGCGTAGTTTTCGCTGAGCCGGAATTTGACAGCATTAACGGATACTACACCCGCCTTACGCAGGAGACGCTCGACAGCGTAATTTTAGCCAACTCCGACGCGGCGGCGGTTGTTATAACCTCCCCGACCTATGAGGGAAGGATAAGCGAAGTAAACTGCAAGCTCCCGCTTATTGTTGACGCGGCTCACGGCGCTCATCTCGGTATTCACTATTTCCCTGAATACCCGAAGGGCAGTATTGTAATTTCCTCGCTTCATAAAACCCTCCCCGCCCTTACGCAGAGCGCGGTAATGAACGTTTACGACGAAGAATACATAAATAATGCAAAATTTTATCTTGATATATTCCAGACGAGTTCGCCGAGTTACGTGCTTATGAACAGCGTTTCAATCTGCTGCGATATAATTGAAAACCGTCAGGATTTATTTAAGGAATATTACAGTGAACTCTGTGATTTCAGGGTAATTGAGCTTGACCGCCTTAATCTGAAATACTGCGAGGACATATCAAAACTCGTCATTTCCACGGAAAACGCGGATATAAGCGGAGCGCAGCTTGCGGATATTTTAAGGGAAAAATACGGGATTGAAGTTGAAATGGCGAGCGTTAATTATATCGTTTTAATGACATCGGTCGGCGACGAAAAAATTGCGTTTGATATTCTCAAAAGCGCGCTGACTGAAATTGACGGAGAACTCGAATATAAAAAGGCGCTCCCGTTTTCAAGACCTCCCGCAGAAAACGGGGAGATTATAATTAATATTTCCCGGGAAAACGATAAAACCACTCTTGATTACCCTCCCGATATTCCTCTGACCGTCCCCGGCAGCATAATAACGAAGGAAACGGTAAGTTATATCAAATCGCTGATTGAAAGCGGCGTGAACGTCATATCGGACAGCAATTTGCTCCCTGATAAGATATTGACAAAACCCGAGTAATATTTTATAATAATTGAGAATTGAAAATTGAGAATTGAGAATTTACGGTCCTGCAGACAGCATATAATCGGGTACGGGCAGCGCCCGTCCTGAATTCTCCATTCTCCATTCTCCACTATACATTAATTTTAACGAGGTGTAATTATGAAAAGAATTAACACATTAAGCTCAAGAAACCTTTGCGAATCGGCTAAGAAAGGCGGCTGCGGCGAGTGCCAGACCTCCTGCCAGTCGGCAAGCAAAACCTCTTGCTCCGTTGCAAATCAGAAATGTGAGCAGAAGAAAAAATAAGTAAAATGCAGGGGGCGACTACGGTCGCCCGTTTCATTTAAAGGGAGCTTATGATACACGCATATAAAATGAACGGTTATAATATCATTATTGACCGGAACAGCGGCTGCGTTCACTCGGTTGACGAGGTCGCCTACGATATTATAACCATGTATGAAAACACAGAAAAAGAAGATATAAAAAAGTTCATACTTGAAAAATATGCCGACAAAGAGGACGTAACGGGCGAGGACATTGACCTTTGCTTTGAGGATATAGAGTCGCTCAGAGCCGACGGAAGGCTTTTTTCAGAGGATACCTTCGAGGATACCGCAAAGGAATTCAAACGCCGTCAGGGCGTGATTAAGGCAATCTGCCTTCACGTTGCGCACGGTTGCAACCTCAACTGCGAATACTGCTTTGCGGGCAAGGGCGAATACGGCGGCGAGGACAAGGGCCTGATGAGTTTTGAAACGGGTAAAAGAGCACTCGATTTTCTTATTGAAAACAGCGGAACAAGGCACAACCTTGAGGTTGATTTCTTCGGCGGCGAGCCGCTTCTTAACTGGGACGTCTGCAAGGAGCTTGTAAAATACGGACGTGAGCAGGAAACGAAATACGATAAGAATTTCCGCTTTACGCTCACGACCAACGGCGTTCTCGTTGACGACGAGGTAATAGATTTCTGCAATAAGGAAATGGGCAACGTCGTGCTCTCGCTTGACGGAAGAAAGGCGGTCCACGATAAGTTACGCAAAACGCCGAACGGCAAGGGCTCTTATGATTTAATAGTCGATAAGTTCAAGAAGTTCGCAGACTCGCGCGGGCAGAAGGACTATTATATGAGGGGTACTTATACCCACTTCAACACCGACTTTTCAAAGGATTTAATCCATATGGCGGACCTCGGCTTCAAAGAGCTTTCGGTTGAGCCGGTCGTATGCCCGCCCGATGAGCCGTGGGCGCTTAAAGAGAGCGATTTGCCCGTACTTAAAGAGCAGTATGAAACACTCGCAAACGAGATGCTGAAAAGATACAGAAACGGCGACGGCTTCACGTTTTATCACTATATGATAGACCTTGATTCGGGGCCCTGCATAGTTAAAAGAGTCAGCGGCTGCGGAGTCGGCACGGAATATCTTGCCGTAACTCCGAGCGGAGAGCTTTTCCCCTGCCACCAGTTCGTCGGGGATAATAAATTCAAGCTCGGCAATATTTACGACGGCATAACGAAGCCCGAAATTCTTGAGCAGTTTAAAAACTGTAACGTCTATTCTCATAAAGAGTGCAAAGACTGTTTTGCAAAGCTTTACTGCTCGGGCGGGTGCGCTGCCAACGCCTACCATACGACGGGCAGCGTGAACGGAGTTTACGCCTTCGGCTGCGAGCTGCATAAAAAGAGAATTGAGTGTGCAATAATGCTTAAAGTCGCCGAAGCTGAGGAAAATTTAAAGGTAGAATATTAAGGAGCGGGAAGCCGCTCCTTATATTATTAAAAATAAGTTACAATATTGTGATTTTGTTGACAATGATTTTGTGATATTATAAAATAAGTTTGTTAAAAATTTAAACAAGTAGGAGGTATTTTATGGGACTTACACTTGCGCAAAAGCTCATTAAATCACACCTTGTAGAAGGCGAAATGAAGGTCGGCAGCGAGATAGGACTCCGCATTGACCAGACTCTTACCCAGGACGCTACGGGTACTATGGCGTACCTTGAATTTGAGGCGATGGGCGTTGACAGAGTTAAGACCGAAAAATCGGTTGCATATATCGACCACAACACCTTACAGACCGGCTTTGAAAACGCGGATGACCACCGCTTTATTCAGACGGTAACCAAAAAGCACGGAATATATTTTTCACGCCCCGGTAACGGAATCTGCCACCAGGTTCACCTTGAACGCTTCGGCATTCCGGGCAAGACCTTAATCGGCTCTGACAGCCACACCCCGACGGGCGGCGGAATCGGTATGCTCGCCATGGGCGCGGGCGGACTCGACGTAGCCGTAGCCAATGACGAGAATTAACCTCACGGGCTATCTCAAGCCCTGGGTTTCGGCAAAGGACGTTATCCTTGAGGTGCTCAGAATTATGAGCGTAAAGGGCGGCGTAGGCAAGATAATCGAATACGGCGGAGAGGGCGTTAAAACGCTTTCCGTTCCCGAGAGAGCGACCATTACGAATATGGGCGCGGAGCTCGGCGCTACTACCTCAATTTTCCCGTCGGATGAAATCACTCTCGCCTTCTTAAAGGCGCAGGGCCGCGAAAGCGACTGGGTTGAAATTCTTCCCGACGCTGACGCCGAGTACGATGAAATTATTGATATTGACCTTTGCTCGCTTACGCCTATGGCGGCGTGCCCGCATATGCCCGACAACGTCAAGACTACCGACGAAATCGGCAAGCTTAAGGTTGACCAGGTTGCTATTGGCTCGTGCACTAACTCGTCATATACGGATATGATGAAGGTTGCGGCAATTCTTAAAGGAAAGACGGTTGACCCGAGCGTTTCGCTTTGTATCGCTCCCGGTTCAAAGCAGGTTCTCAATATGCTCGCGCTCAACGGCGCACTCTCGGATATGATTAACGCGGGCGCAAGAATTCTTGAAAGCGCGTGCGGACCTTGTATCGGTATGGGCCAGAGCCCGAACAGCGGCGGCGTATCGCTTCGTACCTTCAACCGTAACTTTGAAGGACGTTCGGGAACGAAGGACGGCAAGATTTATCTTGTATCCCCCGAGGTTGCGGCGGCAAGCGCGCTTACGGGATACCTCACCGACCCGAGAGAGCTCGGCGACGCTCCCGAGATTAAGATGCCCGAGCAGTTTATTGTAAACGACAATATGATTGAACCGCC
>CAJOER010000118.1 GCA_905233805.1 uncultured Eubacterium sp. | reverse complement strand
CCTGGTCAACCCAGTCCCAGATAAAGCCGCCGCACATATTGTCATACTTTTCAAAATCGTCGGTATATTCCTGAAAATTACCGAGAGAATTTTCCATGGAATGCGCGTACTCGCAGAGAATTACAGGCTTTGTATACATACTCTCTTCAATCGGTTTTGAATCGGCTGCAAGCTGATTTGCAATATTGTCAAAGGCGGTGAGCGTAATCGGCTGTTTTTCGCCGAGTTTTTTCATCGTAGCCTCGTCGGGATACATACGCGAAATAACGTCGCTCTTCGTAAAGTTAAAATCGCCCTCGTAGTGGAACTGCCTTGTATCATCAAGTTTCAGCGCGGCTTCCTTCATTTTCATAAAGTGCAGGGGTAGTTCCTGTCGCGCAGGACCATACGTTCCATTTTATCAACGGCAAGATACGTCCACAGCGGATTTGAGCCGGGGACGTTTTTACGCCTTACACCGTGAGTTTCAAGGTCGCACTCGTCCATAACGTAAAATCCGTACTGACCGGCAAGTTCATAGAAGTAAATATCGTCAGGATAGTGGGAGCATCGGATTGCGTTAATGTTGCAGCCCTTCATTAAATCGAAGTCCTCAGCGTAACGCTCTTTGGGCACAGCCCAGCCGCTGTCGGGGTCAAAATCGTGGCGGTTAGTACCTCTTATCATAAGGGGCATACCGTTAAAGAGTATCTTTTCACCGACAATTTCAACCTTTTTAAAACCTAAATCCCATACCTTTACGCACTCGCTTTTTCCGTCATTTAAAACCATAACGAGTTTATAAAGGTTCGGCTGTTCGGCAGACCATTTTTTCGGTGATTTAATATTTTCGCTGAGCGCAAGTTTTATCTTTGTTTTAGCGCCGATTTCAAAAGAAGCCTTGCCGACAGGTATTTCCTTTTCGGTATCGGAAATAAGATATGCCGAAGCTCTGACGGCTTTCTTTTTATCGGAATAGTTATTGATAAATAAGTCGAGGCTTAAATCGGAATCCTTATATTCCTCGTCAAAATCGGTTTTGATATAGAAATCCCTGATACAGGTTTTCGGCTCCGCATAGAGGAATACCTCTCTGTATATTCCGCTGAACCACCACATATCCTGGTCTTCAAGATATGACGAGGCGGCAAAGCGGTAAACCTTACAGCACACGAGGTTTTCGCCCTTTTGAAGATAAGACGTAACGTCGAATTCATGGGGAGTCATAGAACCGCAGGAATAGCCGACGTAGTCGCCGTTAATCCAGACTTCAACAGCCGCCTTGCACGCGCCGATATGAAAGAACACCTCTTTATCACTGAAAGCGGCGGGCACGGTAAAGGTTTTACGGTACCAGCCGATTTCCTGCATAGAGCGGTCTATTGACGGGATTTTCGACTTTTTTCTTGAAAGTGCTCTCGGATACGTGCTCGCATAGTAATACGGCGCGCCGTAGCCCTTAAGCTGCCACACGGACGGAACGGTAATATCATCCCATACGCTGTCGTCAAAATCGTCAGCCTTGTATTCTTCGCTGTCTTTTTCAATATCATTGAGCCAAAGGAACTTCCACTCGCCGTTTAGTGAGAGCTTATATTTACTTTCGCCCTCAAAGGCGTCTTCGGCAGAGTCAAACGGCATAGCGATAGTATGGCCGTCCTCCTTGCCTATCTGTTCCTGAGTAGGGTCTTCCCAGATATATTTATAATTCATAGCTTCCTCCTTAATACTATTTCCCGTTCCACTGATATTTTTCCATATTAACGCGGCCGTCGATGAATTCCACTCCCTCGTTTTCAAGGAGCATTATCTGCATATTCCTGCCCCCGAAAGCGAAAGCGGACGACGGTTCGCCGAAACGGTTTACTACACGAAAACAGGGTATTGAATCGGGGTCGGGATTAACGTGAAGAGCGTATCCCACTACCCTGCTCCAGTTCGGATTACCCGAAAGAAGGGCAACCTGTCCGTAGGTTGCAACCTTCCCGTAAGGTATTCTTTTTACCGTTTCATATATCTTTTCAAATGAATTCATTAAACGCTCGCTTTATCAACTATATTAATCTGGTTTGAATACGCGGTTTTAAGATTGCCCGAAGAGTCATAGTAAGTCGCATAACCTCTTACCGCCCAGTTGTATTTTGATGAGAATTTTGAAATATCAAGAGTGTGGATTGCGCTCTCGTCAGCCGCCTCGAATTTTGAAGTCAGCATCTTATTATTTATTGTCAGCGTAAAGTCGGCAGGGTTAAATAAAGCCGCCTTTTTATAGTAAAGCGCTATTCCGACCGACTCTATATGACAGCCCTCGGGTACGCCGAGCGCCATAGTGAACGAGGCAACGCTCTCTTCACTGTTATAGATATAGTAAAGTTCAGCGACGGGCTTATCGTCAACCGCGGGAATTGCGGGAGGAGTATATGCCGTTTGGATATAAACGGGTCTTATTTCCGCATTCTGACCCGCTTTAAGAAGGGTGAGCGCGTCGGCAACTCCGCTCCATTCGCCGTCGGTATAACCGAGCCTGAACGGAACCGCGGGAAGAAGAGAATCAAGCGAGTCAAGTTCATTCCACTCGGATACAGACTTGGTAATGCTGCTTTGAATTTGGCCGCTGTAATTTCTGAAAGTAAGAGTAATATCGTCGCCGCTTTTGAAGAGCGCCTTATAGCTCGTGTTAGAAGTCAGAACGAAGGTATAGTTTTCGTCATATGAGAAGATACGTTTTGTATTTTCCTCATACCATCCGCAGAAGGTGTAACCCGTATCGGAAACGGCGCTCAGAGTAAGCTGCGTTCCGAAAAGAAGCGAGTATCTTCCGCTTTCATAACTGTCGTTACCCGAAACCGCGCTGACGGTTCCGCCCTCGCCCGAAAGATTAAAGTACAGATAGGGCACGAGTTCGCTTATCGCCGTCAGGATATCAAAGGCTGCGTTATCGGCTTCAATCTGCGTAGGAGAGGAACTTTCAAGTTCGTCGTACAAATCAAGGGTATCGGATAAATTCCGATATGAAGCGGCAGAGTAGTCGTTTTCATTATAAGTATGCGCAAGCGCGACGGCCGCCTCGTAAGCCGAAATGTCAGCCGCTACGGCGCCCTGAATACGCGCGTAAACGCGTACGTTTTCATTAAGAGTAAAACTGAACGACGCGCCCGAATAAGTTCCGATTATACTGTCGTCAGCGTCGCTTACAAGAGTCCAGAACTTCGCCTGCGGAGCACTAACAGTTACCGTGCTTCCCGATTCAATTTCGGAGGTGTTATTTACGGTGTTTCCGCCGACGGTTACAGTGTATGATTCGTCCGCGTTGGAGCGCGGAATATATAAAACTCCGCTCCTGCCGCCAAATTCCTTTGCAAGTTCAACCTTACCCGAGCAGACCGCAGGCAGGGTGCTGAAATTCTGCGTAAGTTCAGGCGCTTTCGCCGCGGTTTCGCTGCGGTAAAGCGCATAAACCTCGTTATTATCAAGCGCGCGGTTAAAGCAGTAAACGTCATCCATAGAGAGCGTACAGGTTCCCCAGTAAGGCGTATAGGAGCCGAGGTACAGCTTTGTATTGCCGCTCGTGAGGAAATTCATAAGCCCGCCCGAGGCGTTGTATTCGTCGGTACCGCTTACGGTAATCTGCTTAATGAATTCGCCGTTTACGTAAAGCCTGAAATTAAAGTCGTCGATTATTTCAAAAGTGACAAACTGCCACTGCTTATTTACAATATTTGAATCGGACTGGGTATAATCGAAATACTGCCTTGCGTTAGTCAGCGAGGAGTCGCTTCCGCCGTTGCCGTTATTAAAGCGGATGTAGCCGTCCGTGCCGAGGGTAAAGTATTTCATCTCGCCTATGTCGCCCTGTGCGAAGGTAACGCTTTCAAGGTTACCCCAATAATTG
>CAJOER010000117.1 GCA_905233805.1 uncultured Eubacterium sp. | reverse complement strand
AATCCCGCGCGCTCTTCAACGTCGTCCGAGGCGTTGGTGCCATCCGCAACAACGGAAAAGCCGTCGCGCTGCGCCGCCTCTGTTATTGCGGTAAAAATATTCTTTTTGCAGTAATAGCAGCGGTCGGGCGGATTTGAAACTACAATTTTATCCGCTAAAACGTCAAGCGGGATTATCTCATATTCAACGCCGAGCGACTCCGCAATTTTTACAGCGTCGGCGCGCTCGAACTTCGGCTGAAACTGCGACTCGGCGTAATACGCCTTAACGCGCTTTGCGTATTTTTTCGCAAAAAACAAGAGCACGGAGGAGTCAACCCCGCCCGATAAGGCTATCGCAATATCGCTTTGTTCATTAAAAAAATCCCGTATTTCCATAACGTTTACCTTCTGCTTTCATTTTACCCGATTATTATATCATAAAGTTTTTTAAAAGTACAGCAAAGGCGCGTTTTGCGACGAATTTTATTTATTTGGTTGTTCATAATTATTTTCTTTTTATTATAACTGTTTTATGCTATACTGTATTATAATAGGGGGGATTCTATGGAAAAATTCAGATGGGCATACGTAGGCAGCGGAAATATTGCAAAGAGCACCGCAAGAAGCATAACGAAGGGCGCTCACGTTATTTCCGCCGTATATTCAAGAAACGCCGAAAAGGCAGAGGCGTTTGCCTCAAAATACAGGGCGAAGGTCTATAAAACCTATGACGAACTGCTTGACAGCGGAAATTTCGACGGCGTGTATATCGCAACTCCCCACACCTCACACCTTGAATATTCCGTAAAAGCTATGAAAGCGGGCTATCCCGTTTTATGCGAAAAGCCCGTCGGAGTTACCGCCGCGGAGGCGGAGGCTATGCACAGGGCGTCGGCGGATAATAACGTATATTTCTGCGAGGCGATGTGGACCTGGTTTTCCGACGTTGCGCTCGGCGTTAAAAAATGCATTGACGAAAAGGAAATCGGTGAAATTAAAAGCGTACATATAGACTACGCCTTCCCCGGCCTTATGATGAGTAAGGACTCGCGGGTCCTCCTTCCCGAAACCGCGGGCGGCGCGCTCCTTGACGTCGGAATTTACCCGATTACCTACTGCTACAACCTTTTCGGCTACCCCGAAGAGATTAAATGCGAGGGCGTTATCAAAAACGGGATTGACGTTGAAGAAACGGTAATCCTCGGCTACGGCGGTTTTGAGTGCGTGCTTGAAATGTCGCTTTCAAAACTGAAAGAGGGCTGTAAGATTATCGGAACGAAGGGCGAAATCAGTATTCCCGTGTTCCATATGGCGCGCCTTGCAAATATAAAAACCGATAAAAAGAAGAAAAAGATTAAAGGTAAAACCGATTATTTAACCGAGTTCACCCGCGCCTCCGAAGAAATCAGGGCAGGTAAAACCGACTCGGATTATATCCCCCGCAAGGCGACAATAGACTGCCTGAAAATTATGGACGAGTGCAGAAAGCAGATGAACCTCGTCTATCCGTTTGAAAAACGGGAGGAAGAAGAATGAACTTTAACGACGCAGTAAAAAAATACAACGACAGCCCCGACGATAAAACGCTTTACGCCGTTGCTGAGGAGCTTTGCGGTGAACTGAAACTCAGCGAAAAGCTTCATATGCTCTCGGGGCAGCGCTTCTTTTTAAGAAACGGCTTTGACCTTATCACGAAGGGACAGAAATACAACTGCCGCCCCTGTCTCAGCGGCGGAGTAAAGCGCCTCGGCATTCCCGCAGTTGCGTTTTCCGACGGCCCGAGGGGCGTGGTTATGGGCAACAGCACCTGCTTCCCCGTATCCATGGCAAGAGGCGCCGCCTTTGACGAGGAACTTGAATACGAAATCGGCTCCGCAATTGCCGACGAGGTCGCCGCTCAGGGCGGAAACTACTTTGCGGGCATATGCATAAACCTGCTTCGCAATCCCCGCTGGGGGCGCGCGCAGGAAACCTACGGCGAGGACCCGTTCCTACTCGGAAAAATGGGCGCCGCGCTTACAAAAGCGGTGCAGGATAAGGGCGTTATCGCCTGCCCGAAGCACTATGCGGTAAACAGTATTGAAAATATCCGCTTTGACGTCAACGTGCTATGCGACGATAAAACTCTTCACGAGGTATATCTTCCTCACTTCAAGGCATGCATAGACGCGGGCGCCATGTCGATTATGGGCGCTTACAATCTTTTCAGGGGCGAGCACTGCTGCGAAAGCCGATACCTGCTTAAAGATGTGCTGCGCGGGCAGTGGGGCTTTACCGGCTTTACAATTTCCGACTTCTTAATGGGCGTAAGAAGCGCGTCAAAGGCGCTGACTTCCGGGCTTGATATTGAAATGCCCCAGCTCATGCGCTACACCGCGCTCCCCCTCGATTTAAAGCTCGGCAAAATTTCCGCCGAGGATATAGACAACTCGGTAAAAAGCATTCTTCGCGGACTTATTAAAATCACGCCGAAGATTAAACCGACTCCGAAATCCGTCGTCGCCTGCAAAGAGCATACCGACCTTGCCGAAAGGACGGCGCTTGAAGGCGCGGTGCTTCTTAAAAACGACGGTACCCTCCCGCTCAATACGGATACAAAGGTCGCAATTATAGGAAGATACGCGAATAAAATAAACGTCGGCGACCACGGCTCAAGTTCCGTATTCGCCCCGTACACAGTAACCCCTTACGAGGGACTTTGCAATGTTTACGGAAAGGGCAACGTCGTTCTCTGCGAGGGTACGGATTTTTCGGAAAAAGAAAATGAAATCAAAGCCTGCGGCGCAGTAATTCTCTGCGTCGGCAGCGACTATAAACAGGAGGGCGAAAACCTCGCCAACTTCTCAAAGAGCGATAACGTAACCGAAAAGGCTATGGGCGGCGACCGCTATTCACTGCGCATCCCCGCCGAAGAGGTTGAACTCATACACAAAGCGTGCAGCGCCTTTGACAAGGTTATCGTCAACATTATCGGCGGCAGCGCCTACGTAATAACCGAATGGGAGGACGAGGCAAACGCAATCTTCCACTCGTTTTACAGCGGTATGGAGGGCGGCAACGCTCTCGCAAAACTGATAAGCGGCAAGGTAAACCCGAGCGGACACCTTCCGTTCACTATGGCGAAGGACGAGGACGACTATCCCGATTTTCTCTTCCCGAGCGCAAAGACGAGGGACATAACCTACGGTTACTATCACGGCTATACCCTGCTTGATAAAGAGAATAAAAAAGCCGATTATCCCTTCGGCTTCGGCCTTTCGTATACCGAGTTTGAATATTCGGATATCAAGGCGCAGGACTGCGGCGACGCGGTTGAAATCTCTCTGAGTATCAAAAACACGGGCGCTCTCGACGGCAAGACCGTGGTTCAGGTTTATGCCGGCGCCGAAGGCGGACACCCCGTTAAGCTTTTGAAGGGATTTAAAAAGGTTTTTGTCAAAGCGGGTGAAACCGTAAGCGGAAAAGTGATAATTAATAAAGACGATTTAAAATTCTACGACCCCGAAAATAAAACGTGGTATCTTGAAAACGATTACACGTTCTTCGTAGGTCAAAACAGCGAAAATACCGAAGCGGTGAAATTATGAATTACTATATAGATTAATAATTGATCAACTTAATAAATATAATGAAAATT
>CAJOER010000116.1 GCA_905233805.1 uncultured Eubacterium sp. | reverse complement strand
AACGAGCTTTCCGCCGTGGTCGATTACGACTACCTGGCCGTACATATTATCCGTGTAAACGTCAAGCACAATTCCATCGTTGACTGCAACAACCTCGTCTCCGCCGTCCCCTTTAAAGTCAACCGCCGCGTGCGCGCGGTAGTCGCCCATAGTCGAATCGAATACAAGCTCCTCGCTGTATCCCTTCAAAACCGCCTCGCTCAGCGGATATTTATAAAAGCTCTTATACGGCGTGTTGCTTTTTCCCTGCTGCATCGTTGAATTCGTATCGGAAAGCACCACGATTATTTTTTAAATCAAACGCTAAGTCCATTCCGTCGAACGAACCTCTTATATGTTCGGAAAACGTATATCCGTCCGATGTGTAAAATTCTCCTTCAAAAGTGTTTGTTATTCGGTTTAGTTTTTCAAGTACAATATGCATTTTGAAAGTGTAGTCAAAATTAACTCGTGCACCTTCTAAAACATATTCCATATCTTCTAATTTAACTATGTTATAAATAAGCCTGTTGCTTTCATTAACAGTGGGCTCATCGGCATATACGGGTATGCTGCCAATAATAATTGAAATTATTGCAAGTACTACTAACATCCTTTTCATATTATCCAAACCCTCCTGTTAATTGCATTATCGGAACTAGAATTATTAAACCGATAAGCTGTAATGTATAAGGATAAGTTATTCTTAAAATCATTAATATAAGAATTGTTTTAATCGTAAGTTTTCTTTTTAAAACAAATAATAAGTTAAGAGTAAAATAAAGAAAAGGAAATAATACCGAATAAACATCAACTATATTGAAATTGTAGTTTCTTTCTCTAATAGATATAAAAATTAGCAAAACATGGCCGCATGCAGCTACCATTTCCGCAATAAAAAGAATACACGAAATAATAAAAAACACTTTAATACTTGTATTTAAGCTTTCCCAATATTCGCTTATTTGTATTTTATTTTCGTTTTTCTTCTTCATTATCTCATCAACCCCATGGACTTCCTGTAATCTCAAAAGGAATACTAATTAACAAAGTTAATAATAATTCTGCTGTTGTTGGATAAGTAACCCGTAATACCAACAGCAAAAGAAGAGTAATTTTATTAATTTTTCGCATATAAACAATAATTAAAGTAAACGGAATATATAAAATCGGAAACGTAAAATAATAAATATCTTCAATATTCCGATAGGATAAACCGTTTGTTTTTATAGAGTATATTAAATATGAAGTATAATCCCAATTACTTCCGACGAAAAAATCGAATATCATTTCTGCAACAAAAAGAACACACGAAATAATAAAAAACACTTTAATACTTGTATTTAAATTATCCCAGTATTCATTTAAATGCGTTCTGATTTCTTTTCTTTTCTTCATTTCCTCAACTCCAATACCCAATTAATTAATAAACTATTTATTCCATTATATCAATAAGTTGCGCAAAAATGTACAAAAAAATGACAAAAAAAGCAAAAAAAACTAAAAATTAGGGGTTTCCTAACGATAATTACCCGTTCCCGTAGCTTTATTATACAATATTAAAAGTGTATTAATAGTGGCTTTTTGTTGAAATATTAATTATGATGTGTTACAATTACACCATAATATAAACGAAAGCGTGATTATGTGAAAAAAGTAGTAATTATCGGAGCAGGCCCCGCGGGGCTTACGGCTGCCGATACACTTATAAAAGAAAATAAAGACGAGTATAAAATAACCGTTCTTGAAGAAAGCGGCGACGTCGGCGGTATTTCAAAGACCGTTAAATATAACGGAAACCGTATGGATATAGGCGGCCACCGTTTCTTCTCCAAGGATGAAAGAGTTATGCAGTGGTGGAAGGATAAACTCCCCGTTCAGGGCGAGCCCTCCTTTGACGATAAGAAGCTCGGCAGGGTAAAGCAGCTCTCCGACGGCGGCCCCGACCCCGACACCGAGGACGAGGTATTTCTTATCAGGAACAGAATATCAAGAATATATTTCCTCAATAAATTCTTTGATTATCCTATTTCCTTAAAGCCGCAGACCTTTATTAATATGGGCTTGAAGCGCACTCTTAAATCCGGCTTTTCATATGCGGGCTCTCTCGTTCATAAAAGAGAGGAAAGAAGTCTTGAGGATTTATATATAAATCATTTCGGCAAGACGCTTTACTCAATGTTCTTTGAGGGCTATACCGAAAAGCTCTGGGGACGCCACCCGAGTATGATTGACCCGAGCTGGGGCAAGCAGAGGGTTAAGGGCATCTCCGTTACCGAGGTTGTTAAAAACGCGCTCGGCAAGGTGCTCGGCAAAAACAGTTCCGACGAAACCTCGCTTATTGAAGAGTTTATGTATCCTAAATACGGTCCCGGCCAGCTTTGGGAAAAGGTTGCCGACGATATTGAAAAGGGCGGCGCCGAGCTGATTAAAAACGCAAAGGTTACGGGTGTTAATAAAGAAAACGGCGAAATCTCGGGCGTTATTTATGAAAAGGACGGCGAAAAAATCGCGCTTGACGCTGATATAGTTCTCTCGACAATGCCTGTTAAAGACTTGGTTGAGGCTATGGAATTTGACGTTCCCGACAGGATTAAGCGAATCGCTGCCGGTCTTCCTTACCGTGATTTCGTAACTGTCGGTCTTCTCGTTGACAAGCTCAATCTTAAAAACGAAACCGATATTAAAACGCTCGGAAACATTGTTCCCGACTGCTGGATTTACGTTCAGGATACCGACGTCAAGCTCGGCCGTATCCAGATATTCAATAACTGGTCTCCCTATCTTGTAAAGGACGCAGAAAACACCGTTTGGATAGGTCTTGAATACTTCTGCTCCGAGGGCGACAGCTTCTGGAATATGACGGATGAGGCGTGCATTGACCTTGCTATTAGCGAGCTTGTAAAAATGGGCGTTATCAATTCAAAGGACAACGTTCTTGACAGCCACCGCGAGAGAATCAAAAAAGCGTATCCCGCATATTTCGATACGTATGAGAATATGGACGAGGTTGTTGATTTTCTCAACACCTTCGGCAATCTCTACTGTATCGGAAGAAACGGACAGCACCGTTATAACAATATGGACCACTCCATGGCTACGGCGTTTGAAGCGGTTGACGCAATAGTGAGCGACAACCCCGACAAGTCCGCAATATGGAACGTCAACACCGAACAGGAATATCACGAGAAAAAATAAAAGAAGGAGCCGAATTAACCGGCTCCTTTTTCTTTATAAAGTTTATTTAGGCCTGATTCATATATCAGCTCATAATCACCGTCATGTGAAAGACATAAATCAAGCTGGGTTTCGGTTTCATCAATTACAAGGTAACCGAAACCGTATTTGTTTATGAAATCCTTATAATACAGCGCCCCTTCGCGAAGCTCGTTGTGCTCTTTGATATAATCGAACTCGCCGTTAATGCTTTTTGTGAACAATTCTGCGCGGCAATCAATATAAGGTTTTAATCCCTTATATTCAAGATACGGTCCGTTTTCAAAACCGCAGTAAACGGCGGCGTCTTTATTATCCGAATTAATAAGTGCAACTATTTTATCAAGGTCGGAATACAACGCTTTGCTTTCAAGTTCTGCCTGATTCGGCGTTATAAATGAGTATACCGATACCCCTATAATTGCAATCGCAAGAATTAT
Source organism: uncultured Eubacterium sp. (assembly GCA_905233805.1). GTDB lineage: Bacteria > Bacillota > Clostridia > Oscillospirales > Acutalibacteraceae > Eubacterium_R. The sequence continues at coordinate 37 of CAJOER010000116.1, read as the reverse complement.
ACTGAGAACGGCGGTTTTTATTTTGCTGCCGTTGTCT
>CAJOER010000115.1:3766-5688 GCA_905233805.1 uncultured Eubacterium sp. | reverse complement strand
GCTTTTTATTGAACAGACATAACGTATACAGCCCGAAAGGCCGACGGGATTTTTAACGAGTAAAATCAGCGCGGTTTTATCGCCGACGCTGAACGTTTCCATACGCCCGAATGCACCCGAAAAAGTGCATAAATACTTGATATCAGACACTTTCAGCGCGTTGAGAACTGCTGCCGCGGCGCAGAAATTATAAAGATTGTAGATACCCCCGAGCGAGGTTGAATAAAGGATACCGTTAAGCGTAAAACAGGGCAGAGAAATGTCGCTTATTTCACAGTCGGGAGTGCGGCGCCTGTAAGTGCATTTCGGGCAGTAGAAATCCCCGAGCTGTGAGAAAATACGGCTCTTGTATTTGAGTTCGGTTTTACACCTTGGGCAGTATCTGGAATCAACTGCCGCCGGGCTTTTGTAATCGGCGTTAAGACCGAAGGTTACCGCTTTGTTTTTAAGTGACGAAAGCGTGAAGGAAAGAGGGTCGTCAGCGTTTAAAATGAGAGTTGCCGAAGGCATATTTTCAATTCCCGTTTTTATTGCCTCAAGAGTGTGCTCAACCTCACCGTAGCGGTCAAGCTGGTCGCGGAAAATGTTAGTAACCGCAACAATTTCGGCGTCAATATAGCGGGAGATAAGCGGGAGCGAATTTTCGTCGCATTCAAGGATTGCAAAATCCTTTTTGCACCTGCCGAAAACCGTTGAATTCATAATAAAAGCGGTCGTAACTCCGCTTAGCATATTAGCCCCGCTGCCGTTGATAAAATAGGAATATCCGCCCTTTTTCAGCGCGTGGGCAATCAGCGCGCAGGTCGTCGTTTTTCCGTTGGTTCCCGTTACGCAGATTATTCTCACGTTCCTGCTCAGTTTTGTCAGAATATCGTACTTTAAAAAGAGCGCAGCCCTCCCGGGAAGGGTGGTTGCCCCGCGCCTGAAAAGGCGGAGAATCAACGCGATTATTTTTGCTGTTAAAATAGAAATGAACATATTAAATGTATATTGAAATAAAGGTAAAATATGTTATAATGGAACGGGTGATAACTATGCTGGAAAAGATTATTGATATAATAAGAAAAGCCGGCGAAATCTATAATTCCGCCGACAGGGACAAGGGCGTAAAGGAAAAAGGCTCGGCTGTAAATCTTGTTACAAAATACGATAAAATGATTCAGGATTATATCGAAAGCGAGCTGCTTAAACTCATACCCTCGGCGCGCTTTTTTGACGAGGAAAGCGAGGGCGAAAACCGCCTGACCGACGGCTGGTGCTTTATTATTGACCCTATTGACGGAACGACTAATTTTATTAAAGGCTATCAGCACAGCGGAATTTCCGTTGCGCTTGCGAAGGATAAAGAACTCGTTATCGGCGTAGTTTACGACCCCGATTTGGACAATATGTTTTACGCCGAGAAGGGAAAGGGCGCCTACCTTAACGGGGAGCGCATTTTTGCTTCGGACTGCGATATGCAGCACAGCCTTGTTCTTTTCGGCACCTGCCCCTACGAGCACGAGCTTGCGCATAAGACCTTTACCGTAACGGAGGAGGTTTTTTACAGGGCGCTTGAAGTAAGGCGCGGAGGCTCCGCGGCGCTTGATATATGCTATGTCGCAAGCGGAAAATCGGATTTATATTACGAATTTATTCTCCGTCCGTGGGACTGGGCGGGCGCCGTGCTTATACTTAATGAAGCGGGCGGAATTGCTACCGACTGCGACGGCGGCGCGCTTGACCTCGGTGCGGTAAAATCCTTCTGCTGCGGAAACAAAAACAATCTGGAAGAATTCTATGAAATATACAAGCTTTAACGAATATATGAAAAACCGTTTCGGCTGCAAGGTGTATAAGCTTTCCGTCGACGGCGGCTTTACCTGCCCGAACAGGGACGGAACGCTCGGTACGCGCGGCTGTATTTTCTGCTCAAAAGGCGG
>CAJOER010000115.1:0-3742 GCA_905233805.1 uncultured Eubacterium sp. | reverse complement strand
AAATAAAAGACGGTAAGTATATAGCGTATTTTCAGCCGTTTACGAACACCTATGCGCCCGTTGATGAACTCAGAAAAAAGTTTCTTGAAGCGATTGCGCCCGAGTATATCGCGGCAATTTCAATCGCTACCCGTCCCGACTGCCTCGGCAGCGATGTGCTTTCTGTTCTTAAAGAGATTAATGAAATAAAGCCCGTTTTTGTTGAACTCGGTCTGCAGAGCGTTCACGAAAAAACCGCTGAATACATACGCAGGGGATATCCTCTTGAAGTTTACGACAGGGCGGTTGAGGAGCTTCATAAAATCGGCGTCAATGTCGTAACTCATCTTATCATCGGACTTCCCGGCGAAACGAAAGAGGATATGCTTGAAAGCGTTGAGTACGTCTGCCGTGTAACCGACGGAATAAAACTGCAGCTTCTTCATATTATTGAAGGTACGGATTTAGCCGAAGAATATAAAAAGGGAAGATTGAAAACCCTTTCCCTTGAAGAATACGTTGATATCATTAAATCCTGCGTAGAAATTATTCCCGAAAGCGTTGTAATTCACCGTCTTACGGGCGACGGCGCAAAGCGGGACTTGATTGCTCCGCTGTGGTCTGCCGATAAGAAAAATGTGCTTAATACAATAAATAAAGCGTTACGGGATTAACCGTAACGCTTTTTATTACCATTCGTAAGGAGGATGCTCGGTGGAATTGAATTTGTCTATGACAATCTGATATCTGTCATAGGCGTTTTTAATACTCTCTTCCCAGGATATATAAATATCGTTTTGCGCCTTTTGACCGACTCTTGCAAGAAGGTCTTTATTATCGATTATCATATCAATTTTTTCAGCGTAGCTGAACGGCGATTCAAAGCAGATAAAGCCCGTTTCTCCGTCAACTATACCCTCTGCGGCGCAGGAATCCTGAACGAGTACCGACGGCGTAGCCGAAGCCGCTGCCTCGCGCACTACAAGTCCGTTTGTGTCGAAAAGTGAGGGGAAGATAAGAAGGTCTGCGGCGGTGTAATAAAGCTGAAGCTCGCGTCTGTCGTCAATCATACCCGTAAGGATTACCTTATCGGTGAGATTGATTTTATCCGTATATTTTCTTATTGCTTTTTCGTCGGGGCCTATTCCGAGGAAAAGCATTCTGAAATCCCTTCCTCTTTCTTTAAGAAGCTTCATCGCGTCAAGAATAAGCTGAATATTCTTGTACCACATAAGTCTTCCCACGAAAATGAAAATGGGAACATCCTTCGGTATACTGTGCTTTCTGCAGATAATATTTCTCTGCTCCTCGTTGGAAATTGTAAGAATCTTCGGGAGGTCGCAGCCGTTGGGCATAACGACAAAATCGCCCTCATAACCCATAATTTTGAGTGAATCTGCGGTGCCCTTGCTCGTTACCCAGACCTCGTCGGCACACTTGATATCCTTGCCTATCATAGTGTACGCCTTCTGTCTTATCGCAAGCGACTTAACCCTTGCGTCAATATCGTATTCAAACTTTGTGTGGTATGTAAGAACAGTTGGGATTCGCTTGATTCTGTTTACTCTTCTGAAAAAATAACTTGTCGCCACGGGGCAGTGAGAGTGAAGAATATCAAAATTCATATTGACTATATCTTCCGAAAACTCCCTTTTGAAAGGCCAGCCTACGGGATATCCCTCTCCGAAGGTGAAAAGGCTTTTGTACCTGTAAACCTCAAAGGGGAACATATAGTCTTTTTTATTCGGATTATCGGGAGTTACGACTACCGCCTCTCCGAGTTCTTTGTTGATATATTCGGCATAATACTTGATTACGGTATTAACCCCGTCAATCGTGGGAAGAAAGGCGTCGTTGCCCAAAGCAACCTTCAATTTTTTCTCCATAAAACATACCTCTCATTTAAGTTACTGTAAGTATATCATATTTTTTCGGTAAAGTAAAATAAACAAATTATAAATATTTTCTTGATAATAACGTTGTAATATTATATAATTATTCTGAACAACTATTTGTATCCGTGATTGGAGAAAGCTTATGTCGGAAAAATATTTTGTAACGCTTGATGAGATTGTAAAGAACTTTGACCTTGAAGTTGTTTACATACCGAAATCTGCAAAGGAACTGAAAATTGAAACTAACGAGGTAAACCGTCCCGGAATTGTTTTAACGGGTTACATTGATTATTTTGACCCGAGGCGTATTCAGATTTTAGGATGGACGGAACTCGGATTTTTAGAGAATATGAGCTCCGTTGAAAAAAGCAAGGCTCTTTCTTACTGGCTCGGGCTTAATCCTGCCGCCGCGGTAGTAACAAGAGGACTTGATATTCCCGAATATTTTGTTGCCGCCTGTGAGGCTTATAAGGTGCCGCTTTTAAAAACGGACGAGGAAACCTCACCGTTCCTTGCTTCTCTTATCTGGTACTTAAACCGCGAGCTTGCTCCCCGTATTACGCGCCACGGCGTATTCGTTGAGGTTTACGGCGAGGGTATCCTCATAGTGGGCGAAAGCGGAGCAGGTAAGAGCGAAACCGCCATTGAGCTTATTAAGCGAGGCCACCGTCTTATCGCTGACGACGCGGTTGAAATCCGTAAGGTTGACGACAGAACGCTTCAGGGAAGCTCGCCGAGCAATATCCGCCACTTTATCGAACTAAGAGGTATCGGCGTAATTAACGCAAGACGTATCTTCGGTATGGGCGCGGTTAAGCTTTACGATAAAATCAATATGGTTATTCAGCTCGAAACCTGGGATAAAACGAAGGCGTATGACCGCCTCGGACTTGATAACGAGTACGTAAATATCCTTGACGTAAAGGTACCCGTTATTACAGTTCCGATTACTCCCGGACGTAACCTTGCGGTAATTGTTGAAACCGCCGCTATGAATAACCGTCAGAAGAAGATGGGCTATAACGGTGCCAAGGAACTTATGCACTCTCTCGGTATGGACGATATTGAACCTGACGAAAGAGAACTTGAAATCTGGGAAAACTCATAAACGGAGGAGTTTATTTATGTATACAATAGGAATTGATTTAGGCGGAACAAATATTGCCGCTGCGGTTGTAAATGAAAAATATGAGATTCTTGCAAAGGCAAAAACGCCTACCGCTATGCCGAGAAGTCCGAAAGAGATTTTTGACGATATAGCAAAGGTTTCAAAAGAGGCGGTTGAAAAGGCAGGAATCACTCTTGACGATATTTTCTCAATCGGGCTCGGAACTCCGGGCACGGTCAATAATGGTATTATTGAATACGCGAACAATCTGGGATTTGACCATATCCCCGCTGTTGATATGATTAAAGAGCGCCTCGGTGATAAGCCAGTTTTCGTTGAAAATGACGCAAACTGTGCGGCGCTGGGCGAAGCATATGCAGGCTGCGGCAACGGCTGCGAAAACTTTATAGCCATTACCCTCGGAACCGGCGTAGGCTCGGGTATTATTGTTAACGGAAAGCTTGTAACGGGCGTGAACAGCGCGGGCGCTGAGTGCGGCCATACGATAATAGTCGTTGACGGCGCTCCCTGTACCTGCGGCCGTAAGGGCTGCTGGGAGGCTTACGCTTCCGCAACTGCGCTCATTAACCAGACGAAAGAGGCTATGGAACTTCATCCCGACAGCATTATGCACGAACTTGCCGCCGAGGAGGGCAAGGTTTCGGGAAGAACCGCCTTTGATGCTATGAGAAGAAAGGACGCCGCGGGAATTGCCGTTGTTGATAAATACATAAAGTATGTTGCAACCGGACTTACCAAT
>CAJOER010000114.1 GCA_905233805.1 uncultured Eubacterium sp. | reverse complement strand
CTGAAATTTCAATGGGCGCAAGCAACGTATCCGCTATTCCGAAGGTACGCGAGTTCCTTCTTGATTTACAGCGCGATATAGCGAAAACGAATAACGTAATTATGGACGGACGCGATATTGCTACGGTCGTTCTTCCGAATGCGGACGTAAAAATCTTTCTTACCGCTTCCGCTGAATGCAGAGCCGAAAGACGTTATAAGGAACTTATCGAAAAGGGCGAAAACGTAAAATATAAGGACGTTCTTGCCGACGTGAATCAGCGCGATTATCAGGATTCGCACCGTGAGATTGCGCCGCTCAAGCCGAGCGAGGATTCCGTTATCTGCGATACTTCCGAGCTTAATCTTGAGGAGTCTGTTCAGGCGGTTATTAATATCGTTAAGGAGAATATTGCTTAATGAAAGAATTTGACTATTCAACCGTGCCGCACTATAAATTTTACCGCTTTGCGATAAAGGTGTTCGGCCCGGCTTTCAAGAGGATTTATCATATCACATACAAGGGTATGGAGAACATCCCCGAAGATAAAAAATACATAGTTGCGATTAATCATACCTGCGCGCTCGACCCCGTTTTCGTTGCGCTTGCCGACGGTATTCCTGCGCTTCACTTTATGGCAAAGACGGAGCTTTTTGAAAATCCCGTAGTCGCGTGGGTTATAACTCACCTTTATGGATTCCCCGTAAAAAGAGGTCAGGGCGATACGACCGCGGTTGAATACGCAAAAAAGATAATTGCCGAGGACCACGTTCTTGCTATCTGCCCCGAGGGCAAGCGTATTAAGGACAAAGACGGCGTTCCGCAGAAAGCCAAGGCGGGCGTTGCGCTTATCGCAAGGGATACAGGCGCCGCAGTTCTTCCCGTTGCAATCTGCTGTAAAGAGAAGATTGTCAAGGGTTCGCATTTAACCGTGCGCTTCGGCGAGCCGATTAAGGCGAGCGAACTCGGTATTGACGAAAATTCGAGCCGCGAAGAGGTTAAGGACGCAGCGAATATCGTTATGCAAAAAATAAGCGAAATGAGGGAAAGTGAACTCAGTGGAGATTAAACTTGCCGAAACCGCCGGCTTCTGTTTCGGAGTGGACAGGGCGGTAAAACTCGTTTTTGAATTAGTTGAAAAAGGGGAGAGAGTCTGTACTCTCGGCCCCATTATTCATAATGCCCAGCTTGTGTCGGAGCTTGAAAACAAGGGCGTAAAAATAATTGACAGTGTCAGCGAGTGCCCCGAGGGCTATACCCTCGTAGTGCGTACCCACGGAGTTGAAAAGCAGGTAATTGACGAACTTGAAGAGAAAAATATAAAATACATAAACGCCACCTGCCCCTTCGTTACGAAAATTCACAACATAGTAAAAGAGCAAGGCGAGGACGTTCCCGTTCTTATCGCGGGGGATAAAAACCACCCTGAGGTGCTCGGAATTCGCTCGTATTGCCGCGGAAAATCCTATGTTTTTAAAAACGAAGAGGAATTAGACAAAATCTTACAAAATGGAGAATTTGACAAAAAAGACGAAATTATTTGCGTTTCTCAGACAACTTTTTCGCAAAAAGAATGGAAAAAATGCGAAAAAATATTAAAAAAGGTATGTACAAACTGTAAATTTTTTGATACAATATGTAATGCTACGTCTGAAAGGCAGGAGGAAGCCGCGAAATTATCAAAAGAAGCGGACCTTATGCTGATTATAGGCGGACGCCATTCATCGAATACCTGCAAGCTCAGGGACGTCAGTGCCGAAAACTGTAAGTCGTATCTTATCGAAACGGCTGACGAACTTAAAGACATTGACTTTTCGGGATGCAGGCTTGTCGGTGTTACAGCCGGGGCTTCGACACCCTCGGTAATTATCAAGGAGGTACTCAAAACCATGTCCGAAGAAATTAAAGAAAAGGAAGTTGAAACAACTTCAGCCGTTGCCGAAGAAGTTGTGGAGACAGCAGAAACCGCTGAAACGGCTGCATCAAAGCCTGCTGTCGAAGCATCTGCTGATGGTGAGGCATCCTTTGAAGAATTGCTTAACGAATCTTTTAAGGGAAATGAAACAAGCAAGGTAGTAACGGGAACCGTTCTCAGTATTACACCTACTGAGGTTTTCGTTGACGTACCTGGCAGAAAACAGACCGGTGTTGTAGCGTTTGAAGACTTATCGGCAGACCCGATTGAAAAGTGTGAAGACGTTGTAGCAGTAGGTGATGAAATCAATCTTATCATTATGAAGACCGACGATAACGACGGCGTGCTTAAACTTTCCAAGCGCCTGTTCGACGCGTCAAAGGGATGGAATGACATTGTTGCCGCTAAAGAGTCAGAAGAAATTCTTGAAGGTGTTGTAACTCAGACCATCCGCGGAGGCGTTCTTGTAACAACTAACGGAACGCGCATTTTCGTTCCTGCGTCCCTTACCGGACTCAGAAGAAACGAAGACCTTGAAACCTTAAAGGATAAGGAAGTAAAGTTTAAGGTTATCGACGTTAACCCCGCAAGAAGAAGAGCGGTCGGCTCAATCAAGGTTGTAGCAGACGCTGAAAGAAAAGAGCAGGAGGACGCTCTTTGGGCTACTCTTGAAGAGGGACAGAAGATTACAGGTACTGTTAAGTCTCTCACCTCTTACGGCGCATTTGTTGACCTCGGCGGAATCGACGGAATGATTCACATTTCCGAGCTTTCCTGGTCAAGAATCAAGCACCCGAGCGAGGTAGTTAACGTAGGCGATACCGTTGAAGTAACTATCAAGGCTCTCGACGAAGAAACAAGAAAGATTTCCCTCGGCTTCAAGAAGATTGAAGACAGCCCGTGGGAGATTATGAAGAGAGATTATCCCGTAGGAACAGTTGTTGACGCAAGAAACATTCTTCCTACCGTTGACGGTCTTATCCACATCAGCCAGATTGCTCATCAGAGAATTAACGCTCCTCAGGACGTTCTCAAGGTAGGCGATATCGTTAAGGCTGAAATCATTGATATCGACTTTGATAAGAAGAGAGTTTCTCTTTCAATCAAGTCTCTCATTGAACCTCCCGAGGAACTCGAAGAAGAGGCTCCCGCAGAGGAAACTCCTGCCGAGGAAGCTGCTCCCGTAGAGGAAGCTCCTGCTGAAGAGGCTGCTCCCGCAGAGGAAGCTCCTGCTGAAGAGGCTGCTCCCGTTGAGGAAGCTCCTGCTGAAGAGGCTGCTCCCGCAGAGGAAGAGGCTCCTGCAGAGGAAGAGGCTCCTGCAGAGGAAGGGGCTCCTGCAGAGGAAGAAGCTCCTATAGAAGAAGCTGCTCCCGCAGAGGAAGAAGCTCCTGCAGAAGAACCGGCTGAATAATTCTATACATAATAAACCCCGATGCTTTTGCATCGGGGCTTTTTTTATTCACTTATTTCAATTGTTTCAATTACCACGTCGTAGAGGGGTTTGTCGTTGGCGCCGGTTTTTACTGCTGCGATATCTTCGAGCACGTCTTCGCCTTCGACGAGCTGGCCGAATACCGTGTGATGATAGTCGAGCCACGGCGTTCCGCCGACTTCTCTGTATCCGTCGATACACTCTCTCGGATAGCCCTTGTCGGTAAGGCTTTCCATCTGTTCAAGCATCTGAGCAGGAGCCGTTTTTGCCTGAACGATAAAGAACTGCGAGCCGTTTGTGTGCGGGCCTGAATTCGCCATTGAAAGCGCGCCGTAGAAATTGTGCGCCTCAACGCTGAACTCGTCCTCAAACGGTGCGCCCCAGATTGACTGGCCGCCCGTTCCGTTACCCACGGGGTCGCCGCCCTGAATCATAAAGTCCTTTATAACGCGGTGAAAAATCAGTCCGTCATAATATCCGTTTTTTGCGTGAGTAGTGAAGTTTTCAACGGCTCTCGGCGCGATTTCTTCAAACAGCACGAAGGTCATATCGCCTCTGTTAGTTTTGAGCGTCGCCTTAATTCCGTCTTTCTTTTTAAGTTGTTCCATATTCTACCTCTTATAATTTAACTCTTTTGTTGATTTCTTTGAGCACGTCTTTATCAATCTTTGATATCTTGCGGTCATAGGTTAGGATTCCGTTGAGTTCGTCTTCAACGTCGGTAACCTGGGTGTAAACCGTCGCCGCAAGTCCCTTGGGTATCTGCGGAATAATTGTCTTATTGAAAAGCTTTGAATACGCTTTTGTGAGGGTTTCCTTTGAACGGTAAATCTTGTAACCGAACATCTTGTCGTTAAAGGTGTGTCCCTTAACTCTCGTTGAAAGTCCGCCGAATTCGGTGAGCAGCCACGGCCTGTCGCCCTCTTTAACGACTATCGGCGTGAAGTAGATATGCTTTGAAATTACGTCCGTCACGCCCTGGTCATGCCAGCCCGAAGCGGAGTCAACCGTTCTCGTCTTATCCCATTCTTTGAGAAGACTGTATGCCTTGGCCGAGTCAAACTGTCCCCAGCCCTCGTTATAGGGAACCCACAGCGCAATACACGGGCAGTTATAAAGCGCGTCAACCATTTCGCGGAGTTCTTTGTAATAAAGTTCTCTCGCTTTTTCGTTTGTACGCTTGAATTTTTTATAATCCGTGTCGTCAAGGTTCATACCGATAAACGGAATAGCCGAAACCTCAAGCCCGTACTTTCCGCCGCCGTTAATCATATCCTGCCATACGAGAATTCCGTTAACGTCGCAGTAATGATACCAGAGCATCGGCTCAATTTTAATGTGCTTTCTCAGCATATTGTAGCCGCATTCCTTAACGTACTTAACGTCAAATTCCATCGCCTCGTTGCTCGGGGGAGTGAGGAAACCGTCGGGATAATAACCTTGGTCAAGAAGTCCGTTATGGAAGTAAGGCTCGTTATTGAGGAAGAGCCTCGGTACGCCGTCTTTATCAACGCCGGTTGAGAATTTTCTCATACCGAAGTAGCTTTCAACCTTGTCCTTTCCGTATTTGAAAACGACCTTATAAAGGAAGGGGCTTTCGGGTGACCACGCCTTAAAATCGGGAATTTTTACGGTGGTGTCGGTTGTGTCGGCAATAACATTTTCGCCGTCGTAAACGGTAATCTGAACGTTTTCGGCGCCTTCAAATTCAAAATTTACCTGCTCCGCGTCATAGTCGGGAGTAATGCGGAAGTTTTTAATATATTCTTCCGGCGTCGATTCAAGCCATACGCTCTGCCAGATTCCCGACTGAGGCGAATACCAGATTCCGCCCCTCTTCGTTTTCTGCTTTCCTCTTGAATACTCGTTTTCTTCGCAGAGGTCTCTTACTATAACGTTGAGCACGTTTTCGTCGTCGTTTAAATAGTCGGTGAGTTCAACCGTAAACGGGGTATATCCTCCGTGGTGTTCCGCTAAAAGCGCCCCGTTAAGGAGGATTTTTGCAATCTGGTCAACCGCGCCGAAGTGAATGAACACTCTGCCTTTGTTGAATCCTTCGGGGAGAGTCAGCTTCTTCTCGTAAACGAGATATTCGGTATGAGAAAGAACTCTGTTTACGCCGGAAAGCGGAGATTCGGGTGAGAAGGGTACGGTGATTTTATACTCGTATTCCTTCGGAATTTCCTCGCCCTCGCAGAAGGCTAAGTCCCATTCTCCGTTAAGGCTTAAATAGCTGTCTCTTTTGAACTGCGGTCTCGGATACTCCGGAAGAGGAGCCTTTTTGTTTAAGTCTTCGCCCCATTTTGTAAGTAACATTTATTTTTCCTCCATAACGATTTTTGAATCTATAATACGGATGTGCTTATTACATATTTCAAGAGCCGCCCTCTTGTGCGAAACAATAATGCAGGTCTTGTTTTTAAGTTCTTTAAGGTTTGTAAGGAACTGCTTTTCCGTCGCCTCGTCAAGCGCCGAGGTTGCCTCGTCAAGAAGCATTACCGGCGATTTTGAAAGAAGTGAGCGCGCTATTGCAATTCGCTGAAGCTGTCCTTCGGAAAGGCCTATTCCTCTTTCGCCGATGACGGTTTCTATTCCGTCGGGAAGTTCGTCAACGAATTCCTTTGCGCAGGAAATTCTTACCGCCTCGTTAATCTCTTCGTCGCTCGCCTCGCTGTTAATGAAGGTAAGGCTTTCCCTTATCGTGCCCGAAAGGATGAAGTTGCCCTGCGGAACGTATGAGAAAAGGCGTCTTGTGTTCACGTCAACGGGAATATTACCGTCTTCGCATTCAAGTTCAATAGTACCGTCCTGTACCTTGAACACGCCGAGAAGAAGTTTTAACAGCGTGCTTTTTCCTATTCCGGAAATGCCCGTAATTGCGACAAAATCGCCCTTGTCTACTTTGAGCGACGTGCTGTCAAGAATAATATCTCTGTCATAGCTGAAAGATATATTTTCAAAGTTGATTGCCCTGAGTTTATTGTAGGTGTCGGCAACGTCAATTGCGTTTTTGCTCTCTTCAACCTCGTCGGGTAGCGCCTCGATTTCCATAAGTCTTTCAGCCGAAGCAATTACCGCGAAGTACTGCGGCATAATTGAAGAAAGCTGAGCAAAGGGCGCCTGAATCTGGTTTACAAGCTGAAGCATAGCCGTAACCGTACCGTAGTCAAGTCCGTTGATAAGACGGTAAGCGCCGAAGCCGAGCGCAAATATGTAACCGAAACTGAATACCGTGCTTATTCCCGCGTTTGCGGTAATTCCAAAGAAGCAGGATTTTTTTTTCAACAGAAAACGCTTTAACTACGAGGAGCGAGGTAACCGCCTCCTGAATAAAAGAACGCGTTTTTCCTTCGGTTTTCTGCACTTCTTTGTGAAGCCTTTTAAGCGTTTTTCTGAAAAACTGGGTACAGACAAAAACTCCGATACCGCCGACTAAGAAAGCGAGCGCAAATATTTTGTCTATAACGACAAGATATGCGAATGCGCACACAAGACGCGTTACGAAGAGAACTATGTTCGGTATGATATTCGTAACTCCGCCCGAAATAACCGTAACGTCGTTGAACATACGGTTCTGAAGCTCGCCCGTGTGATACTGAGTTACCTTTGAATAATCCTTTTTAAGTATGGTACTGAGCATATGCTGCTTCATTTCCCACTCGATTTTGGCAACGCACCTTTCAAGCGTGCTTCTTGAAAGCAGAGTAAGCCCGAGCTGGAAAAGGATTATAAGAAGATAGTAAAGTGCGTATTTTAAAACGAGTTCAAACGACTTATCAATCGTCGCCGCATTAATTATGTTTTTTGAAAAATTTGCGTAAACGATAGTTAAAACCGCGGCAATAATATTGGATACAATCAAAAGCAGAATTTTAAAACGTTCTTTTCTGCAAATTGAATACATCCACTTTATTGCCGTTAAATCGGATTTTTTTATTCTTCGTGAATTATTTTCAGCCATTGTTTTTTCCTTTAATAAGTCTTTTTATTCTTCTTCCGAGGTTTTCCGCTTTAAGAAGAAGCGGTCTGAGCGGCGCAAGGGCAACCCAGATTTTTGCATATATTTTCTGCGCCCTTCCGTTTTCGCAGTCAACATAGTGTTTACCCCTGCGGTAAAATCCGGAGAGCACGCCGAGCACCATATCGTCGGTAACCTTTTCGCCGCTTATGCAGTTGTCGCCGACTATGTAGTAATAACCGTCGTGAACCTCGGTAACCCTGTGCATAACGAGCTGACCGTTTTTTCTCTCAAAGAGCGCTATATCATATTTTTTTAGCCTGTCCTTATTCTTTACAACAATTATATTATCCCTTTGGTTGTAAAGAAGCGGCCACATGGATACTCCCTTGGTAAGGCTTGTATAGCTACCGAAGGTGTCGAGTATCTCTCTTGCCGATTTTTCGTTTTCCATATAAACGTCCTTAAATATAATATATCAGTATAATTATATCATAATTAAAAATAATTGCAACGAATTAAGAAAACTTTCTTATAAGCTCCCTGTGACAGCGGTTTTCAAGTTTGTCGTCAAGCGGGGGAAGACAGTCAGTATTCAGCGCTCTTAATATCAGTTCGTCGGCAAGGCGCGGATTTTTCGGCAGAACGGGACCGTGGGCGTATGTCCCGAATACGTTGTTGAAAAGTACGCCTTCGGTTTTATCAATGCCGTTAT
>CAJOER010000113.1 GCA_905233805.1 uncultured Eubacterium sp. | reverse complement strand
TCTCTGGCCGCCGAAGAAAAGGTCCGATTCAAGATAAATCTGACCGTCGGTAATCGAAATTACGTTAGTCGGAATATATGCGGATACGTCCCCCGCCTGAGTTTCAATAATCGGCAGAGCGGTAATTGAACCGCCGCCGAGTTCGGGGGTCAGCCTGCTTGAACGTTCAAGAAGGCGCGAATGTAAATAGAATACGTCGCCGGGATACGCCTCACGTCCGGGAGGTCTTTCAAGCAGAAGCGAAATTGCACGGTATGCAACCGCGTGCTTGCTTAAATCGTCATAGACGATAAGGCAGTCCTTGCCCTTATACATAAAGTACTCGGCAATAGCGGTAGCCGAATAGGGCGCGATATACTGAAGCGACGACGCGTCGGACGCGGTTGCGCAGACTACGATGGTATAATCGAGCGCGCCGTGTTTTTTAAGGTCTCCGACAAGCTTTGCAACCGTTGACGCCTTCTGGCCTATCGCGTTGTAAATACAGATACAGTTTTTACCCTTCTGATTAAGGATGGTATCAAGCGCGATAGAGGTTTTACCGGTCTGTCTGTCGCCGATAATAAGCTCACGCTGTCCCCTTCCTATCGGGAACATTGAGTCTATGGCGAGAATACCCGTTTCAAGCGGTTTTGAAACGCTCTTTCTGTCAACAATCGAAGGAGCGGGCTGTTCAACGAGGCGGTACTCGTCCGCCTTGATTTCGCCTTTTCCGTCAATGGGTTCGCCGAGGGCGTTAACAACTCTTCCTATATAGTTGTCGCCTACGGGAACGCCCGCCATTTTATAACTTCTCTTAACGCGCGAACCCTCGCTTATATCGCTGTCCGCGCCGAAGATAATACAGCCTGCGGTATTCTTTTTAATATCCTGAATCATACCCTTTACGCCTGATTCGAATATTACTATTTCGCCGTACATAACGGAGCTTAACCCGTGAATTACGGCAATACCGTCGCCTACGCTGATTACCGTGCCTATCTCTTCTTCCGAGGTTACGAATTCAAATTCCTTAATATCCTCTCTTAAAATAGAGATAATTCCGGTTGTATCAACGCTTGTATTTTTTCTTGCGTTTTCTTTAACGCTTTCCCTGATTTTTTCAAGTTTGGTTTTAAGGCTGCGGTCGTACTGCTTTTCGCCGACGCGGATAATAAATCCGCCGATAATCGAGCTGTCCTTAACAATCTCAAGATTGACCTCGGCAGCACCCGTCTCTTTTTTTACAAATTCCTTTAAGCCTTTCTGCTGCTTTTCGTCAGGCTCCGTAATGCAGGTAATATATGCAGTTACGGTATTGCTCTTTCTGTCAAGCTCCTCGCGGTATGCCTTTACAATAGCTTCAAAATCGTCGCACGCACAGTCGTCGCTGATTTTGAGCACGGCAGACCTTACCGAAGCGGGAAACAGCTCGTTAATCGCGTTTTCCCTTTCGGCTCTCGGGATTGAGGGGTTATTAAGAATTTCAACAACCTCTTTTGTTGAAGCGAATACAGCCTCAGCCTTTTCAATATCGCTTATGCCCGCATTTGACGATGAGAGCGCAGCGATATATTCTTCAATGTTTTTAACCATTACTCATCACTACTCTCATTTAAAAATTCGTCAAATATGGCACTGTCCGTTTCAGCGGAAACATTCTTTTCCACAATCTTCTCGGCAGCCTGGATAGCAAGGTCGGCAAGTTCCTCTTTTGAGGCTTTTCTTGCGGCGAGTTTTTCCTCTTCAATCTCGCGCTCGGCGTCGGCTCTTAACGAGGCGGCGTCGCTTTCGGCTCTGTCGAGAATCTTATCGTATTCCGCCTTGGCGCTTTCCTTAGCGTCGGAAATAATCTGCTCGCCCTCCGTCTTGTATGAGGCAATACGGCTTTCGTAATCCTTGAGCTTTTTATTGGCCTCAATATTCGTTTTCTTGGCCGTTTTAAACTGCTCGTCAATCATCTTCCGTCTTGCGTCGAGAACCTTTTTTATTCTGCCGAAAAGGAACTTTTTCATAAGCAGATAAAAGATAATAAGGTTTACAAGCGTAAACAGGGCGTTAATGTCAAACTTTAACATTTAGTATGTCCTTCCTTATTTGAGCATAAAGATAATAAGAATGCTTACGATAAGTCCGTAGATAGCGGTTGCCTCTGCAAGCGCACAGCCGAGAAGAAGCGCGGTCTGAATTTTACCCGACGCCTCGGGCTGACGCGCGATACTTTCAGTGGCTTTACCCGTTGCCATACCGATACCGACGCCTGCGCCGATACCAACCAATACTGCAATACCTGCACCGATAGCAATGATTCCCATAGTTATATCTCCTTTAAAATAATTTATTAATTAAGCTTTTGCTTTTTTACGTTTTTTCTTCTTTTCCTTCGGGGTTTTTTCAACCTCGGTTATTCCCTCCTCAATATAAAGCGCAGTCAGGAATACGAATATATATGCCTGCAAAAGTCCGTCGAATATATCAAAGTAAAGACTCGGCGCCACGGGGAGAATAATATTCCGCGTTACGATTTTAATAAGCTCCATAATCGTAAACGCCGCGAGCACGTTACCGAAGAGTCGCATAGCCAGCGAAAGCGGCTTAGTGAACACCTCAAGCACGTTTATGGGCGCGAGCACCGGCAGGGGCTCGGCGAACGCTTTGAGGCGTCCTTTTATGCCCTTCGCCCTGAAGGTGGCAAACTCAACGAGGACTATACTCGTCAGCGCCATTACGGCGGTTACCTGCATACTCTTCGTCGGCGGTTTCATCGAGCCGAAGAAGGTCGGGCTGAATATTCCGATAATATTCGAAACGCCGATAAACAGCGCCATACTCATAAGCCACGGAATATAGCGGTGCCCCTTTTCACCTATAAGGCCTTTGAAAAAGCCCTCCGCCTTTTCATAGATTAATTCAAGGAAAGCCTGACGCTTTGTAATCTCCCCTTCGACTTTAAGGTTTCTTGTCAGTATAAGCGCAAGAACGGTCATAACTGCGATTATTATCCATGATACAACCGTAGTTTCATCAACCGAAACCTTAAAGCTGCCGACATTGAACGAAAAAACTTCTTCGATTTCAAGTTCTTCGGCAATCGCCTTACCCAAATCGAGTTTCAGCAATATAGGTGCAAAAGTCATCGGCTCGCCTCCTCTCACATTAAAATAAATATAACTTTTAAGTTATATATCTTATTCCCTTATTATAGCACCGTGAATATTTTTTTCAATATCAAAATTGATAAAAAACTATACCCTTTGTAATTCATTTTTATACAATTTGTTTATAATAATTTTTTTATTTACATATTAATAAAAATACTGTATAATATTATGCAATAAATTATAAGGAGACAGATTTATGGCTCAGCAAAAAAAGATGGTTGACGCTATAACCTCTATGGACGAGGATTTTGCAAAATGGTACACCGACGTTTGCAAAAAAGCGGAGCTTATTGAGTACACGAGCGTTAAGGGCTGTATGGTAATAAGACCTTACGGCTACGCTATATGGGAAAATATTCAGCGTATTCTTGACGGTATGTTTAAAGAAACGGGGCACGAAAACGTATGTATGCCCATGTTCATACCCGAATCGCTTTTACAAAAGGAAAAGGACCACGTTGAGGGCTTTGCGCCCGAGTGCGCGTGGGTAACCTACGGCGGAAGCGAAAAGCTTGAGGAGCGCCTTTGCGTAAGACCTACCTCGGAAACGCTTTTCTGCGAGCATTTTAAAAACGTAGTTCACTCTCACAGAGACCTCCCGAAGCTTTACAATCAGTGGGTTTCGGTAGTCCGCTGGGAAAAGACTACGCGCCCCTTCCTCCGCTCAC
>CAJOER010000112.1 GCA_905233805.1 uncultured Eubacterium sp. | reverse complement strand
GTTCGTTTGATATGAACAAGCGCAGGTGGCGCGAGGTCAGCGGAAAGGGTAAAGAAGCCGATAAAAGCCAGCTTCATTTTAACTCGCTTGACCAGCACATAGATTATGTTAAAAAGTTCCTTGAAAAAAGGGAGAAATTTCTTACTTCGGCCTGGATTGACGAAGATGAATATCACTTTGCGTTTTTCTCCTCTTCAGATTACAGACAGGGCTTTGCGGTTAAAGCGGGCGATACGCTTGACGAAATGCCCGACCCCGAAAGTAAAGAAACAAAGGGGAATAGATTCCTCGGCTGGTACGATTCCGACGGGAATAAATACATCCAGGGTCAGGAGCTTAAAGAGGATAAAAGATACACGGCAAGATGGAAGAAAAAAGCACCTGCAAAGAATGCCGCTAAGCCTGATAAAAACAGTTTTGAAAACAAAAGCGGCGACGGTATGTCAAAGCTTACAATAATAGGACTGATAATAATACTCGGTGCGTCAGCAGCGTTCATTACGGGCGATATGCTTTACGCTTTCAGGGAAAAGAAGCGGAGGAATAAAGATGGATAATAACATTAAGTTCCGCACCGAACTGAAATACAGGTGCAGCGAAAAACAGCTATCCGTCATAAAAAGCCGTCTTGACAATCTTCTTAAATATGACCCGCACACGTCCGAAGAAGGCGTCTATACAATACGGAGTATGTATTTTGACAGCTATAATAACAGGTGTTATTATGAAAATGAAAACGGCGTCGACCCGCGTGAAAAATTCAGAATAAGAATTTACAACGCGAGCGACAGCAGAATTTCGCTTGAGTGCAAACATAAGGAGCGCAATTTTGAATATAAAGAATCCTGTATCCTGACAAAACAGCAGTTTGACGGTATTATGAAGGGCGGCAGCCTTTCGGATATTGAGAATTCTCAGCCGCTTCTGAGAAAGTTTACCTATCTTATGAAAACCGAACTTTTCAGACCTGCCGTCATCGTTGAATACGAGCGTACGCCTTATGTGTATAAAATCGGAAACGTGAGGATAACGCTTGACAGGAATATCCGCTCATCAAAGGATTATAACGGATTTTTTGAAAAGAATATTCGCACGCGTCAGATTTTGCCTGAGGGCGAGCAGCTTCTGGAAGTGAAATACGATGAATTCCTTCCCGATTTCCTGAAAGATGTGCTCGAACTCGGAAATCTTCAGCAAACAGCGTTTTCAAAATATTATTTATGCAGAAAGTTTTCTGCGGGAGGAAAAATATGACTTTTAAAGATATTTTCAAAAGCTCGTTTCTCGAGGGCTTTACAACGGGCGTCGATACAAAATCGGTAATAATAGGCATATCCGTTGCCGCCGTTCTGGCGCTTTACATCTTTTTTATCTACAGAATAGTAACAAGAAAAACGTTCTATTCAAAGACGTTTAATCTGTCGCTAATAGCAATGGCGATAATTACAGCGGCAATAATTATTACAATTCAGTCGAATATCGTTCTTTCGCTCGGTATGGTCGGCGCTCTTTCAATCGTAAGATTCAGGACCGCCGTTAAAGACCCGCTTGATTTGGTCTTCCTCTACTGGTCAATAAGTATAGGTATTATCTGCGGAGCAGGTCTGTCCGCCGTTGCGGTTGTATTGACTCTGGTCCTTTCCGCGGTAATAATCGTAATGCAGAAATATCCGATAAAAAAGCTTTCTACAATATTAATCGTCAACAGCACTAAGCCCGAAAGCGACGCTGAAATTGTAAGCGCAGTAAAAAAATACAGCAAAAGCTATACTGTTAAATCAAAAAATCTGACGGCAACTACTCTTGATATGATTATTGAGGTAAAAGCCGAAGAGGAGAGCGAACTTATCCACAGGGTTATGGAAATTGACGGAGTTACCTCCGCTTCGCTTATGTCGCACGACGGCGAGATTAACGCATAAATAAAACCGAGGCTTAGCCTCGGTTTTCGTTTTGTATTTTTTATTTCAGAACTACCGTTGAAACTACATATCCTGCGTAGCCGAGGAGCATAACCGCTCCCTGCCAGCGGTAAAATTTCTTTGTGATAATTGTGGGTACTACCGCAACTGCGATAGCCGCAAGGCATACTACCATATCAACCTGTACGGATGAGGCGGAAACGGCGAGTGCGCCCTGTCCCTTGCCCATTGAAATGAACGAGCATATGGGAAGAATGAGAGTAAGGTCAATAATATTTGCGCCGAGTACATTACCTACCGAGAGCGCGCCTTCCTTCTTGCGAAGCGCTGTAATAGTCGTAACAAGCTCGGGAAGGGAAGTGCCTATCGCTACTGCGATAACGCTTATAATTCTCTGCGGAACGTGCATATCCTCAGCAAGCGCAGTACCTGCGTTTACAAGCAGTTCAGCACCGATTACCGTTCCTGCTGCGCCTATAATAAAGAGTGAAATGTTCTTAACCCAGTCGGCTTTTGTTACGTTATCGCGCGTCGGAAC
Source organism: uncultured Eubacterium sp. (assembly GCA_905233805.1). Lineage (GTDB taxonomy): Bacteria > Bacillota > Clostridia > Oscillospirales > Acutalibacteraceae > Eubacterium_R. The sequence continues at coordinate 3,901 of CAJOER010000112.1, read as the reverse complement.
TATATCGTCCTCTTCCTGAAGTTTTAAATAATTGTACAAATTTGAGATATAACGATAAGAATTATTGTGCCGTAAGTCGCAAGGGAGTAGTAATCGTTCGTTTCGCCCTCAAAAGTCATTTTGCTCTTCTGAGTGAAAATACAGCCCGCTACAAGTCCGGCAGCGGCGCAGAACATAAGAGTTCCCTTAGGAGCAAATTCCTTGCGGTCAACTGTGAAGGGCATACATACGATGAATACTGCCATAATCATAGCGGTATTCGCGGTAACCGAGCCGATGGCGTTACCTGCCGCCATATCGACGTTGCCTTTAACCGTCGCGGCAATACTTACTATCATTTCGGGAAGGGTAGTAGCTATTGAAACGATTGTTGCGCCGATAACGAACTTCGGCACGCCGAGAACCTCGGCAATCCAGCTTGCGCTGTCAACAAACCAGTCCCCGCCTTTTATGATAAGCGCAAGTCCTATAATAAAGAACAGCGCCGTTACCCACACGGGAGCGGTGGTGAAAAAGCTTCCTAAAAATTCCATAAAATCACCTTAGTCTATTAATATTCCAAAAAATAATATACATTACTTAAATAAGTTTGTCAAACTTAATTTACTTTTTAATTAAAATGTGATATAATATTTCAAATTACTTTTTAGGAGTTAACGCAGAAATGAATTTTGATAAGAAAAAACTGTTTCCCGTTCTTATCCCCGTGATTTGCGCCGTTGTCGTAGTTATTGTATTTGCAATATCCGGCAGGGTTTCGCTGAAAATGGAAAACAGAGTTGTTGATAATACTCAGCCAACAAAAAAAGCGTCTGAAACGACAACCCTTCCGCAGCACACGAAGGTTACTCTTGTTGCAGTGGGCGATAATCTTATTCATAATACTCTTATCGACGCGGGCGAGCAGGATGACGGAACAAGGGATTATACCTCTTTTTATGAGAATATAAAGCCGTATATAGAAAAGCCCGATATCGCCGTAATCAACCAGGAAACCATGCTCGGCGGAGAGAGCTTTGAATACAGCGGTTATCCTATGTTCAACACTCCGTGGGAGGTCGGCGACGCGGCTGTTAATGCAGGATTTGACGTGTTCACCTGTGCTACGAACCACTCTATGGACGTCTTCTCGGCAGGCGTTGAAAAGGAACTTGAATTCTTCTCCCAGTATCCCGACGTTGTACATATAGGAACCAACGCCAGCGAAGAGGATTATAATAAAATCACTTATTACGAAAAAAACGATATCAAGTTTGCACTTCTTAATTACACATACGGTACTAACGGAATTTCAATTCCCGAGGATAAGCCCTATATTATCAATATGCTCGAGGAAGATAAGGTAAGAAAGGATATTACCGAGGCGAGGAAGAATGCGGACGTCGTTATCGTATTCCCTCACTGGGGAACCGAAAACAGCCACGATATAAGCGACTATCAGAGAAAATACGTTAAGATTTTTTCTCAGCTCGGAGTAGATATAGTAATAGGCACACACCCCCATGTTTTACAGCCCGTTAAATGGGTTACTAACGAAGAAACGGGAAAGAAGATGCTCGTTTACTATTCGCTCGGCAACTTTATTTCCCATCAGGTTAATCTTAATCAGCTGTGCGGAGGTATGGCTGAGATTACTATCGAAAAGGATGCCGACGGCGTTTCAATTACGAACGCAAAGCTTGCTCCCGTAATCGACTTCTATACAAGCTCGGGCGACGGTTATAAATTCAGCGTTTATATGCTCAAGGATTATACCGACGAGCTTGCCGACAAGCATTCTCAGGGCGGCGCAACGCCCACATATTTCAAAAATCTTTCAAAAAAGGTTGTAAGTGAAGAATTTTTAGACTTAAATTAACATTGACATAAAAAAGCAATTTGCATATAATGTCTGTGATAACAATAAAGGAGAATTTTATGGCTAAATATACAAAAGAAAAAATACTTAAAGAAGCGGCTGAAAACAGCGTGGAATTCGTAAGACTTCAGTTTACCGACCTTTTCGGTATTATGAAGAACGTATCAATTATGGTGTCCCAGCTTGAAAAAGCGCTAAACAACGAGTGTATGTTCGACGGCTCTTCAATCGACGGCTTCGTAAGAATAGATGAGAGCGATATGTATCTTCATCCCGATTACGATACGTGGGCACTCTTCCCGTGGAGAAAGCACCTCAACGCTCAGACGGGACGTCTTATCTGCTCGGTATATAAGGCTGATAACCTAACTCCCTTTGAGGGCGACCCGAGGAACGTGCTCCAGAAGGTAATAGACAGGGCTGCCGATATGGGTTACGGATTTAACTGCGGTCCCGAGTGCGAGTTCTTCCTTTTCGAACTTGATGAGGACGGAAATCCGAGCCTTACCCCCGGCGATAAGGCGGGATACTTTGACCTCAACCCGATTGACCACGGCGAAAACTGCCGCCGCGATATCTGTCTTGCGCTTGAAGATATGGGCTATACTATCGAGGCTTCTCACCACGAGGTAGCTCACGGACAGCACGAGATTGACTTCCAGTTCGGCGACGTTATGACTACTGCCGACCGCGTTATGACCTTTAAGCACGTTGTTAAGACTTACGCTACAAAGCACGGCCTTCACGCGACGTTTATGCCGAAACCGATACTCGGTATCAACGGTTCGGGTATGCATACAAATATGTCCCTTTACGACCTTAAAACGGGCAAAAACGTATTCGACGACCCGAACGGAAAGCTCGGTCTTTCGAAAGAGGCTCACTCTTTTATTGCGGGAATACTCGCTCACGTTAAAGGTCTTACGGTAGTCGCTAACCCGACTGTAAACTCATATAAAAGACTTGTTCCCGGTTACGAGGCTCCGACCTATCTTTCGTGGTCAACCTCTAACAGAAGCGTTCTTGTACGCGTTCCCGCTTCAAGAGGCAAGGGCACAAGAGTAGAACTCCGTTCACCCGACCCGACCTGTAATCCCTATCTTGAAATGGCGCTTTGCCTTTCCGCGGGGCTTGACGGTATCGAAAAGGGTCTGACTCCTCCCGAGCCGATTGATTATAACGTATTCAAACTTTCGGACAGCGAGCTTAATAAGGCGGGCGTTGAATCACTCCCCGCAACTCTTGAAGAGGCTATTAAGTGCGCTGAGGCTGACCCGCTTATCAAGGAAACTCTCGGAGAACACGTTTTCAATAACTATATCGAGGGTAAAAAGCGCGAGTGGAAGGAATACAGCATTCAGGTTACCAAGTGGGAAACCGACAGATATATGAGAAACCACTAAGTTTAAAGGGGAGGGCGTTACAGCCCTCCCGTAAATAATTGTTCAGGTGATAATATGCAGTATATTATTGATTATCTTGAAGAATACGGTTCGTCCTATTTTATTGAAAAACCGCTTTGCGATATTGACGAACTTATCTTCTCTCAGCTTGTCTATAACGATTTTCAGGACATCGTTAAGGATGGGGAGGAGATAACGCTAAAAGACGCCGCGGCGAAGTTTTATTCAATTCACAGCGACGAGGAAATTGATTCGCTTATCGACGTAGTAAAAAGAGCGGCAAGAATTCTTACGCTCTGCTCAAACACAAAGCGCTTTGGCAGCGTTATTCTGAAAAACTATATTAATAATATCAGCGACGCGATTGATAAACAGATTGCGGCGGTTAATTTTGTTCTCCCTGACAGAAGTCTGGTTGTGGCTTTCAGGGGCACGGACGCAACCGTTGCGGGCTTTAAGGAAAGCGCTATGCTTTCTTATATGTTTCCCGTTCCCGCTCAGATTGAAGCGCTTCACTATTTTCAGGAAACCGCTATGCTCAGTGAGGGCGACGTAAACGTCTGCGGCCACTCAAAGGGCGGAAATCTTTCGGTATTTGCCGCGGTAAGCTGTTCAAATTCGCTGAAAAAGAAACTTAAAA
>CAJOER010000111.1 GCA_905233805.1 uncultured Eubacterium sp. | reverse complement strand
ATATCCTTTTACTATTATAACGTCTATAAAGTCTTCAAGCATATATACCGAGGTTTTATTGAAAAAGCTTGCGTGGCTGTTGTATTCAACGCGGTCGTTATAAAGAAGGAAGGTCGGCTTTCCGTAATTTGCAAAGATAATCAGCGACGCAAGGAAAACGCCTATAAATACTTTTTGCAGGGCGGTGAACTTTTTTGAAAGGGGAGCAAGGTTCATAAAATTAAATGCCTTGACTTTGTCCTTTTTAAATAAAGGTTCAATCCTGCTTCTGAAAGCGAGGAACGCCGCGATACCGGGAATAATTCCTATAAACGCCGCGCTGAACGGGTTTATTGTGTTTGCAAATTCGCAGACCCTGTGGTAATGCGCGTTGGATATAAGCTGAAACAGCAGGAATATCACATAAAATGCAAAGCACGAAGTAACCAGCGTTAAAATAAAGGTTTCAATCGTTCTCTTCGTGTTCGGCTCAATGCTCGTTTTTGCCATCAATAAATTCAATAAGCCTTTTTTCGCTGTCAAGAAGCTCGTCGTACTTTTTGTATTCTTCAACCGCTTTTTCAAAATCGCCTTTAAGATACGCTATATAGGCGGGGCTTGTGGTAAACCTGCTCGCGGTGAAGAAGGAAACGCGCTCGGCAAAGTTTTCGATAAACTCTTCCTTTTTATCCTCGTTTTTCGGGATAATATTATCGTCAAAAAGGTAAACTCTTTTTATTTCTTCGGTTTTAAGCGCCTTTAATTCCTCGTACTGCGGAAGAAGTTCGTCAATTTCTTCCTTCCTGAATTCGAAGAAATCCATTATATAGTTAAAGCAGGCGCTCATACGCTTTTTGCTTTCAATAAAAGCGAAATAATAGCAGTGATAGTCAAGAACGTCGGTATAATAAATCAAATCGGGAATCTCAAAGAAAAAGTTATCGCTTTTATCAAGATATACGCGGCAGTAAAGCGTGCTTATGGGATAAAGCTCGCGTTCTCTTTTTGAATAGATAAACTCAAGTTTAATCTTTTCAAATTCAAGATAATACCTGTCAAGCACTACGTCTTTTTTGCAGTAAGCCGTAGCGCCGTGATAAAATGCATATTCATATACGGTTTTCTTGAGATGCTGAGAAAGCCATTCAGTATTCATACAATCACCGCTTTAATTATAATGGGAGTTTAAGCAGTTTGTCAATATTGACTTAATAATTATTTATTGTATAATAAAAGTCAGGTGATGAAAATGAAAAAAATTGCAGTAATAAACGACATTTCCGGCTTCGGAAAATGCTCGCTTACCGCCGCGCTTCCGATAATCAGCGCCTTCGGTATTCAGGCGTGTCCGCTGCCGACGGGCGTGTTTTCAAACCAGACGGGCTACGACAGCTTTAAAAGCGTTGATTTAACCGATTCAATGCAGAGCTTTATTGACGAGTGGAAACGCCTTAAACCGTCGTTTGACGGCGTTTTAACGGGCTTTATACCGAACGCAAGACAGGGCGAAATTATCTCCCGCTTTATTGATGATTTCAAAGGCGAAAACACGGTGATTACCGTTGACCCGATTATGGGCGACGACGGGGAACTCTATCCCTGCCACGACGAAAAAACCGTTGCCGCCGTAAAAGAACTTGTCAAGAAGGCGGATATCATTACGCCCAACGTAACCGAGCTTGCGCTGCTCAGCGGTATGCCGCTAAAAAACGGTTATACGCCGGATGAAATAAAAAATATGTCCGAAATAACGGGAGTTAAAACCGTAATTACAACGGGCATAGAACTTGACGGAAAAATCGCCAACGCGGTTTATTCCGACGGCGGTATGAAACTGATTGAGGGAAGAAAAATCGGGGAGCATTTTTCGGGAACGGGGGATATCTTCTCCGCCTACGTGCTCAGCGCATATCTCAGCGGAAGCGATATGTTTACCGCAGTAAAGGACGCCTCGCGCTTTATCGAAAAAGCAATTGAAGAAACCCTGAAAAATGAAAGCCCGAAGCACTATCACCCCGACGGCGTAGACTTTGAAAAACTGATAAAAACGATATAGAAAATGCCCGGGTGTAACACCCGGGCATTCCCCTCTCTGTCTATAACAAACTATAGGAGGACAGTTTACTCGCAACGGTTGCGGCTCCGTTGCGAGTTCTTTTTAATTATAAATAGCATTTAATTGTTTTGTCAAGAAAAAGGTAAGAGAATTTTGACGGTTTCGCGATTTGGTAAAAATTCAGTAAAGTGTCTATATTGCAAAGAAAAATCTTTTTTCTGTCCGTTTTTACGGCTGTTATTCTTTGTCATATTGACATAGAACAAATGTTCTATTATAATATAGCCGTACCCTTAAGGGTATAATCCACAGCGAAAGAAGGGCAGAAATGACAGTTAGTGAATTGGCTCGTGAATACGAGGCTCAGTACCGGATTGCTTCCTGTAAGGCAGACGCGTTAACTCCACTCTTGTGCGTCTACCGCGGCAGGGAGCTTGAATTACTGAGAAGAAGAATCAGATTTTATTACAAAATGGCTTGTGAATGCAAAGAAATCGCATTTATGCTCAGAGGATTTTATTCGGAGGAAAATAATGGACTTTATTGATGAAATATATAACGGCTATTCATATGAAAACACCGACGGCTACGACAGGGAAAAGGCGCGCCGCCGCGCTCTTAAAAAGGTTTTGCCTTATATTATTAAGAACGAACTTACCGAACGGCAGAGAATCTGTCTTCAGTATAAGTACGCGGGAAAGATGAGCCAGGGCGAAATTGCCGAGCTTCTTCACCTTTCCCAGCCGACGGTATCGCGGCATATCAATACCGCGAAAGACATTGTAAACGGCGAGCTGAAATACTGCTATTTCGCCGTTTCAAGCGCTCTCGACAGCTACGGGGGCTGACGAGAGCTATATAATCAGACAAAAAGCGGGGCTTTTCCGGGGATTTCTCCACCCCGCTTTTTATTATGCCTGTTGTTTTCCCCATAGTTATACTATGAAGAAAATAAATTATTGCTTATTGCATTAATAACTTTACTGTGTTAAAATATTTACGACTATATTTTTATTTTGTGAGGTAAAATTTATGAAAAAGCTTAAAGTCGGTATTATCGGCGCAGGCCGCATAGGCCAGGTACATGCAAAATCCATTACCTATCACATTCCTCAGGCTGAGATTGCCGCCATTTCGGATATCTATGTCGACGGCGCAAAAAAGGTAGCGGAGGAACTCGGTATTCCCAAGTATTACGAGGATTATCACGAGATTTTAAACGACCCCGAAATTGAGGCGGTTCTTATCTGTTCGTCAACCGATACGCACGCTGATATAGCCTGCGAGGCTGCCGAGGCGGGCAAGCACATTTTCTGCGAAAAGCCCGTTGACCTTACCGTTGAAAAAATCAAGAAGGTTATCGCTGCGGTTGACAAGGCGGGCGTTAAGCTTCAGATAGGCTTCAACAGACGTTATGACCACAATTTCGCTCATATTAAAAAGCTCGCTAATGAGGGCAAGCTCGGTAACGTTCAGACTGTTAAGATTACCTCGCGCGACCCGGAACCCCCCGGAGTTGCTTACGTTAAGGTATCGGGCGGGCTCTTCCTTGATATGACCGTTCACGATTTTGATATGGCGCGCTTTATCGGCGGCGAGGTTGAAGAGGTTTACGCCAACGCAACCGTTATGGTAAATGAAGAAATCGGAAGAGCGGGCGACGTTGACACGGCTCTTGTAGCGCTTAAATTCAAGAGCGGAGCAATCGGCGTTATCGATAACTGCCGCAAGGCTTGCTACGGCTACGACCAGCGCCTCGAGGTATTCGGCTCGGGCGGTCAGGCAAGCGCAGCAAACGACACTCCGACAAACGTTGCTTATATTAACGAAAACGGCAACGTAACCGACAAGCCGCTTTACTTCTTCCTTGAAAGATATATGCAGTCCTTTATCGACGAGATGACCGAGTTTATCGACGCGGTTGTAAACGATAAGGATACAAAGACCACCGTATACGACGGACTTGAAGCGCTCCGCCTCGGACTTGCGGCAAAACTTTCCGTAGCTGAGCACAGACCCGTTAAACTCTCCGAAATCGAACAATAATCCAGTGACCAGTGTCTAGTGACCAGTGACCAGTGACTAGTGACTAAAAAGAGGTGTAATTATGAAAAGAGAAAGACTGACAATGTCCCAGGCGCTTGTTAAGTTCCTTGACAATCAGTACATAGAAATGGACGGAGTTGAAACGAAATTCGTTTCGGGCATCTTCGGTATTTTCGGCCACGGCTGCGTAGTAGGCGTAGGTCAGGCGCTCGAACAGGGCGGCCATAACCTTACCTTCTATCAGGGCAAGAACGAGCAGAATATGGCTCTTGCCGCC
>CAJOER010000110.1 GCA_905233805.1 uncultured Eubacterium sp. | reverse complement strand
AAGAAAAAGGTTCGTAAAATCGCTTGGAACAAGGACTTTCCGCTTATCCGCGATAACGAAAAGTGTATAAAGTGTATGCGCTGTATCCAGATTTGTAATAAGGTCCAGGCGCTCGGCGTCTGGGACGTATGCGGAACGGGCGCAAGAACTACCGTCGACGTTAAGGGCGGTCTCCCGATTGAGAAGGCTGACTGCTCAATCTGCGGCCAGTGTGTTACGCACTGTCCCGTCGGCGCTCTTCACGAGAGAGACGATAAAAACAAACTTTATCAGGCGCTCGCCGATAAGGATAAGATTAAAATCGTCCAGGTTGCTCCTGCCGTAAGAGCGGCGTGGGGCGAGGAATTAGGCCTTGCTCCCGAGGACGCGACTATGGAGAAAATGGGCGAAGCGCTGAGACAGCTCGGTTTCGACTATGTATTTGATACAAACTTCTCCGCCGACCTTACCATAATGGAGGAGGGAAGTGAATTTCTCAAGCGCCTCGGCGATAAGGAAAACAATACATTCCCGATGTTTACCTCGTGCTGCCCGGGCTGGGTTCGCTTTATAAGAACTCAGTATCCCGATATGGTTGAGCAGCTCTCCTCGGCGAAGAGTCCTCAGCAGATGTTCGGCGCGGTAGTAAAGAGCTATTTCGCCGAAAAAATCGGAAAAGACCCGAAGGATATTATAAGCGTTTCGGTTATGCCCTGCGTTGCTAAAAAGGCTGAAGCGGCATACGAAAATATGGGCGGCGAGGAAAGAGGACAGGACGTTGAGATTGTTCTCACAACCCGCGAGCTCGTTAAGATGATAAAGGCTGCGAGCATAAACGTAAGCGAGCTTGAGGATAAGCCGCTTGACGACCCGCTCAGCGACGGAACGGGCGCGGCTGTTATCTTCGGAACGACGGGCGGCGTTATGGAAGCGGCTCTCCGTTCAGCGTATTTCCTTGCAACGGGTAAGAACCCCGATGCCGACGCGTTCAAAGCGGTAAGAGGCTATCATCAGGGCTGGAACGAGGCTGAATTTGATATCGAGGGAACTAAGGTTCGCTGCGCCGTAGCAAGCGGACTCGGCAATACGAAAGAGCTTCTTGAAGCGATTAGGAGCGGCGAGGTCGATTACGATTTCGTAGAGATTATGGCTTGTCCCGGCGGCTGCGCAGGCGGCGGCGGTCAGCCTATTCACCCGTTCGATTCCTTCGAGGTAAGAGGCGAAAGACTCAGAAAGCTCGACGTTGATAATCCGATAAGATTCTCCCATGAGAATCCGTCGGTAGTCAAGCTTTACAGCGAGTACCTCAAGGCTCCTCTCGGTGAGAAATCCCACCACCTTCTCCATACCGACCACCTCGGCTGGAAAATAAAATAACATAATAAAAAAGGCGTAACCTTTCGGTTGCGCCTTTTGTTTTTGTTATTACATACAGGTGTATCCGCCGTCAACGGCAAGATTTGTTCCCGTAACGTAGCTTGAAGCCTTCGAAGCGAAGAAAAGAGCAGCTGAATCGAGCTCGCCCTCGTCGCCGTAACGCTCCATGGGAATCATGGTCTTTGCGTTCTGCTGGAAGAAATCGGAGTTAAGAGTTTCTCTTGTAAGGTCGGTATAGAAGTAACCGGGGCAGATTGAGTTAACGGTGATACCGTACTTACCCCATTCAGCCGCGAGAGCTCTTGTAAGGTTTACAACGCCGCCCTTTGCTGCGTGGTAGGGAGCGGAGCCCGCGATTTTGTTACCTACGAGACCGTACATTGAAGCGATGTTGATAACTCTTCCGTACTTAGCGGGAATCATAGCCTGCTTTGCAACGGCTCTTGCAACTCTGAAGGAGCCAAAAAGGTCGATATTGCACTCGTTACCGAACTGCTCGTCGGTAATATCCTCAGCGGGAGCAACAGCGCCCGTGCCCGCGTTATTGATAAGAATATCGATTCTTCCGAAATGCTCAAGAGCAGCCTTTACGGTCTCGTCAACGTTAGCTGTATCGGTAATGTCGCACTTAAGAGCGAGAGCGTCAACGCCGAACTTCTCTTTAATAGAAGCAACAACCTCGTCGAGCTTGTCCTTACGGCGCGCTACTGCTACGATGTTACAGCCCTGGCTTGCAAGAGCCTCAGCCATCTGTACGCCGAGTCCGCCCGAACAGCCTGTTACGAGAGCAACCTGACCGCTTAAATCAAAGTAATTTTTCATAGTTATTTCTCCTTTACTAAAATAGTTAATTTTTTAACAATCTTATTATATCCGCTTCCCTCCCCAATGTCAACCGCTATTTTCAGCTATCTTTATTGCGCCCTCTAAATCTCCCTGCGCCTCCTTAAGCAGGCTCTGATTTAAAGCCCAGGCGTAATCGGGATGCTCTTCTCCGGCTATCGTAAGAGAATTGTCTCCGCTGACTTCAATGCCGTTTTCGGCGGTTAAAGTAACTCCGCTTTGAACAATAAGGGTTACGTCACCTGAAATCTGTATTCTTTCATTAACTGTTGTATTTTGAGATATCATAACAGTGCCTGAGCATGTAGTGTCGGCAAACGCAGAAAAGGGCATTACCGAAAACGCGGAAAACGCCAGAAGGATTGATAATAAAAATGATAATACTTTTTTCATAATTATCCCTCCGAAGTTAAAAATGAATAAACTAATCCAAATTAATAATATCATAAGTTATTATTTTTAACAATAATAAGTAAAAGGATTGTAACTAAATATTAACCCTTATAATGATGTTGTAATAGGGGAAAAACTATGGTATTATTAACGTAAGAAATGAATTGCGGAGATTGAATTATGAGCAGAAAAATCAGCATTAAAACTGCCGCGGCGCTCGGCTCGGCGCTGCTCGGCTCGGCTGCTGCAGTAAGCGCGGTCGGAGCGACGGCATTTTTCCGTTATCTCAACCGTCCCGAGCGTTACACGCCCCTGCCGACGGACGTTAAGAACATTAATCTTATCGCCCACAGGGGTATGAGCTCCCTTGCGCCCGAAAACACCTCGGTTGCCTTTGAGCTTGCGGGTGAAAACGGCTTCTGGGGCGCGGAGTGCGATATATACAGAAGTATTGACGGAAGGTGGCTTCTCTCTCACGATCCGAACACCTTCCGCATGATGAACAAGGCGGCTAAAATCGAAAAAAAGACTTACGACTATCTTATGCAGCTCAGCGTAAACCGCGGCTCGGAGATAGAAAAATACCCCGACCTTAAAATCTGCACGCTCGAGGAATACCTCGACATATGTAAAAAATACAATATGGCGGCGATAATTGAAATTAAGGGCAAGAATAACAGCGAGCATTATTCCGAGGTCGTATCCGCCGTGGAGTCAAGGGGAGTAAGCGCAATTTACATATCCTTCCATTTTGAGGATTTAAAGAAGATGAGGGAATTTACCGACGCCCCGCTTTACCTGCTTGTAGGGGATATTAAAAGGGAGCATATCCTCCTTGTAAAAACCCTTGAAAACTGCGGAATTGACTTCTTTGCGGGCAGGGCTTCCGTCTTTAAAAACGGCTTTGTTCAGAAATGCCTTGAAGAGGGAATTGACCTTATCGCATGGACGGTTAACGAGCCCGAGCTGCTTGAAAAAATCGTCGCCCTCGGCGTTAAGAATATAACTACCGACAGAATATATATAGAAAACGAAGCGGCGGGGGAGCCCGTCGGCGAATAATTAAGGAATAACAATGAACGCAAAACTCTTTTCTCAGGCAATAATCAAGGTACTCTCGGGCTTTATAATTGTGGCGGCGCTGCTTTTTATTCCCGCGTGGAGCTTAAAATATTTTCAGGCGTGGCTCTTCCTCGGGGTGCTTTTCGTGCCAATGCTTGCTGCGGGCGCGGTAATGATGAAGAAAAGCCCCCGGCTTCTAAAAAAACGCCTTAATAATAAGGAAGAGCAGTCCGAGCAGAAGCTCGTAATTGCACTGAGCGCTCTTATGTTCCTCGCAGCTTTTGTGTCCGCGGGGCTGTGCTTTCGCTTCGGGAAGCTTTCCTTTTCGCATATGTTTTATACGCCGAGGTTATGAGGGAGAACGCCTATCTCTCCCGCACTGTTGAGGTTCAGGAGGACCAGAAGGTAGTGGACACGGGGCTTTACGGCATAGTGCGCCACCCGATGTATATGGCGACGGTGCTCCTTTTCCTTTCAATGCCGCTCATTCTCGGCAGCGTAATATCCTTTCTCATTATGCTGTTTTATATACCTATAATTGTAATGCGTATCAGGAACGAGGAAAAGGTACTCGAGGAAGGACTCGACGGTTACAAGGAATATAAAAAGAAGGTAAAATACCGCCTTGTTCCGTTTATATGGTAAAATAAAAACCTCAGCTCGAAGCTGAGGTTTATTTTATTTTCGGAACACGAGTTCAATTATCAGAAGCTTTCTGCTATCTCCGCTTTTTAAGGGGATGAAGCCCGCGTACGAAAAGCCCTTCTTACGCTTGTAATTATGTCACTGAATACGCACTGTATCAACCAAGTAATTATAACGGAAAGTGTTAAATATTATTACCTTGTTATTTGAGCGGTATATGATATAATGAAAGGGTATTATGAAAAGGGTGATTTTATGTTATATCCTCAACTCAATAAAAGCCGCTTGGTGATAAAACTTGACGGGATATGGAACTTCGTCCTCGGGGACGGGGAGCTTGACGAAGCGCTCTGCACCGCCCCGTTTAAGGAGTGCGAAAAAATCTGCGTTCCCGCGTCTTATAACGACCAGAAGGCGGATATCCGTTTCAGAGACCACTGCGGCATAGCTTATTATCAGACGGCGTTTTCGCTCCCCGAGCTGACGGGGGAGAGGACAGTCCTGCGCTTCGGCGCGGTTACGCATAACTGCCGCGTTTATCTTAACGGAAAAGAGATAATGTCCCACACGGGCGGCTTTCTTCCGTTTGAATGCGAGCTTGACAATAGTCTGCTCAAAGAAGAAAACCTTCTAACAGTAGCGGTTGACAACCGCGTGAATTCTGAAACCCTTCCCGTAGGGAACGAGAATAACTGCGCGATGTTCGGCAGCGGACTTCCCGATTTTGAAAGCGTCAGGAATACGCAGGTTAAGCCGAAGAATTACCCGAATTTTGACTTTTTCAACTACTGCGGAATTCACCGCAGCGTGTGCATTTACACTACCGAAGAGAAGTATATAAAGGACATCAGCGTTACAACCGAAATTAAGGGGAACGACGCGTCCGTTACCGTAAACGCCGACCTCTCCGACGGCGGGTGCGCGCAGGCAGTTATTATAAACGCCGAGGGAACAGAAGTAGCCCGAGGCAATTGCGGCGAGGCGCTTACAATAAAAAACGCCGAGCTCTGGCAGCCCGGTAGGGCATATCTTTACACCGCGAAGATAAGCTATAAAAACGATTCTTATTCTCAGAAATTCGGCGTTCGCAGCGCTGAAGTAAAGGACGGAAAATTCCTCATTAACGGCAAGCCGTTTTACTTCAAGGGCTTCGGCAAGCACGAGGACAGCGAAACCAACGGCAGGGGAATTAACGAGGCGCTCAACGTGAAGGATATATCCCTTATGAAAATGCTCGGCGCAAATTCTTTCCGCACCTCGCATTATCCGTACAGTGAGGAAATGCTCAACCTCTGCGACGAAGAGGGCATCGCCGTTATTGCCGAAACGAGCGCGGTAGGACTTAATAAAACCGGCTATGAAAAGACCTTCGATACTCATAAAAAAGTGATTAAAGATATGATTTCACGCGATAAAAATCACCCGTGTATCGTTATGTGGTCGCTTGCAAACGAGCCCGATACCGAAGCCGAAAACGCCCTCGATTACTTTAAGCCGCTTTACGATTCTGCCCACACATCTGACCCGCAGAACCGCCCCGTAACCGTAGTTTGCTGCAACAACGATTACGTGAGGGACAAGGTAGCCCCCGCCATGGACGTTATTTTCGGCGGAGACCTTGACGCCGCGGAGCAGGCGATGACGGCTGAAATGGAATATTTTAAGAAGTTCAACAAGCCGCTTATCATAACCGAATACGGCGCAGACGCCGTGAGCGGTATTCACGAGAGCGTGCCCTCGATGTTCAGCGAGGAATATCAGGAAGAATTTTATAAACGCATTAATGCCGTGCTTGACAGATACAATTTTGTAATCGGCGAGCACGCGTGGAACTTCGCGGACTTTCAGACCGTGCAGGGAACCATGCGAGTTGACGGAAATAAAAAGGGCATTTTCACCCGCGACAGAAAGCCGAAGCTTGCGGCCCACTACTTTAAACGCAGGTGGAAATCCATTCCCGATTTTGAGTATAAAAAATAAAAAAACAACCGCATTTCGCGGTTGTTTTTATTATTCGTAAACGTGGTAGTAGAGCCCTTTTTCGGTTATGAGCTGGTCCATTTCGTCGGGTACGCTGTGGAAGCCGACCGCATAGCGCTTATCCTGCGGATTCCACAGGAAGTATTCGCTGACCGCCTTTTCAATCTGCAAAGCGACGTCGTCGGAGGCGTAGATTATAACCGGCTCGTCGTCGGGGGAGTGCTCTGCGATTACTGCAACGTACGGCTCCTCCATTAAAACGAGGTTTTTGATTACGCCCTCATCTTTAAGTTCCTTTGCCGCAAAGCCGAGGCGCATATGGTCCTTGTGCTGAATTTCGGGCGGGTTGGGATACATCGTGCATACGGTGCAGTCGCCGCCTAATTCTTTAAGATACTTTGAAATTATACGCTTTGCTTCCTCAACGGTGAGCTGACCGTCGACTACGCGCTCGTCCTCCATATGGATATTCTCACGCTTTACGCCGAGGGCAGCGCAGCTTCCGTAAAACTCACGGTCGCGCGTTGCGGTAAAGTCCTCGCGGGTTAAGTCAAAGACGTGCTGCTCGCCGCACTGGGTGCAGAATTCTCTGTTACCGAGGCGAAGGCGCACGTTTGAGCTCGCGCCGTCGGTGCAGACGATAACGTGAACGTCGCATCCCTCTTTAATCGAATTTGCAATATCAATTCCGAAGGTAAGAAGCTCGTCGTCCTGATGAGGAACAAAGTATAATACCTTTTCAGTAGTATTCTTTCTCATAATATTCTCCCTTTATCTTTTTATACCATTATACCATTTTGTTAAGATATTTCAAGATAATTTATAGTTTTGAATTATTGATTTTTTCACGGTAATATGATAATATAAATTGATATTTTGTTTTTATAAATAACTGTCGATGTAAAGGAGTGTCGGTTATGAAAAAATACGCAATCGCAACCGTAACGAGCATGGGTGTAAGAATTACGCCTCCCGACCGTATGGCGGTTCAGAACAGCAATATGTTTTACCTTCAGTCAACCTCGGCTGAAAGCAACGTTCTCAACGTATCGTCAAGTCTCGGCAGGGAATGCCTTGTTATGACAAGATTTGTTGAGGGCTCGCCGATAGCGGACTTCATCAAGCGTCAGCTCAGAGCGCGCAATATCCGTTTTGAAGGTAAGGACGTACCGCAGGGCGGTCCCTGGGGATACAGACATCAGTTCAATATCGCGGATTCCGGCTTCGGGCTCAGGGCGCCGAGAGTATGGAACGACCGCGCGGGCGAGATAGGAAGAACGCTTTGCGCCGACGATTTTGACCTTGAGCGAATTTTCGGCGAAGAGGGCGTAAGCATTTTACACCTTTCGGGACTTATCGCCGCTATGAGCGAGGAAACGACGAAATGCTGCCTCGAGGTTGCAAAGGCGGCGAAGAAATACGGCACTCTCGTAAGCTTCGACCTTAACTACCGCGCAACCTTCTGGAAGGGACGCGAGGAAGAGCTCAGCAAGGCGTTCCACGAAATCGCTTCGGTTGCCGATATTCTCGTAGGCAATGAGGAGGACTTCCAGCTCTGCCTCGGCTTCAAAGGTCCCGAGGCGGGCGGCAAGGAGCTCGGCTCAAAGATTGAGCGCTTCAAGGCGATGATAGACCAGGTGAGGGGAAAATATCCTCAGGCTAGGGCGTACGCGACGACTCTCCGTCAGGTAGTATCCGCCAACGAGCACCTCTGGGGCGCTATTTTATGGGCGGACGGAGAATGGTATGTTGAAGAACCCCGACCGATTCAGGTTATGGACCGTATCGGCGGCGGCGACGGCTTCTCGGGCGGTCTGCTCTATGGTGCGGCGAGCAGCCTTAACGACTACGCCGAACCTGCCGACGAAAAGCAGATATGGGATATTTATAAGGGCAACGCCCGTGTTCAGAGATAAGGAGAATTAACTATGAAGAAAGCTGATATAGGATTAATCGGACTCGCCGTAATGGGCGAAAACCTCGTAATGAATATGGAGTCCAAGGGCTTCACGGTTGCGGTATATAACCGTACAACCTCAAAGGTAGATAATTTTGTAAACGGCCGCGCAAGCGGTAAGAATATTATCGGCTGCCACTCTCTTGAAGAGCTGGTTGATAATCTTGAAAAGCCGCGCAAGGTATTTATGATGATTAAGGCAGGCCCCTCGGTTGACGCTATGATTGACCAACTGCTCGCACTTCTTGATGACGGCGATATTATTATCGACGGCGGAAACTCGCATTTCCCCGACACTATCCGCAGAACCGAATATGTTGAATCGAAGGGCAAGCTCTATATAGGCACCGGCGTTTCAGGCGGCGAAGAGGGCGCTCTTAAAGGCCCGAGCATGATGCCCGGCGGCTCGCCTGCGGCATGGCCTTATGTAAAGCCGATTTTACAGGGTATCTGTGCCAAGGTTGAAAACGGCGAACCCTGTTGCGACTGGGTAGGCGAAAACGGCGCGGGCCACTTTGTAAAAATGGTTCACAACGGCATTGAATACGGCGATATGCAGCTTATCTGCGAGGCTTATCAGCTTATGCGCGACCTTCTCGGTATGAGCTATGAGGAGATGCATGAAACCTTTAAGCAGTGGAACGAAACCGAGCTTGACAGCTATCTTATAGAAATCACGCGCGACATTTTGGCGTACAAGGACGAGGACGGCTCGCCCCTTGCTGAAAAAATCCTCGACACGGCAGGCCAGAAGGGTACCGGCAAGTGGACGGGTATCGCCGGCGAGGCGGTATTTGCAAGATGCCTTTCGGCTATGAAGGACGAGCGCGTGAACGCAGCGAAGGTATTTGACAGAAAAATCCCCGCATTTGAGGGTGATAAGGCGGAAATGGTTGAGGCTATCCGCCAGGCTCTCTTTGCTTCAAAGATTATCTCCTACGCTCAGGGCTATACCCTTATGCGTACCGCAGCCGCCCACTACGGCTGGAACCTCAATTACGGCGGTATCGCGCTTATGTGGCGCGGCGGATGTATAATCCGTTCCGTCTTTCTCGGCAAGATTAAAGAGGCGTACGACGCAGACCCCGAGCTTAAAAATCTTATTCTCTCCCCGTACTTCAAGGAGACTATTGAAAAGCTTGTTCCCGCGTGGAGAAAGGTTGCCGCGGCGGCAGTTCAGTACGGCGTTCCCGCGCCTGCCATGACCTCGGCGCTCAGCTATTTTGACGGCTATACAACCGAGCGTCTTCCCGCAAACCTTCTTCAGGCGCAGCGCGATTATTTCGGCGCTCATACCTACGAGAGAACCGACTCCCCGAGGGGCGAGTTCTTCCACACGAACTGGACGGGCCACGGCGGAAACACAGCGGCGACGACTTACAATGCATAATATAAAGCTTATTGCTCTTGACCTTGACGGCACTCTGCTGAATTCCGAAAAACAGCTGTCGGAAAAGGACGCCGGGGCGCTTGAAAAAGCGGTGGCGCAGGGGATAGAAATTGTCCCCGCGACGGGGCGTTTCTTCCGCGGTATGCCTCAGGTCATAAGGGAGCTTCCTTTCGTGCGTTACGTTATTTCCGTTAACGGTGCGCAGGTGTACGACGCAGAGGCGGATAAAACCGTCTGCTCGTCTGAAATACCGCTTTCGCGCGCACTTTCCGTTATGGAAAAGCTTGACGGGCTTGACGTGATTTATGACTGCTATCAGGACGGCTGGGGCTGGATGACTCAGTCGCTCTACGATAAGGCGGAGGAATACGCCGCGAATATCCACAGTCTTAAAATGATACGCGAGCTCCGCACGCCCGTACCCGAGCTTAAAGCAGAGCTTGAAAAACGCGGCAGGGGAATTCAGAAAATACAGATTTTCTTTAAGGATATGACTCTCCGAAAGCAGGCGCTTGCCGAGCTTCCGAGAGAGTTTTCCGACCTCGCGGTTACTACCTCTATTGTAAATAATATCGAGATTAACAGCCGGGGAGCAACTAAGGGTATCGCGCTTGAAAAACTTGCGCAGTATCTTGAAATTCCGATTGAAAGCACTGTGGCTTTCGGCGACGACACTAACGATATTACAATGCTGCAAGCCGCGGGAATCGGCGTAGCTATGGGAAACGCCGACGAAAAAGTCAAAAGCTCAGCGGACTATATTACCCTTGATTGCGACCACAGCGGCGTAGC